>JBNKNM010000134.1:0-14786 GCA_050293845.1 Pseudobacteriovorax sp. | reverse complement strand
CGAAGGATTTCCTTATTGGCCTGCACACGATAGCTTAACTCACCAGACTATGTACTATGAATGGATTAAGAGAGCTTATGAGGGTGGTTTACGGGCTATGGTAGCGTTAGCTGTCAATGGGGACTTTATGTTCGGAGCGAAAGATAATGGATTGCCGGACATCGTAAAAGGCATCTCTATTGCTACTGACCCCGTTCTGGACCTTGATGATATGGAAACTCTGCGACGCCAGACAGAAGCTGTTTATGCGATGCAGAACTGGATTGATCAAAAGAATGGAGGAGATGGCTGGTTCCGTGTCGTAACATCTCCAGAAGAAGCCCGGCAGGTCATCGCGGCTGGTAAGCTTGCTGTTATTCTCGGTACTGAAGTTGATTATCCCCTCGGTTGCCGACCCGATGCCTGTGATTTTGAACAAATCGAAGACGGTGTTAATGAGCTCTATGATCTGGGTTTGCGTTATGTCTTTCCCATACATTTGAAAACCAATGATTTTGGGGGGGCTGCACTCTATAACCTTATCTCCGGGGGAGATAGTTACGATTGCAAGCACTATAGTAAGGATTGTAATGTCCTGGGTTTGACAGAAAAAGGTAAGTTTTTCATGGAAGCCTTGATGAAGAAAGGCATGCTGATTGATGTGGGACATATGTCTGCGCGCTCAATGTCTGATGCTATTGGTGTGGCTGAGGCCCAATCTTACCCTGGCATTGTAACTGGCCATACAGGCCTGTACGATATGGCTAACTTGGGTAATCGTCACGAAGCGAATCCTCCTGGTCGTGAACTAACCCGCATTGTGAACCTTGGGGGTATGATTGGCTTGATCCCTGGCCAAGGGAACCTTATGGAAGTAGGTGAGTGGCGAGGGGATGGTGGACAGTATATTCCCCATGGCTGTGGAGCCACCAGTCAAACTTTTGCCCAATCTTACATGTACCTTAAGGATCTCATTGGGGAAAGTTCATATGATGGATCTATCGCCATAGGTACGGATTTTAACGGTTTCGCTCACATGCCGGGTCCGCGTTTTGGTGATCATGCTTGCCCCGGTGGTAGCTCTTCAATTGCACAACCCGATAGTAGCCGTGTGAACTATCCCTTCGCTTTAGATACGGCTTTGATACCAGCAGCCACAAATCCCAACTCCCAGCAAATGGAGCTTTATCAGTTTGGAGCTCGGACCTTCGATTTTAATACTGACGGCGCCGCTCATATCGGTTTGATCCCAGACTTTTTTGAAGACTTAAGGCAGCAGGGTTTAAAACGCTCTGACCTTGAGCCAATATTCCGATCAGCAGATTTTTTCACAAATATGTGGCAAAATGCGATTAATCGCAGTGCTGGAATTAAATAGCCTATTGTCGTCCGTTTTAGCTAATCCCCTTTTTTTCGAAAGCTGATAAAAAGGCGAAGAAAAGGGGGTTAAGTACTGAGGCCGGTAGATGGAGAAGCAAACAGGCTAACAACCTTTTCGATTTCTTCGTACTCCACCGGCTTTAATAAAATATGATTGATGGCTAAGCGGTTTTTTCCATCAGTAGATTTCAGTAGGACTTCACCATAGTCAGGAAGACCGGTAATAGCAATTATATGAGAATTTACACCCATTGCTCTTACTTGATAGGCGAACTCAAAACCATCCATTTCAGGTAAAATTATGTCAGTAAAGATAAGATCGAATTGTTCTTTTTCTAAAGCTCTTAGGGCTTTGCTAGGAAAACTAAACTTTTTGATCGTTAAATTCAGGCATTGGAGGTACTCACAGGTAACATCAAGGGTATCGATATCATCTTCCAATAATAGAGCATTCATCAATAAACTCCAACTTACATAAATAGGGCTAAGAGTTTAATAAGCAAAGAGAAAACTTTCAAAAATTTTCCGGTTCTAAAAGTGAATTATGAGTTAAAGATCATGGGGAATGGCTGCAAATGCCCTACATTTCGAGGTCTATTTGCCATGGAGGGAAGCCATCTAGCATATCGATCTCTAAGATGACTTGTAAAGTATTGTTGGGCGTTTCGTAGTAACATATCGCCAATATATAAATCCAGTTTGAAGGTAAGGTTAAATTAGTGTTTTTTGCTTCAGGGACCATGTTACACACGCAATAGTGACCTGACAGGTTATGTATATGTCCTGTAGAAGATTTTCCTCAAGTCTAGTTCGGAAACTTTATCTTGATAATTTCTGCAAAGTCCTGAAAAGAGAAGGGTTTAGCAAGGATGGTTTGGATCTTTTCCCTTTTTTTACCGTCGTCCAAGCGGAGGAGTGAATAACCATAATCATCGGAGCCCGTAATACCTAGTATGGGAATTTTCTGATCGAACTCCTTGATTTTGTAGGTTAATTCAAACCCATCCATTTCCGGAGTGTATAGATCCAAGATTATTAAATCATAAGTATTTACCTTTACCTTTTCCATCACTAGGGCAGGAAAAATACAAGTATCAACCTCGAAGTTCAATTCTTCCAGGAATTCAGTTACGATTTCCAAAACGATTAGGTCGTCTTCAAAAATTAAAGCTTTCATAACTTACCTAAAAAGCTCGGCAGAGAAATAATTACTTTAGTCGGCTTAATAAGGGATAAAAACAAGCCATATGGAGTTACTTTAGGGTAAAAAACATGAGGTTTACTGAAAAACCGTCGTAAAGCCCCTGGATTTATCCATGGGGATATGAGCTTGGTATTAATTCTACGACAGTTCAAGAAGTGTGCTCAGAGTATGCACTAAGACGTCGTCAATTTAAGAAGCGAAAACTTCGTTGGAGAGGAAAAAAGTCTCTGGGATGGATTCTTTTTAAAAAAACAGGGATTTCTTTCAAGGAAGGACAAGTAAGATATGCTGGGTTAAAGCTTAGTGTATTTCAGCCAGAACGAATCCCTGTTAAAGGTAGCTACGGGGCTGGGGAGCTATGTGAAGATTCACGTGGTAGATGGTATCTGTGTATCGCAGTTGAGTATGAGTCAGAACAATATGATGCCAGTGCTGAAGTTGGCATTGATCTGGGTATGAAAGATGTGGCCACTCTCTCCAGCGGCAAAAAGGTAGCGAATAGTCGCTACTACCGTATGATGGAACGCAAGCTTGCTCGTGCGTAGAAGCACATGAAAAAGCGGCAAGCTAGGAAAATCCACGCAAAGATTCGCAATTTAAGCGTGGAGCATTGTCACTCGAAAAACAATAAAGAAACATAAGTTATGCTAATTAAAACCTGTAAGCTACTGCGAAAAAAGTTAAGCCTAGGTCGTCCTTTAAGGTCCAAGTAGAGGAGTCCCTCCTTTTGAGTCTTCGCGATTGGCGATCGGTCGATCAATCCTTAACTTTGATCCCTGATCGGTCCCCGCCTGATAACCCTCTTTGTCAACAGAAAGCCTTCTGCGAGAAATGTCGCGCAGACTGGGGTATAAAGAGTCAACGTAGTCGTTGAGTTGCTCCTCATTAAGCGCGATGAGGGCATTGAGATTTTGCTCTGTTGTTTTCGCTTTGCGGCGACCCTCCTCAATTTTTTCTAAGCTTGCTCGAAATCCCCATATAAGTCCAACCTGAAAGCTTAGTTTTTGCTTATTTGTAAGCCCATCTTTCTTTGCTTTCTTCCAAAGGTTATCAGCCTTGTACACTAAAAAATCGAAAACATGCTCAGCCATAAGTACGTTGTGTCTTTCGCCCAGAACATTGACAACTGTTTCAAAAGACTCCTTTTCATAGTTCCAGGCTTTGCCGTAAATAATCCGGACAAAGTAAAAGGACGATAAAATACCGCAGATTTCATTGATTAAGCGACTAGCCGATTGACGTTCTAAATACAAAGTTAGTTTAACCAAGCTACTTTTTGATGACGATTCTAACTTACTTTTATCAAGATTATAATTATTTAGTAGTTCTTGTGCTCTTTGCATCGCAAGGTCTGCCTCGGACTTGTTGCTTGAACTTGCTAGAGAAAACAGTTTATCAACCTTTCTCATAACCGACTTTTGGCGATCGTCCAAGCCTGCTTGATCAAACTTCCAATGCTTTGGCATTGTTTTTAGCTTGTCCCCCTCATCGGCAAATTCCTTCGATAAGCATAGTCTTTTAGCTGCCATTTCAAATGCTTTGCTTTTTGAAAGAGAATTGTTTTTCTGATATTGTTCGGCTAGTAAAGTTGCCAAAACCCACTTAGCAAGTTCTTCGAGCATGGACCATTCATAGGCGAGAAAGCTAACGGGAAGGATCACCAAATCTTGCACAACATTTAACTCAAGGTCTACGGAATCATGACTCCATTGGATTGCTGGAACTGTTAGAGAGAATCCATAGTTATGCATAATCCCCAACATACAGCTTTTTAGGGTCTGGGAAGTGGCTGTTAATTGAATTTCCTTAATATCGAGAGGGTTAAAGTTCGAGCGTTTGTATCGATGGAAGTGTTGATAGTCGGATTTTCTCGCGCCTCGCTTTTTCCTTGTTCTGGCTGCATAAAGCAACTCTTCTTCCTCAGATAGCTCTTGTAGCAGAGCCTTAACTAATTGCTGGCCATGGGGGATTGATCGATCGCCTTGTCCCCAAGCTTTTAAGCGACCTTTGTCCCATATTGAGGAAAAGATATCCTGGTATTTTTCTTTTTCAGGTCCAATCAACTTGTTCAGAATCTTATCAAAGGCCCCATCCTGCTCACCGGCTTCTTGTACTAAGTTTTCCGCCCAGATTTGTGCAAGTCTTAGCTGGGAACACCTTAGGCCCTCCATCCTTAGCTCATCTTTAGCTTTGTTAAGATGATATTCCCATATATAATAGCTAGAACTGAGAAGCATGGACCATGTTAGATTTTGCTCCGCAATCCCAACCCAAGAAGCAATCTGTTTTTGACTTTGACCTTCATTAAAGGCAAGATCCAGAAGGTCTTCGTCAAATAAAAATTCATCTATGTTAGGAATCGCAATACATATGTTAGCAATTTCCATAACATATGCGAGGGTGTACTGACCTTTTAGTGGCGAATTTCGGGGTAGCCAACAGCATGGTATATGAATCTTCTTTTTGTCAGTCGAATCAGTACAGCTATCTAGATAGTATAATGGGAACTCGCCTTCATCACAATTGACCTGGCAAATATCTGCCAAGTATGGGTCATTTATGAGCTTTAATGCCTTTTCGATTGACTTAGAGCGACAATGATCCTGCTCGGTAAGATCTATTTTTAAAATGGTTAATCGGCTTTTGGTGATGGCTTTTGTGATTTCAAAGACACTCGGTGTCATAGTTTTTTTTAGGTGACTTCTGATGTTTCCTTGGAAAAAATCAAGCTTCAAGCGCCTAACAGGATAGAATAAGCCTGTTAGCTGATCTTCGTAGGGATTAAAATCATTCGCTACCTCCAAGTAATTAGCCAAAGCGGAGCCAATCAGATTTTGTAGGCACATGGCTCTTAAAGATTGATGAAGTTCTTTAGGAGCAGCAATACTGATATGCATAAAGACTTGGTTCAATATGTCACTACGCTTTGGCAATGGTAGGGGAGAGGAATGGCTCTGTTCCCTTTCAACGTCTGTAGCGAGCTGGAGACAGCACTTTTTATACTTTTTGCCGGAGCCACAAGGGCATGGAGCGTTTCTACCTATTTTCCCCATAAACTACCTCCTTTACGGAATAGATTGAATTGAGAAATATTAGGATTAGCACATTTTTAGAAATTGATAAATTAGCTTTAAAGGTAGTTGCCTACAGCTGTGGAATTCCGTATTTTGGGCCGAGTGAAATACTTTTACAAAATTTCTTTTCTATCTAGGGATTTAGTAATGTCAAAGCTAACAAGAGACCAAAAGCGTAATCGATCCATAACCTAAAGAGAGAAACCTAAAGGTATCCCCACTCAGCAGTCTTGCTTTTATGGTTGAGCGGAAAATATAGCCACTAATTACAATAAAGTTATATTCTATGACTTTGATTGCGGCTTTTATGATTCATGGATTCTATGGAATGCGCAAGGTGTTAAAGAATATTATTTTGCCTCTATGAAAGGCAAAACAGCAAAATCAAGGATATTCTGTAACGAAAAATGTAAATCTAACTTTCAGATTCTAGTCAACAAAACAGTTGTTTAAGGAATTAATTTCCAAAGAGAGAATTAATCAACAACATTTTAAAAATCTTAAATATAGCTGATTTTCGGGCAGAAACGTTGATGTCCGAAGGGAATGTAGAGCTAATTAAAGGTTGACAAGCTTAGCTCAAATTTCTAGGTTCGCCTCATAGCTAACACTTTTGTAGTGAGGGGATCTATGAAAAAGCTTTGTGTGACTTCCATGTTCGTACTTGTTCTATCTTCCTGTGGCGTAGAGGAAAACAGCTCACTCGATAGTCAAATATTGAAAACACAGCAAGACGAGTTTATCAGAGACTACACGCAAGATTTTTTCCAAAAACAGCTTCGTGGAGTCTATAATTTTGCAAATATGATAGGTTATGGCTGGGCTTATGGCTGTCCATTTTACAGTGGTTGGGAAGGTGATCGTTTCGTCATACGGCAAGAGCGATTTTCCAAGGAACGTTGCAACAAAGATGGATATAGGAACAACGACCGTACTGCCTACACACTGTATGACTTCAGATCTGACCTTTACGATATTGATATTGCAAAGGCACAATCCAAAGGCGCACCTAACATACAGTCTGTTCAGGTTTTAACGATCAAAAACTACGGAACCAACCCAGCATCTGCTTCGGTCTCCTACAACGGAAGTAAACGAAGTGTTCTGACAACTAATAGCTCAACAGTTGTCGGCGGAAGTTTCACGACTACTGTCAGCAATTCCGTGGAGGTAGGGCTTAAGGCTGGGCTCCTTGGTTTCGGAGGTGAAACAAAATATACTGCAAGCATTAGTTTTGCCGGTGAAGTCTCCAAAAGTATTACAGAAGGTTCTAGTTCTGCTCAATGGGAAGGTGATAGTTTCGGTTTTGATACGTCCATCCAAGTGCCAGGTTGTAGTGAGCAAGAAGTCGAGTTGGTTGTGACGGCTCAAGACTATGTCCAAAAGTGGCAAGCAAAGGTCAAGACTTATTCCAAGATTGAAATGCATGGATTCTTGCGTTGGGGGTTTCATGCCCATCGTGACTATGGCGACAACAGACCGACAGTAGCCACGACCTTTGGAGGCGAAGGCCTCAGTATTGGGGAAGCCATTGCTTCAGAGGTAGCGAATAATCATCGCTATTGGGATTGGAACAAGGTAAGAAACAGGTTTAGTTCCTTTGATACCTGGGTCAATTATTTAAAATATCAGCGACCGATGCAGACAAGCATTCAAGGAGAAATGCTTCTACGCGAACAGTTGCACGTAAGTGCTAGAGTAGGAAAAGAAAAACCTCTTAATCCTTCCCAATGTGTTAGTGGCACTGGTCCTGTTGAAAAGACTATTGCCAAATAGAAGCAGGGAGGGCCATCCAGCAGCCCTCTACTTCTGCCAAACCCAGATCAACAAAATTTTCTTCCTGTGGGGTTTGTGGTATTTGATTATCAATAAACTTGAGATACGGGGATATTGCGCCGTTGCATTACCTGGATCAGATGACCACTACTGCCATGAGATATTAGACTTCCTTGAGGGTACCATCCAGTAGCTATTAAGAAATTTACATGTTTCTGATAAGTTTAACGTCCGTGAGGGAACTGCGATCCAGTGTCGTTGTTGCTTGGGAATCTCTTCAACCCCTTGAGTTAGCGGGTCCCTCGCAGCATGATTAGACAAGGTGCTGCCATAGGATAACGGTATTTTCGTAAAGATCAGGCGCAACTTAGGATCTTCTGCTCGCACCTCGCAGCCCACCCTTTTTCGGACACATCAATGGTGATTAGGTCTAACGCAGGATGCTCAAGGAGAATTACAGAAAAATGAAGGATGAGGAAGCCTATGAATGTAGTTCCAATATAAGCGATAAGCAAAAGAGTATATCCCTTTTTATTAAGGTGTAATTGGCAAGTGCAAAAAAATCAGCCCCAGTCCAATTTCCTCTTGGATTAAATTGATTTAGGTAGCTTTCCACTTTCTGAAAATCATTAAAGTCTAATGGTCCCTCTCTGTCAAAAATAAGAACCCTCCTTCCCTTCTAAGATGATAAGCTTTTCATAAGGCTTTCAACGACGAGTTCAGAAGGAGCTTGCTCTGGAGAAAAATCTGCTACAGAAATAATAAGGAATGACTTGGCCCGTTAAATGGGCCGCAGGCTCCAAATCCGTACTATTTAGGTGACCTTGCAAGGTAAGCAATGTGCCAGTTATATGTGATCCCTTTAAGCTAGCAACTCTCCCATGTTAGCTCATATAGGTGTACAAGGCCCTTTGAAAAATATGCACAATCAAAGGGTAAGTCGCTGCAATATGAAACAGTATTCACCCCTATGCTATTAAAACAGTTTCTTAGCTCTATACTCGGTCTTTCAATGATTTTGTCGTATTCATTAAGACGTAAAAATTGATTTTTTCCATAATATGTAATATTTCACTTAAATATTTCTTATAAAAATTGTTATTTTAGCTAAATATAATTCTTACAAAGATACTTCATGCAAGATACCGATGATAATCGTAAACTAAACATAATTACTAGTTTGAAGTATGGGATAGGGCGTATTATTTTGATTAAAATGTATTTCATTTTTATTACTGTGTTTTCAGCTGCTTGCATTAGTGGCAAATCCAAAGATCATATCGATAAAGATTCCAGCGATACCGGCAATCTCCAGAATTTGGAGGTCTCCTTTACTATCGAACCAGGTCAGGATAATCATCCGATCAGCCCACTGATTTATGGTACTAATAGTACTATAAATAGTGAGCAAAACTTTAATTTCTTTAGATTGGGGGGGAATCGCCTTACCGGCTATAACTGGGAAAACAATTGGTCCAGTGCCGGTAGTGACTGGTATCACTCGAATGATGGGTATTTGATTCCAGAAGGTAGTGATGGAAGTGAACCTGCTTTATCAAATCGATTTCTCATGGATCATGCTGTTGATTGGGGTGCGCAGGTATTATTAACAGTACCATTAGCAGGATATGTTGCTGCCGATGGAAACGGAGAAGTTTTTGAATCAGAAACAGCTCCTTCTTCTCGCTGGATACCAATTTATCCGGCTAAGGATAAAGCTACCTTCTCCTTAAATCCAGATCTCAGTGATAATGCTGTTTATATCAATGAATTTGTGAATCTCATGGTGAATACTTACGGCTATGCGAACGAAGGTGGGATATTAGCATATTCTCTCGATAACGAACCGGGGCTTTGGGCTGATACGCATCCGAGAATTCATCCTAGTAAAGTACAGGTACAGGAATTAACCGATAAATCACTAGCTACAGCTGCGGCAATCAAAGATGTTGATCCGAGTTGCCTGATTTACGGCCCAGCATTATATGGCTTTTCAGCTTATCTTAATTTGCAAGAGGCACCAGATTGGTCCGATGATTTAAAGAACAAGTATTCTTGGTTTATTGACTATTATCTTGATAGAATGAAACTAGCCGAGAACAATAGTGGCACTAGGCTCTTGGATGTTTTAGATCTTCACTGGTACCCAGAAGCTACGGGTGATGCACGTATCACAAGTTCCTCAGCAAACTCGCGTCAAGATAGAATAGCTAGACTGCAAGCTCCGCGTTCGCTGTGGGATCCTGAATATCAAGAGAACAGTTGGATTGCAAAGTATTTTTCTGACTACCTTCCTCTTATCCCGAAAGTGACACAATCCATTCAAGATTTTTATCCCGGTACAAAGTTAGCTTTTACAGAATTTAACTATGGGGGAGGTCATGATATTACAGGCGGCATTGCTCAGGCCGATGTCTTAGGTATTTTCGGAAAATACAATGTGTATGCTGCATCTATTTGGGACTTCAATGCAGAATCTAAGTTTATCACTCTTGCATATCAGCTTTTTAGGAACTATGACGGTGCAAATTCTACATTTGGTGATCTTAGCGTTAAATCAGAAATGACAGATAAAGAAAATACTTCTATATATTCAGCAAAGAACACTAAAAGCGGGAATTTACATATTATAGTGATTAATAAGAACCTCGATAATCAGGTTTTCGGCACATTTACTATTGATGCATCTGAAACATATAGCAGTGCCAGTGTTTATAAGCTCTCGGAGCAACAAGACAGTATTGAAAACGCTGGCATACTTTCGCTTAGTGAGAACAGCTTCTCTTATAATATTGCTCCCGTATCGGCTTTGCATTTCGTGCTGACTAATTGAAACCTCCCTCCACTAAGCATTCGCTATAGTGGGGAATTCTTATCAGGATTTTCATCCTTCAAAGCATTTGGGACGGTTGCACCAGCAGTTCCTTTTGCAGACTTTGACATTCTTTGTGTTCCGAAGTTTTCAATCGCAATCATGCCGTGGCTTTTGGTTATAATATCAATAATGAGTTAAATTTCATCTAGTATGGAAGGATAAGATGATAGAATTCTCAGCTTAATGATCAAATACTGGATCATCATCTCCATCATAAATCTCGCCGAAAATCTCTTCGAGGATATTATGGTTGCTGAAGATCTTTAGACTCCACTGAAGAACGATCTCTACTGACTCCCCGGAAAACTCAAAGTTTTTCTCTATACAAATGTATATGGTGCTGATTTTATTTAGTTTTTCAAATTTAACTATACACCTAAAGTTTTATTCGTTATTCGTCGATATACGAATTAAGGAGTGGTATCTTGAATGAATTTGAAAAATCCTCACGAAGAATGGCTGTATTATGTAAAGCTATGGCTCATCCGGCCAGGGTGAGTATTTTAAAGATTCTTGTTAAAGACAAGACATGTATCACGGGTGATCTAAGCGACCAGCTTCCCCTAGCTCCGTCCACAATTTCGGAACATCTTCGCATTTTAAAAGAATCGGGACTAATCAGAGGAACTGTAGACGGTCCTCGACGCTATTATTGTGTCGATCCAAAAGTGTTAAACGAATTTAAAGAGCTGGTGAACTGTATATGACTATGCATGAGGCAAATTTAAAAACGGCAAGCTGTGCATCTAGTTGATGCGGATAGGAGAATTTTAAAATGGGAGTTTTCGAACGCTTTTTAAGCATCTGGATTGGTTTTTGTATACTGATTGGTGTAGGAATTGGTGTAATTGCACCTAATCTTATACATCTAATTAGTAAATTTGAATATGCAAATGTTAATTTGGTCGTAGCACTATTGATATGGGTTATGATCTATCCTATGATGATTCAAGTAGATTTCTCATCAATTAGAGATGTTGGACGAAAACCAAAGGGCTTATGTCTAACCTTAGTCGTCAACTGGCTCTTAAAGCCATTTACAATGGCCGCCCTTGGAATACTTTTTTTCAACTTCATTTTTTCAGGCCTGGTAACGCCAGAATCGGCAAAAGAGTATATTGCGGGCATGATATTGCTCGGAGTTGCACCATGTACGGCGATGGTTTTCGTATGGAGTCACCTTACCAAAGGAGATGCTAACTATACCCTCGTCCAGGTTTCCATTAATGATCTTATTATGATTATTGCCTTTGCTCCCATCGCAGGTATGTTATTAGGAATAAATAAAATAGCTGTCCCATGGGAAACCTTATTCCTTTCTGTTGTTCTCTATGTGGTCATTCCTCTTATTGCTGGTTTTGTTACAAGAAAATATCTTATAACTCTGGGAGAAAGAAGACTATCTACCTTTCTTACAAATCTGAAACCCATGGCCATTATTGGCCTGCTAGGAACGGTAATTTTACTTTTTGCTTTTCAAGCTCCAACTATAATCGCTAAACCTTTAGTCGTCCTACTTATCGCAGTTCCGCTAGTTATTCAAAGTTACGGTATTTTTGCTATCGCATATTTTTGGGCCTATAAATGGAAGATTCCCCACGATGTTGCCGCTCCCGCTGCTATGATTGGTACGTCAAACTTTTTTGAGTTGGCTGTGGCAGTAGCTATTGGCCTTTTTGGATTAAATTCTGGAGCGGCTTTGGCTACGGTTGTGGGTGTTTTAATTGAAGTTCCAGTTATGCTGTCTCTGGTTTCATTTGCCAATAAAACTCGAAAGTATTTCGAAATATCTGATACAGCAAAAGTATCTACAAAATTAGTATAAAAATGAGTATCAAAGCACAGTATAGCCCCCAATGATTCTTTTCGTATAATCTGAATTATTTAACAAAAGGTTATTGAGTCAGCTTTCTGCCTTCTCTAGTAGTGTAATGATATCTGAATTAACTTCGGCACCATAACGTTGAAGGTTTTCGCATACTCTAGAGCAGAGCACTCATTTCACGTCCTCTATTTATTACAACAAGCATTCTAACCCACATCTCTACAGAAGTCCCAAACACTTTCTCAAAGGAGAGCGCGAATTCACCCCCCCCCTCTTACTGTCGACGATCTCATTAACCTTTGCATACGAATAGCTAATTTACCTTGGGATTTAAAAGGTATTGTAGTCCCTTGTAGTACTTTATTGAATTGAGTTTCATAAATACTGTGACTTATAGCATCGCTACCGCCTCCACCACCTCAATCCGGATGGAGGCTTACATTCAAAAAAGAAGCTGTAGTTGCCACCATCTATAAGAGGGGAGTCATATAATATTGGTCGAATAACGATACAGATTTCAACTTTTAGCTATTGATTGAAAAGAACTTGTAGCTCCTTCCTTGTAATACTCTTCGAAATAAAATCTCGGGAAAACAGTGAATTATGAAATCACTGCTGCATCCACCGCTTCCCTCGTTGTCAAATAACTGCAAGCTCAGGCTTAATTCGTAAACCTCTAATTAAATACAGTTTAATTTTTGCTTATGTAATTTCAAAAATGGACGATATATAATATTATGAACAAAATAAGTTCAGTTTATGAATTATAGGTATCACTATATGGATGCGATAAAAGAACAGAAAAAATTAACAATAATTAAGGCTGCCAGCGATCTTTTTAGGAAATATGGTTACAAAAAGGTTTCTATTCAGGAAATTTGCAAGGAAGCCTGCGTAAGTAAAACTACTTTCTACAAAGCTTTCGAGGACAAGGCGAGCATCGCAAAACTAATCATCTCCAAAACAGCAAAAGAAATCAAATTCAATATCAGTGAATCTTGCCTTAAAAGTCATGGGGTTAAAGAAAAGGTTGAGGAACTATTGGCACTTCATGATCAATTTATGGATGAAATTGGTTACGATTTTTTATCAGAAACCATGTCCGTATCCGAGGAAATTAGCCAATGTTTAAGTAAAGTGTTTGTCAATTTCGAGAGAAACTTAACAAAGTCCATTCGCTTAGGTCAAAAAACTGGAGAGGTCAGTAAGGAAGTCAATATTAATTTTGCCCTTTGTCTTCTCAAGAAGCTGCATCAACTTGAGGCCGACTCTGATTTTGTAGAAATATTACCTGACGTCACAGAAAGATCAAATCAACTTTCTTATATTTTTTTTAACGGTGTTTTAAAAAGATTATAATAGCACAAGGAGTAATACTATGAAAAAACCTGGTTATACATTTGTAAGTGTCTCAACAGCAAAGCCTGGAAAATTGGATGACCTAATCAAATTAGCAAGTGAACCAAGTGAGAAGATGGAAGGGCATGTAGATGGCATGCTGGCTCGCCAGGTAAGTGTCGACAGAGGCAGAAATACAGTTGTTGTATGGGTCACCTTCGACAAAAAGGAGTCGCTTTATGACTGGTTAGAAACCGAAAAGGGAAAGAAAGACCACGGAAAAGGAATAGATATGTCTTCAATTATTGATACTTTTGAAATGTATGATTTAGAACCCAAAAGCCAACGGCTGTAGTACTTTGTAGGACATTTTTTGGTGGTTAGGTTTGGTGATTTTGGATAGTTATAGGACCTATACCACTTCCACCACAAACTATTTAAAGTTATTGCTGTTATTTTCTCAAAATGATCAAAAAAAACACATGAAACATTATGCCCTTTTAGTGTTAGTCTTTGTCACCTCAACTGAATAGGGAAGCTCATAACGATCTAGCAAGCCTTGTAAAGCAAGGTGCACAAACTGCTGCTCACTGCATCCAAGAATGTTCGCAGAATGTAGTTTATGGCTTTTATCTTGCTCATAGTCAAAATCCCTTCAGAATACACTGATGATGAGGGTACCTATAAGCAGTATGAATAGCACTTGCCATTGCGCTCGGTTTTAGCACTCAGTGTGGGTTCCCACCTTGAAAGCACAAACGTGCGATTAATCTCGATGACTAGCTCTTTCTAAACTAATTTTATTATCATTTGAGAAGATCCATGGTCTCTTTATGCTCTTCCATCAAAGAAGGAAATGCTCATCTAGATCCGACATCGCCGCATCTGCGACAACAACTGGTTCCAGTGTTTGATGTCTTGGAGCTTTTCTTTTGAAAACAGTGCCGAACATAAATCTTGCCTTTTACAATGTTATATAAATTGCTCGGTAGATTTCACTTTGATTCTTCGCTCTGGAAGCTCTTAAGCACCTCTCTAGAATCACCCAACCATCGACGCCTTTTTATCCTGTCCAGAATATCCTCCTAAAACAATCAAATAGGATATTTCCTATATACCACAACAACTCTATCGGATAATCCTTACAAAATAGATAGAAATTTTCCTATACTAATCCCTTATATAGGAGGTGATAAATTTAGTTAACTGTATGCCATAGATTTTTAATTCATGAAGGAATAGCTCCATGTCAATTACACCCACCTAAAGGAGGGGGCTTGTGAGGTGACTCGCAAGGGAGACTAGTTGACCAGACCACTAGCAAGAAAGTATTTT
>JBNKNM010000133.1:0-15020 GCA_050293845.1 Pseudobacteriovorax sp. | reverse complement strand
GGCAGTACACCTAATTCAAAAAGGGAGGGAGATAAGTAGATCTGTCCGTCGGTGATCGAAATCAGATTCGTAGGAATATAAGCAGAAATGTTCTGGGCCTCAGTTTCAATAATTGGCAAGGCCGTCAGTGATCCACCACCTCGTTCTTTATTAAGATGGGTTGATCGCTCTAGTAATCTAGAATGAATGTAAAAAATATCGCCGGGAAAAGCCTCACGACCAGGGGGTCGACGCAGGAGTAGCGATAACTCCCGATAGGCACGGGCATGATGAGTAAGATCATCGTAAACGATGAGCACATCTCGCCCCGCTTCCATAAAATATTCAGCGATACTTGTCGCTGCATAGGGCGCAATATAAGCCAGTCCAGGCGGATCGTTACCCTCTGCCACAACAACAACTGTATAATCCATGGCACCTTTAGTCTTTAGATTTGCTACCACTTTAGCAACAGCAGAGGATCGCTGACCAATGGCACAATACACACAGATCACATTCTGATCTTTTTGATTTAAGATCGTATCGATACCAATAGCTGTTTTGCCAGTTTGCCGGTCACCTAATATGAGTTCTCTTTGACCTCGCCCTATAGGAATAAGTGCATCGACAACTTTAAGGCCTGTTTGTAAGGGAACTGTAACAGGAGCACGATCCATGATAGGAGTGGCAGGTCGTTCGATGGGCAGACGCATCGTATTTTCGATAGGGTCTCCACCATCTAAAGCCCTTCCCAAAGGATCAATCACCCGTCCTAAAAGCTCTTCCCCCACAGCGACGTCCATCACACGGCCTGTACGTTCCACTTCATCTCCAGCTTGGATATGCCAGTAATTCCCTAGCAGCACGACTCCAATTTCGCCCTCATCCACGTTGAACGCAATTCCGAATAGCTCTCCTGAAAATTTCACCAACTCATCGTAACCCATGTTAGGTAACCCTGAAACTTTGGCAATGCCTGTAGATATATTCGTGACCCGTCCCACTTCATGGGCTAACATCGTAGGCTTAAATTGAGCTCGAACTTGAGCCATTCCATCAAACATTTGATCCACTACAGATTCAAGCCTTTTAGTTTGCATGAACATCAGCTCCATTTAACTCATGGTTTTTAGGAGATTGTGGCTTCTTTTCCAAGTTAGAATATTCCTTCTCTGGAAGTAACTCCATAACTCCCTTCTCTAGCGATGTCAGGTAGCGATCAATACTCCATGCAACCTTTTGCCCATTCATTATTAGCTCTATGCCACTAACTAGATGGGGTGCAATCTCAAAATCGAGATGTTGAAGAACTTCGCTGACACCACAAACCTCACCAAGACATATCCCAATCCGTGATCGCAATTCGTCTGATAGATCAAATGCACTTAAAATTTTTATAGATTCTAATTTGCTTTCAAAGGAATCTATTAGAGTTTTTTTAGTTTGCTGATCAATTGTTTGTAAACGCTGGATGAATAGATCACAGATTCGTTCTTCTAGGTTAGCATCGGCAAGATCTACCATTACCTTTCTCGCTATGGCGAAAATCTCATTTTGAGCCCTGTAAACAATAGCATGCTTCAATTTTAGAGCTTCTCTAGTAATTCTTTTTTCTTGCTTAGCACTCAATTCTTCTGATGCTATATGAGCTTCTTTTAGTAGCCGCATTCGTTCGGCATTAGCATCATCAGTCGCGCTCTTCATTAAAACGGTTCGCTGACTATCAAACTCGTCGTTTTTTTGCTTGAAATCCTGCTGCTCGTCACGAGCTTCTGCTTTCTGTGTCTCAGCATCTGCAAGCTTAGCAGCAATGCGCTTTTCACGTTCATCTATGGCATGTAGAATAGGCTGATACAAGAAACGCTTCATTAACCAAATCATGACGATAAAATTAAGTATTTGTGCTACAACGGTGAACCAATCTATCAACATAATTTATTGTCCTGCAGTCTGTGCAATAAAATGATTCCAAAAGGGATTGGCAAAAATTAAGATCATAGAAACAACAAAACAATAAATGGCCGTAGATTCGATCATGGCAAGCCCAACAAATAGAGTTCGCGTGATCGTTGCCGAGGCGTCCGGTTGCTGGGCTAAGGACGTTAGGGCTGTAGACACCGCTCGCCCTTCACCTAGGGCAGGACACATACACCCTATGCTGGTGGCAAAACCGGCAGAAATAATTGAAACCACAGCAATAGAAGTCACATTATCCATAGAAATTCTCCTTCAATATAAGGTTAACTAGATGCATCTTGTTCTTGAACATGGGGAATGGGAACTCGTGTTGCCGCTGCGATATATACGGCAGCAAGAATACTAAAAATGTAAGCCTGTACCATACCAGTTAATAGACCGAGCGCAGTCATAACAATTGGAAAAATGAAAGGTGTAATCGAGAGCAATATTCCAAGAATTATGGAACCGCTCATCATATTTCCGAAGAGCCGAACTGCTAATGCAAGTGTTCGTGACATCTCAGCGATAATATTGAACGGTAACATAATAATTGTAGGCTCTATATAGGACTTAAGGTATCCTCCTAGTCCCTGTTCTAATATTCCAAAATAAGGCACAGCTACAAACACACAAAAGGCAAGCGCCACAGTAGTTGAAAGTGATGCTGTTGGCGGTTCATAGCCCGGTATAATCGTACAAAGGCTGGCTAACGCTATAAATAGAAAAAGTGTACCTAGAAAACCTAGGTACTTGTCTGGGTTTCGAAGCCCTACATCTTCTATTTGCTTTACTATGGAGGTGACGATGATTTCTAAAATATTCTGCCATCGACTCCGTTTCAAATCCTTCGATAATTTACGAGTGATCATTTTCGATCCAACACCTAGAACAAACATTAAAACCCAAGTAAAGACAATGGTCCCATTCAGTTTGAAAATAGCATACTGCCAGAAAATCAATTCATCGGAGGAGAGCTGCATGTTTTACCTCAAAACTTAACCGACTTAATTTCATCGTGTTTCTTTACATATCGATTCACAGTAATGCGGCCGACTATAAATCCAATAAAATACAAGGTCATACTTTGCCAATTGACATTAATGATGAAATAAAACCCTACCAATACTGTGATAGTCCGCAGTAAAAAACTACCCAAAAACAGCGGTGCCGGCGACTTCAATACCATTCCTTTTCGTACAGTCCACCAGAGACCCGCGAAAAATAATACACCCAGTGAGAACCCCCCAGCAAAGGGAAGAGTTAAAAACAATATCTCTTTACTAGTCATTGTCCTGCTCCTCAATTATCGAGCTGTACTCTTTACCCACCCAATGCCACGCATTGAAGCAGCCAATCACCAATCCCGCCATAAGCAATGCCAATGTCCAAGTATGCTCCCCAGGATAATGGGTATCGATCCACGCACCTAACACGACACCTAGCCAAGTAGGTATAACTACGGACCAACCGATTAAGCCCATCATTCCTAGACCAAACCAAACGCCTCCTTTACTGCGGAGTGCTTTAAGTTTGCGGCGTTCTTTAGAAGCGATATTCTCAGTAAAGGACGATGGTTTTTTTTTAGGTTTCTTATTGAAATCTTCAAGCATCCTCAAATCCTTTAAAACGTTGTAAAATCCCAACATCTAATTTTGCACTCAGAGTGCGTAAACCAAGTTCTCGCTCATTCAAGGCCATAAATTCCTCGTCCACTGAGGCATGCAATTGGCCAAGATCAGTTCCTTGAATCGCTCGACGCACTGATATGAGAACGTTAGATCCTGTTTTAATAAGCACACCTTCGTCAATGGCTAAGTAACAATTCCCTTCTGTTGCTGTTTCGTAAAAAAGAATACCGGGTACTAACACCGACACACAATCAAGACGACGCGGTAGTAAGCCGAATGCTCCTTCTAAGTTTTCAACAACTATGCGCAAGACATCACTGGTCTCAACCAAAATCTCGAAGGGCAATAGTAGTTTGAGGTTCATGCTTTGTTCGGCCATACGAATATTCCTAACTTAAGTCGTAGGGGAATATTCTTGCTTTGCTTTTGCCTCTCCAATCGTCCCGATCATATAAAGAGCCCTCTCAGGAAAATCTTTAAACTCGTCAAGTAATATCCTTTCACAACCATCAAGCCCGTCTTCGAGGCTGACGAGTGTCCCTTTGATTCCCGTAAACTGCTCAGTTGTAAAGAAAGGTTGGGTCAAAAATCTTTCCAAACGACGTGCTCTCGCTACAATCTTACGGTCATCCGACGACAACTGTTCAAGACCAAGCATCGCGATAATATCTTTCAACTCGGCGTACTGTGCGAGGGTTCGGCGAATTTCCTGGGCCAGGTTATAGTGTCGTTGACCAACATTTCCCGGTGTCGCCATTTTAGAGCTTGATTGTAGAGGGTCTACGGCTGGATAAAGACCTTCACTCGTTCTTTTACGCGAAAGAACAATAGAGGAAGAGAGGTGGGAAAATGTATGCACAGCCGCTGGATCGGTAAAATCATCAGCTGGCACATAGACCGCTTGGATCGACGTAATGGCACCTGTATCGGTATTGGCAATTCGTTCTTCTAACTCCGATAACTCAGTGCCCATTGTAGGCTGATATCCCAGACGTGATGGCATTTGCCCCATCAATCCTGATACTTCCGATCCGGCTTGAATAAAGCGGAAAATATTATCGATGAGAAGAAGAACATCACGATGTTCATCATCGCGAAAGTATTCAGCCATCGTCAATGCCGAGTGGCCAATTCGAAATCTTGCTCCCGGAGATTCATTCATTTGACCAAAAAGCATGACCATCTTATCGAGGACCCCTGCATCTTTCATGTCGCGATAAAGTTCTTCCCCCTCACGACAGCGTTCCCCAATGCCGCAAAAGATACTAACCCCTTGTTCATGACCAATCATATTGTGAATCATTTCAGTTAATAAAACAGTTTTACCTACACCGGCACCACCAAAAAGCCCTGATTTGCCGCCTCGCTCCAGCGGCACCAGTACATCGATAACTTTTATACCGGTTTCGAAAATTTCTGATTGTGTAGATCGTCGCGTCAGCGGCGGTGGAGGCTTATGTACAGAGAGCCATTTAACATCAGAAAGCTCGTCACCTCTGTCAATGACGTTACCAAAAACATCGAACATCCGGGAAAGAATTGCCTTACCAATTGGCGCTTTCAGGGGCTCACCAGAGCTTTTGACTGTCATACCGCGGGCGAGACCTCCCGTAGGTGTTAACGCTATCCCACGAACATGAAACGCATCTCGCTGAGCAAGGACTTCAATGACGATCTGTTCGTTATCTCCCGTAATTAAAATTGAAAATATGGACGGTAATAATTTATCGAACCTAACATCAACAACGCTTCCACGGATGGATACCACTGTTCCAAGATTCACAGCCTTATCTGAACCTTGAAATGTCGATCGAGATGTAATGCGTCCATTCGTCTGATCTAACGCTGAGGTTATCTGATTCATAGCATCCTTCATAATTCTAACAAACTAATGTGCAATATAGTCGAATCGAGGAAATGCAATATTAGAGCCAAAATAAAAGTCTCCATAGTGATTCCTACCTTTTACATTTTCGATGAGTTAGGATGATTGCGCTATGTATACAAAATCCATACAGGAAACAAGCCATAAAACTTGCAAGGCAATGTTTGATTGAAGCCCTATTTTTCTTCAAAACGTTCCTTATAATTGACTCCTTCTACACTTAAACAGGACTAATTAACCTCCGTAAACAAATTACTAACACAGCACAGTAGATTCTGAATAAGTCCAATCATTCTCACGTAAATAGAGCATTTTTAAATAAAGGCCCAATAGTTGCAGTATCTACTTGTGCATATAGCCTATTCATAAGGAGAGACACATGTACTACAACGACTCAGGTTATTTTGGGATGCATTTCTTTTGGTGGCTGTTCTGGATTTTACTCTGGGTCAGTTTCTTTTCCATGATGAGACCTGTACCTCGCAAAAAATGGCAGCAGCTACGTGAAACCCCCAAAGATATATTGCAACGCCGTTTAGCCAACGGTGATATTTCTGAAAAAGAATACGAAACTAGACGTGAACTGCTGAGTGCAACTTGAAAAGCTCAGCATCTATAACTGCTACATGGAGGGAGAGCTATGAACACGCGAACAAAAGAGGATAGTTTTAATACTATCCATCAAATAAGAACCGCGGGTCGGGTAGGTACGACACAGGGTGACTCGGAACTCCCCCAAGACGAAATCACGTCAACTAAAGAATTCTTAGCCATCTATCAGCACCTTTATGATTTGCAAGACGACAAGGATCATGGCGAACTCTCGCAGGCCATATCTTATGGAATCAAGATTTTTGGAGTTGGTAAAGCCAAAACACATTTAAGGTTGAGCATGAAATTCTGGCGAAAGAAGACCCATGGGTAAAGATTTTGATTCAGGCGATGTATTTACAATACATCAGCTTGAACTACTTGGACAAAATTTGGCGAAAAAGCATAAAAAATGTCGACATGGAGGTCCAAATGCACTCATTCCCCGACTAAAACAAAATGAAGATGTCTTAAGAGATACCTACAAATTGATCACCGCATCCCTCGTGGACGGATACCGGTCTTCACCAGCTAGTAATTGGTTCCTAGACAACTACCACGTGATTGAAGAACAGATTCGCACATCAAGACTTCACTTGTCTCGCAAATTTAGTGCGGAGCTCCCTTTAGTCGACAACTCCAACTATGAAAGTCAACCTCGGGTTTACGCTCTTGCAAAGGATCTCATAATCCATACCGACGGACTACTCAATATAGAAGCAGTCACTTGTATCATAGATTCCTATCAACGAGTAGAACCTCTCCGCTTAGGAGAGCTTTGGGCCTTTCCCATAATGTTACGCCTCGGATTAATAGATAACCTGCGTAGCATTGCTGAATCAATTACGACAAGCTATATCGATCAGCGTAATGCCACTTTCTGGGCCGAACGAATGGCGAGGATTTCTCGCAGTGAACCACAAAATTTAATTACTGAAGTCAGTGCATTTGCCAAGTCCGAGCCACGCCTTTCCTGTGATTTCGTTTCTGAGTTTACCCGTCGCATCCAAATGCATTGCCATTCACCATCCTTACCACTGAGTTGGATTGAACAGTATCTCGAAACTAAAGGGCTCTCCATTGAACAGCATCATTATCAAGCTAGTCAGGAGCATGCCCACGATCATATGTCTATATGTAATAGTATTACTAGTCTACGCTTTTTAGGAGACACTGATTGGCGTAAAGTTGTAGAAAGAATGAGTTACCTAGATGCAATACTTAAGAAAGATCCTGCAGGAACCTATTCCAATATGGATTTCCTTACTCGGGATTCCTACCGTCATGTTGTTGAGTCAATATCTCGCTACAGTGAATATAATGAATTAGAAGTAGCTGAAAAAGCCTTGGCTATGGCAGAAGCCAAACCAACTGACCTGTCCTTCACCACGGACCACTCTCACATTGGCGACTTCTTAATTGGTACGAAACGCCACCAATTTGAAAAAATGCTACATATGAAGCGCACTCTCATCGATTCCTGCCGAAAGTTAATCCTTACCTTTCCGCTAGGATACTATTTGGGGACTTTAGCAGCTGTAACTGCCATCATTGTTCTGCCTTTTTTAAGCATACTTTCAGCTATTTCATTGCCCATTTCTATAGTACTAATTGTAGCCATGATAGCTCTTATACCAGCCAGCCAAGCAGCTCTTGCACTAGCCAATTGGTTTACCGTTTTGATCCTTAAACCAAAGCCGTGGCCAAGAATGGACTTCACTTCTGGAGTACCTGATTTTTCACGGACTATAGTAGCTATTCCTTCAATGTTGAATAACCCAAAATCTATCGAAAAATTGGCCAATGATCTGGAAATACGCTACTTGGGAAACCGCGATAAAAATATTATCTTTGCACTTTTAACTGACTTCTCTGATTCGAGCACCCAATCAGAAACAGACGACCCTATTCTTCTTGACATCGCTGTAAATGCCATTCGAGAACTCAATCGCAAATATCTAAAAATAGATTCTCGCGCACCATTTTATCTTTTCCATCGGTCTCGTACCTGGAATTCAGCAGAAAATGTTTGGATGGGACACGAAAGGAAGCGCGGAAAACTCTTAGACATTAACGCCTATCTACGTGGTAAAAATAAAGATAGCTTCAGCACCGTTATTGGACAGATCGAAAATTTAGGAGATATTCGCTACGTCATCACTCTGGATGCCGACTCGGTTCTGCCACGTGAAACAGCAGTGCAACTTATTTCGACCATGGCCCATCCTTTAAATCGCCCCATAATTGATATGAAATCACGCACTATAAAAAATGGCTATGGAATTTTACAACCTAGGGTCACAATACATTTAAAAAATGTTGCCGCTAGTCGATTTACTCGACTGTTTAGTGATGAATTTGGGATAGATCCCTACACGAAGTCAGTATCAGATGTATACCAAGACCTATTTCATGAAGGTTCTTTTATAGGCAAGGGTATATATGATATTGATGCTTTTCAAACTACACTAGAATTTAGGTTTCCAGACAATCGCATCTTAAGCCATGACCTCATCGAGAGTGGGTTCGCAAGATCTGGTTTAGTAAGCGATATTCAACTGATAGAAGAATATCCAGCTAACTACTCCTCTGACGCGACCCGGAAGCATCGATGGGTCAGAGGGGACTGGCAAATAGCAACCTGGATTTTATCACGAGTACCTACAAAGCATAGCTATCGAGAAAAAAATCAGCTATCTGGACTGATCCGTTGGAAAATTTTAGATAACCTTAGGCGCAGTCTAAATCCTATAGCAACATTAGGTCTCTTTCTATTTTCTTGGAGTATAACAGATCAGTCATCGTCATTCCTCACCATGTGGCTCATCGTCTATATTTCGTTACCTCATTTTCTACATACCAGTACCATTAGGATCTGGCGTTCGCCAAGCATCTCCATTCATCAAGCTAGACGGGAACAGGCACGACTCATATTCCGGGCATTGTTTGTTTCATGTCTAAACGTAATCTTTATGCCTTACGAAGCATTTATTTCCGCAGATGCTGCATTGAGAAGCCTCTATCGCCTAGCAATAAGTAAGAAAAAACTACTTCAATGGCAACCAACTGCAACCGATGGGACAGCAAGCTCTATCAATCCCTTCGCCTATTCAAAGCTCATGTGGTTTGCTCCCGTTGCAGCTTTAGTAGGATCTGTACTAGTATTAGATCGTACAGGATATGACGGTGTTATGATGTTACCTCTCAGTGTTGGATGGCTTTTGTCCCCATTTATTGCTTGGTGGATAAGTCAACCTCTTAAACATAAACCTGTAACGTTGAGCGACTCTCAGAGGCAGTTCTTAAATACTTTATCACGCCGCACTTGGTTTTTCTTTGAAACCCATATGACTGCGGACGATCACTGGTTGCCACCTGACAACATTCAAGAGTACCCAACAGAGGTCGTTGCTCATCGCACATCGCCTACCAATATTGGGTTAGCTTTGCTTTCAGTTTTAGGAGCGTTCGATTCTGGTTATTTATCCCTAAACACACTTGCTAAACGACTTGAAGATACAATAGAAACTCTAGAAAACATGGAGAGATTCAACGGCCACTTCTATAACTGGTATGATACACAAACCTTAAAGCCACTTGACCCTTTATACATTTCCACAGTTGACAGTGGGAATCTCGCCGGGACACTATTAGTGTTACGTCAGGGACTCAACGAACTGGCTGCTGGCCCATTGCATTCAAATGAAATTTTCAATGGGTTAAACGATACATTTCTAGTTTTGAGGAATTTAGCTGCCTCTTTTGATAGCACTTCCATATTACTGCGAAGCAAAATCGACGGAGGGTTAGATCTCATCCGACAGTTTCTAGAAAGAGACGTCAATTCTTATCAGTATTCAATTGAAGAAATCTCTGACTCTTTAAAGGTTGTTAAGAACATTACTCAAGAAATGGAATCGAACATCATCAAAATTCAAAATGCCGATACCAAAGAATGGGTTTCTCTATTGTCGTCACAAATCGAAGACCATCAGAATTATCTAGAATTCTTGTCAAAAAAAGATACTACAGTACTACGATCCAAGTTAGGGGATTTGTCGAGGCGTGTATCTACCATAATGAAGCAAGAATATGGATTTCTATATAACAAGGAAAAGAATCTCTTAGCTATTGGCTATCATGTAGCTGATAACAGTCTAGACAAGTCATACTATGATTTGCTTGCTTCGGAAGCTCGACTGGCAAGCTTTCTCGCGATAGCAAATGGCTCACTTCCGCAGGAACATTGGTTTGCCTTAGGGCGGCAACTGACTCTGCTTGAAGGAGGAAAATCTATTCTTCTATCCTGGAGTGGCTCGATGTTTGAGTACCTCATGCCACTTCTAATTCTTCCTACTTATGAAGGAACGCTCCTCGATCAATCCTGTAGACAATGTATTTTAAGCCAAATTCGCTACGGTAAAGATCAAAAAGTTCCCTGGGGAATTTCTGAATCTGGCTATAATGTAACGGATGCCAGCTATAACTATCAATATCGCGCATTTGGAGTACCTGGATTAGGGTTCAAGCGCGGATTAAATCAGGATCTCGTCATAGCTCCTTACGCTTCTGCGATGGCGCTTATGTTAGAACCTCTTGCAGCCTGTCAGAACCTCGAAGATATGGAAACTTTAGGCTGTGCTGGAAGATTTGGATTTTATGAGGCCATAGACTTTACTCCTACTCGCATTCCCGTCGGTGAAAAATTTGCCATTATTAAATCCTTTATGGCCCATCACCAAGGGATGACATTCTTATCACTTGTCCGTTATTTAAAAAAAGAACCCATGCAACGGCGCCTAGAGCACGAACCAATTTTTAAGGCCACAGAACTGCTTTTACACGAGCGCATTCCTAAGGCTTCTGTAAATTTCCCAGATATTTTTGTTGGATTTGACGTTGCAAGTCCTCCTGCAAGTAAGGAAGAAAGTTTTCGTTTCATAAAAGATCCATGTGGCCGTTTGCCCGA
The DNA here is from genome assembly GCA_050293845.1 of Pseudobacteriovorax sp. Taxonomy (GTDB): domain Bacteria; phylum Bdellovibrionota_B; class Oligoflexia; order Oligoflexales; family Oligoflexaceae; genus DT-89. The sequence goes on along the minus strand of JBNKNM010000133.1, from coordinate 4,009 downwards.
CGCGCACCTTCTGGGCAATGGTCGCTACCATGTTATGATAACAAGTGCAGGATCTGGATTTAGCACATGGAACAACTTGATGTTGACCAGATGGCAAGAAGATCAGACCCGCGATAATAATGGATTCTTTACCTACATAAAAGATATAGATAATTCGAATTCATGGTCAGTCGGTTATCAACCATTGCTTAGAAAGGGAAATGATTATGAAGTTATTTTTTCAGAGGGACGAGCTGAAATAAGACGAACAGATAACGAAATCGGAACACATTTGGAAGTAGCCGTGTCACCCGATGATGATACCGAACTGCGGCGTGTGACCATCACAAACCATTCTAGTAAGAGAAGAACCATTGATTTTACAACATATGCTGAGGTTGTCCTTGCTCCCATTGGAGACGATCAGTCACATCCAGTCTTCAGTAAACTATTTGTAGAAACTGAAATACTCGCTGATCAAAGCGGAATCCTTTGCAGGCGGCGCCCACGGGATGCGAGCCAAAAAAATCCATGGCTATACCATGCTGTTTTCGTTCATGGTGGAAAAACTAGAGATTTGGGTTTCGAAACTGACAGGGAAAAATTTATTGGTCGCAACCAAGACCTCACAGCACCTTTTGCATTGAGCCATCCACTAACAAATAGTACAGGATCTGTTCTTGATCCAATCATTTCTTTCCGGAAACGGATTTCTATAGCCCCAGGTAAACACGTTACAGTAGATTGTATTTTGGGCATAAGTGAACAGCATCAAGATGCGATTGAATTAGTCAACCGCTACCACGAGAGGCATATTGCTGATCGAGTTTTAGAATTGTCATGGACACATGGACACGTTCTGTTACAACAGCTGAACTGTAGCACAACCGATGCCATTTTATTTGGAAAAATGACCGGACCGCTCATCTATGGAGGATCTAATCTTCGGGGAGATGGAGCAGCCATTAAAGCCAACTTGAAGTCTCAATCAGCACTTTGGAGTTATGGCATTTCCGGTGACCTGCCAATTATAATTCTTAGACTTCACGGGCATGGAGATTTAAAACTTCTTCAAAAGATTATCAAGGCCCATGACTATTGGCGTCGTAAAGGTTTAGCTGTTGATCTATTCATATGGAATGAAAGTTTCGTAAGTTATAGGCAGGAACTTCACGATCGCATCATGGAGGCCATCGTGATGGCCTCATCTGCTGCACTAATTGATAAACGTGGAGGGATCTTTATTCGCCGTTCTGATCAAATGGCTGATGAAGACCTTGTTATGTTTCATACAGTAGCTCGTCTTATTCTATCCGATGAGGTTGCCACATTAGAGGACCAACTAACTTTGGAAGACATCGATATGTCTAACTTACCAAGGTCTTTTACACCACGACTGTTGAATCGAAAATCGACATTATTCTCACAGGAAACGGAGGTAACCAGCACTAGTGCCGATGAACTCCTATTCGACAATGGAATAGGAGGATTTAATTCGACAGGTCGGGAGTATATCATCCAAGTTGGTGAAGGAAAAAGCACGCCCCTACCTTGGTCTAACGTTTTGGCCAATCGAGATTTCGGGACCCTTGTCACTGAGTCAGGGAGCTCCTATACCTGGTCGGAAAATTCCCACGAACATCGATTAACACCTTGGTTTAATGACCCCGTCTCTGACCCCTCTGGCGAGTCAATCTATATTCGCGACGAACAAAGTGGTGAGTATTGGTCTCCTACCCCGGGTCCTAGTCCTGGTACCAAACCTTATACTATATGCCACGGATTTGGCTACAGCACCTACACAACAAAACATGAGGACATCAGTTCTGCGATAACCATTTTTGTTCCCAAAGAAGCCCCGTTGAAGATTAGTAGTCTAAAGTTGACCAATAATAGTGATAAACAGCGACGACTTTCTATAACCTCTTACTTCGAGCTAGTACTAGGAGAGATGCGATCTAAAACCGCACCATATATTATTACAGAATGGGATGCGACCCTAGGCTTAATGTTGGCTCGAAATACATTTGCGGGAGAATTTAAAGGACGCAATGTTTTTTTAAGTGCAACCGAACCAGTAAATAGCGTATCTGGTAGTAGGTCGGAGTTCCTTGGTCGCAATGGAACCTTAGCGAATCCAGCCGCAATGAAGCGTATCGGTCATAGCAACCGAGTCGGTGCTTCCCTTGACCCTTGTATGGCAATGCAAATATTTTGCAATTTAGAACCAGGAGAATCTAAAGAGGTTGCGTTCGTTTTTGGGTGTACTACAAGCCCAGTTGAAGCAAGACAGCTAGCCCGGCAATTTCGCTCCCATTTGCAAATTCATCTGGCTTTAACCAAAGTTCATCAAAATTGGTCGGCATTGTTAGGCAAGCTTCAAATAGAATCATCTGTTGATTCTATCAATATTCTAGCAAACGGTTGGCTCATGTACCAAACCATCACGAGCCGTATTTGGGGTCGAACTGGGTTTTACCAGTCTGGTGGCGCTTACGGATTTCGCGATCAACTGCAAGACGTCATGGCAGTCGTCTATAGTTCACCAGAAATGGCACGCGAACTCATTATCAGGTGTGCCGGTAGGCAGTTCATCGAAGGGGATGTCCAACACTGGTGGCATCCTCCCTTGGGTAAAGGTGTTCGCACAACTATAAGTGACGACTATCTTTGGCTACCGTACGTTACAGCCCATTATGTAAAGGTTACCGGTGATACTACCATTCTTGAAGAAACAGCACCCTATCTTTTTGCAAAATTGCTCACTGAAGGCCAGGAGTCAGAGTATGGGCTGCCAACTACGTCGGACCAAATCGGATCTATTTATGATCATTGCACGCGAGCGATTCAAAATAGTGGAAAACGAGGTACCCATGGTTTACCTCTGATGGGTTCAGGAGATTGGAACGACGGGATGAACCAAGTGGGAATTCGCGGCAAAGGTGAAAGTGTATGGCTAGGTTTTTTTCTAAGGTCTACTTTGAAAAAATTTTCGTTTCTTGCAGAACTTATGAATGATAGAAAAATGTTAACATATTGTAGTGAGCAACAGCAGGCACTAAAAAACAGCATGGATCAAAATGCCTGGGATGGAGATTGGTATCTGCGAGCATTTTTTGATGATGGTACTCCACTGGGGTCCTCTAGGAATGAAGAATGCCGCATCGATTCCTTACCTCAATCATGGTCAGTTTTTGTCGGTGATATTGATGACCGAGCAAAAAAAGCTATGGTAGCAGTGAATCAAAATCTCGTTGATGAAAAAACAGGTATCATTCGACTCTTTACTCCTCCATTCGATCATCAGGTGCCAAATCCAGGTTACATCAGAGGTTATCTCCCTGGAATCCGCGAAAACGGAGGACAATATACCCATGCAGCCTTGTGGGTTGTGCGGGCTTTTGCCGAACTCGGGGAGGTAGATCAAGCCTGGAAACTACTCAATCTAATCAATCCAATCCATCATAGCGATACTGAGGGTAAAATGAACAGGTACAAAGTGGAACCTTATGCTTTAGCCGCTGATATTTACTCTGAGGATGCTCAAATTGGTCGAGGGGGTTGGACCTGGTATACTGGTTCTGCAGCCTGGTTTTATACAACCATTTTAGAAACCTTTCTGGGATTTGACCTTTCAGGCAATAAGCTATCCATGACCCCACGGCTACCAACCAGCTTGCAAGGGTTTAATCTTGCCTTTACTCATCATAAAACGTTTTACAAAATCGAAGTGCAGCGAACAGGGGCTTCGAAAATAATCCTAGATGATATTGTGGTGATCGAGCCTGTATCTCTTACTGATGATGGTGGCAAGCACACGATTAGAGTTGAATTGGTATAGCTGATAAATCCTAAATCCTCAGAAAATTTTTGCCAAATCTCCTGTATGCCCTTCCCATCAATAGCTACAAGCATTCCTAGCGACTAACCCTGTGGCTAAAAATTGAAATTTTATCTATAACGACATGTCACTCGGCGGTAGTTTTCAACTTTACCTTGATGGCTATGGTTCAAATTCGCACGATAAGGT
>JBNKNM010000132.1:5159-15086 GCA_050293845.1 Pseudobacteriovorax sp. | reverse complement strand
CGTATTTTCTAGATTGTTTTCGCAAATTCAAGGAATTAATAAGTCAAAAATCCAAATTTGTTTTCTGGACGTCTATATTTCATGAAATGGCTGTCAAAGACGAAAGAATTGAATATCTCTCGCGTGAGCTATTTGGCAAAAACAAAAACAAGGAAGACCCCGAAGCTGAGGAAGGTGCGGACGGGGATCAAGCTGAGATCGCAAAAAAGTCAGAAAAAGAGAGAAGTAGAAAGCGACAGCGAACAAAGGCAAAAAAATACTTGGTTAACCGAATGCCATTGATTCGTGAGAGGTATAAATCATCGCTAATTTCTAATATGATCTATGCTCATAAAACAATGCAGTATATCTGGTTCAATCGCTACAAAATCAATTCCTCTAACAACCCTATTAAAGATCTCTATTGTTCCGCTGCTTAGCGTATCAATCCCCTAATCACCGCAAACATTAACATTGCCGATGAGGAAAAGTTAACTCTAGCTAACCTTTTGGACTCTGATGATTATATTTATCCCGAAAGATCATAAAATTTGTGAGTGATTTGATCAACTCTGCCATGGGAAGACTTATGGATCTAAACGATGCCTCTTTGATCCATGGTCATACGATTGGTGATTGAGAAGCAGTTAAATTTAGGGCTGAGCTACTAAGCTGCTATCGCCGACTGAGAAGTCCGACCTTATTTTACTAAGAATCCATCCAACACCATTGGATTGGTGCGTCTAATCTGGAAGTTAGGAAGCAATTTCAGATAAATTAATAGACTATGAGATCTAACTTATATTTAGTTTAGAAGCCTTCATTTTTTGATGCTTCTAAAGCCTCTTTCAAGGAAACTAACCTAAAATAAACTGTATTGGGATTTTAAGTAGTTTTTAAAGAACTTTTTTGATTAACTTCATGGTTTTGACGCTCCGTCCTTCCTCTTTTTCCCTCTTTTTTGCCAATATCAAGAAGCTATTAGCTGATAATCCAGGGGATCTAACCATCTTCACCCTCGGAATTTATTCTGCCCAAAGAACCTCAGACTTTGTAGCCATTCAACTTTCATCAGTAAAAAATGATTTAAACTAAAATTGGCCTCGCTTATATGAAAGGAAGAAACGGTTCTGCTCCACTCGAATCTGTTTTAGAGTATGTCTTTAAGGGTTAAGGACCTTTATAAATTACCTAGGCATTTTATACTTATTAACTTCATCGTAAAAAACCGATCCACTTGATTATTCATTTCAGTATAAGAAAACTTATCGAGGAAAATATATGCTTAGATTTCTATTACTGTTTCTTGTATTGAGCAATGATGCCTTTAGCTTTCATGCGGGGGTGGGCTTTTCTAGTCATACCTCAGGTCGCTTGATTCCTTCACTAAATACAGGATTTAACTTAGGCAGTAAATTAGCAGTGACAGGAACTTTGTCTGGTGTGTCTGCAAAATCGTATTATTCCAATCAGTATAGCTTAAGCCTTCTTTATCGTTTCAGTTTTGGTAGATCATGGCTTGGATATTTACATGGCGGCATGGGTTTTGGAGGAATGTATGGAGTAAAGTCGATAGCTACAGATCCCAACGATACCAATACCGATATCAATGAACAAAAAGATATTGACTCTGGTTTAGGGCCAGCTTTTCGCATTAGCCTCAATCCTTTTACTGGTTTTTATCTCGCTTTAGACTATGTATTGACCATAGGGCGAGGAACGATAAGTAATGGCTGGGGAGATGTGGGAATGTTTGCGATGGGACTGGAGTTGTAATGAAAGCCTTCTTTTATCTCATTGTAGCTAATGTTGCTATCTTGCTATTCACACCTCAAATAACTATGGCCGCAAATAATGATTCTTCACTTGTGATTCACTTTGGCGAAGCGCTAGCTCCCAATAATTTCAGACTAAACATCAACACATTTGACATTGGTTATGATGGTAAGAGTGGTGGGTTATATGCAGGAAGTCGCCTAGGGAAGAATGGATTTTATGGAGGCGTTGGACTTTGGGCAAGCTCTGACTCCCTAGGCTTATATGGAGTTATAGGGAAAGAGTGGAAATTTTTTAAAGTTCTGCTTACTTCCTTTGAATTTTATAGTATAGGCAACTCCGCAGGAAATACCTATGCTGTTGCACACTTGGGAGTTGGAATAGCATGGTAAATGTTAAAATAAAGCTTCAAACAGTCGCTATACTCGCTATCGTCATTCTATTTGGTTCAGGTTTCCGTATTCAACGTGGCTATAAATGGGATGTTGTTATTAATGATCCCACCATCTGGTTAGATTTTGATGAGGAGGTTCTCTCCCATACCTTTTCAGATCTTACATTTGCAGACGACTCAACAATTCTGCAAAATGTAGCGGAAGCTGATCAAAGTCGTACCATCATTAATGCTATTATCGACGATTATAATGCGATCGCTACATCGTTTATTCGTCTAGGAATGACGGATAATCCGCAGCCAGAAGATAGTGATATTTCAACTGCCGATTTGCCTGGTCGAACAATCAAAGTAAGCTTTGGTACCCCGCCAGCAATTGGAGCTGTGGGATATGCGTCAAGCAATGGTTCAGGATCGATCATGGAAGACTGCCAAATAACTCTGTCAAAATCTGCTCTATCGAGCGCTGAGGCCTTTAAAAGAACCTTAACCCATGAATTGGGCCATTGTATGGACTTAGATCATACCCATAGTGATAGAGACTCCATAATGAGCTACAACGTTAATGGTGTGCATCGACTGGGAGTCGATGAAAAAATTGCTCTCACCTATCTCTATCCCACAGACGACGATTATGCTAAAGAAGTTGCTACGTTGGGAATCAGTTGTTCCCGACAGTAAACGTCAAATAACCTATTGATCACCGGCTAGCAACATTCCGATTAAAATTAGATAACCAATCAAATGATTTGAAATACTGCGACGCTGCACCTACAAAGTCTAGCCTGTCATTGTCAGAATAAGTATCTTTAGCTTTTTTCCCTTCAATCCGTAAAAACCACTATCCAGAATAATATTAAGCTCATCATTGGCGGCTTTTACAATGCTGTCTATAGTATCCCAAGCTCCATCTGTATCAACATTGAAATTGAAATGGTATTTGAGGTATTTCATTGAAGCATCTACGAATATCAATCTCTACAATTGCCCCCTTCCAGTTTCGGAGGGTCGATTGTTGCAGAGTTCTCAAAGCATCGTGACAATTTCGACCAGGCCGGAAGCCAAAGGATAAAGGTAGAAATAAAGGCTCATATATCTTGCCTAGGATTTCACTAGCAGCAAGCTGGACTAGTTTATCTTCAATGCAAGAAGTCGCTAGCGGTCGTTTGCTACCATCCTCTTTTGGAATTTCTGTTATTCTAGCTGGTTTTGGTTTGTAGCTTCCTTTGCGGATTCGCTTAATAAGTGTATTAACATTCTCGTTAAAATTTTCCTCAAAATCGGCTTTTGTCACGCCATTAATTCCAATCGACTTCTTCCTGTCTAGCTTTTGGAATAGTCCTATCAGCATCTCACGGTTTAGCCGGTGCCCAATGTTGTTGAACACAAGCTGCTTATTATGTGCTGATTTCTCACCTATGCGATTCAGTTTCGTCAACCATGATTGCCCGTCAATGCTGAGTACGATCATTGTTTCCCTTTCACGCTAGATCTATCCGTCAGTCCTTCGCTCCATGATCATTACACATTTCATCGCTACTATGGCTGACTCCGTCTTCCATAGAACCTTCTTCAGAATCAAGTGTTTGGCACTTGAATTCTGAATACTCAATCCATTGAGAACTCTATGGATTACCTGGGTTCCGTCACTCATCTCTACAAACTCGCTAACGACTGTGACTCCGGTGGTTGTTCTCATTTGGCAAATTGCTAGTCTAGTCAATGGGGTCTACTTCAGAGCAACTATGCAACGCTTACATTACCGTAGATAATTTTGTACCCCAATGTCCATGATTATTGGAATATATTAGCCTGTTTTCATATCCTGCTCTGTAATATTGAAGGTTTCATAATTTTCTAAAAATATAGAATCTAAAATAATTTCAAAGCTAAAAGTTATAAATCCATTCTTTTCTTCTCCCATTTTTTTAATTTTAATTGTGCTATTATATTCGTTCAAATCGGTTTTTACAGCATCTAAGCCTACTCCACGGCCTGATATTTCTGAGGAGATATTTCGAGATGAAATACCACTAGTAAAAATTAAAGCAGAGACAGTTTCAAAGTCGGAATGTTCTGGTTCTAATAATCCCTCTTCGAGACCTCTAGATTTTATAGATTGAATATTTAATCCTCTACCGTCATCATAAAAATCTACAATCATGCCGTGTTGATGTTTTCGAATATCTATATGAATATTTCCACATCGACTTTTACCCTTAAAATCTCTTTCATTAACATCTTCTATTCCGTGATCGAAAGAATTTTTGAATAAATGAATAAATATTCCTTGTAAAATAACTTCCTTTTCTCTTTTAATGAAATAGTCATCATCGCATAAAATGGTTACTTTAGGCTCTGGCTTATCTAATATTTTTGCTAAGGACTTTAATGAGGGGATAACTGCCATGATTAGTTTATCGAGTGTAGTTGAATATGTTCTTTTCATTTCTTCTAAAACAAACCCGTCATATCCATTATCTATTAGTGATTTACCCCAAAACCTTAGATCATTGATACTTAAACTGACTCGAAAGTGATTGATACTCATGAGTAATTTGTCATTTGCAACATCAATATAATCTGTCCTTAGTTTTATAATACTCTCAATTCCAGACATTACCTCTCTGCGAATTTTCGTGCTTATACCATTAAGGGATATAACCTTGGAAACAATAGTTTCAGTTTCGTGAATTTTTTGAGATATTTCATTTAAACTATAAGTTTTTGACAAGCCTTTCAGAGTATGTAAGTTACGAAAAACTTGCTGCATTACTGACTTATCAAATATCTTCATTTTTGCCATTGATTCAATAGAGTCGTTTAAATAAAAATCTGATTGCTTGATAAAATTAATAAAATTTCGTTCTCCAATGGATACTATATCTAAAATAACTGAATTCTCATGATCTAATTTTTCTTTTTCATATTCGGACAAGTATGTTGATGTAGCATCCTTCAAAGAAATAATAATTTTTTCTATGATGTCACCTTTTAGAATCACATTAAAATCACTCTCTATAATTTTATCCCCTAATTTAAACTTATTGGGGAGATTATCCTTAATGAGTTCCCATTGAAGACTATCTGCATTAATGGAGACTAGAAGAATATTTTTTATGAGTTCGATTTTCTCATGAGAAAGGTCACTTTTAGCAAATATTGATTGAATTGGCGAAGTTCCAATAAGATTACTATCACCCACAATGTCTTCCAACGCTTTGGAATGATCAGGTAATATCACAAGTCCATTTTTTATCCCAACTGAAAATATTCCCTGTGATAAATTTGCTAAGATAGCCATGGTATTTCTAGTTTTTTCTTCTACTTTTTCTTCTAGGCTATTCTTAACAGCAGTAAGCTGATGATTTAGAGTCATTATCTTATTTTTTCTCTTTTTTTCTAAAAATTTAATTTTATCACCTAAGGCAAATGACATTACTAAAGATTGAATAGCAGTGCCATAACTCCCCACATGCTTAATCCAACCATTATATGCAGCATCGCTAATGACTGTTAAATAATAGATTGAGAAAGCTAAATTTGAGCCCATTGATATGGCAGACCAAAGGCCAAACCTAGAATTATTTTTTATAGACAGATATAAGGAATATCCTATGATAAAAATTGAAATGACTGCTATTCCAATGCGTCCTAAATAAATGGGTAGAACAAAAAATAAATCCTTAATTTCTATCATTCCGACTTCATTGAAACCATAAATTCCGATTACCATCGCAACAATGAAAAAGCAAAAAAATTCAAAAAAGCGAAAGAAGTAAAAGGAATAACCAGTAATATCTAAGTAGTATCTTCCTAATTTAACTTGAAAGGCGAGACCCATAATAGCAGAAAAAGTTAATATAATATTTAACGCTTCAAGCGTAAATTTAGAAAATAGAGATGACAAGTAGTAAAATGGCACCCACGTTGTCCATCCCGTAAGAGTACTTACTGACAATAACTGAAAAGCTATGGCTATTGAGAGAATCAATAATGTTCTCTCCTTAATTCGTATATACATAAATAAGTTATACAGAACTATTGCTAAGTGAAAAAAAATCACCGAAAAGAAAATAATTGCGTTATGGGTATGATTTCTTTGAACAGCATCCATATCAATTACAGACAAATCTTTAAAGTACTTCAGAACACAGTCTCTATAAACATAGATCGTCGACTCACCAGTTGGTAAATCTAAGTATAGAAAGGATTGAGACATGGGCACATCACCATTATCTAACTGCTTTTTCATATCACTAACATAGTCTGACGAATCTACAAGCTCTCCATTAGCAAAATGAAAATATCGGAGCGACCTGGGAGTTTCGTCGAGAAAAACAGCAACCCTCTTTTCATGACTTGACTTCAATTTGAATTTTTGAATGACACCGCCAGATTTAAATAGAAGACCTGGCCTACCTTCAAATGCAAAATAATTATAATTTTGTAATTTTTCAGAATGAATCGGTTTTCTGATATCGTAATGAATAGCATATGAAACATCTTTAATTTTTAGTCGCTCACCTGGAACTAGGTGATCAATATCCGTTGCTAACAAGGGGCTCGTTTGTTTTTTTTCTTGTAGTTTGTTTTTTAAGTTTTCTTCAAGTGCTTTTAATACGGAAGGGTTATCTAGGTCATCAGATGGAGTCACGAAATTAAATAGTACTATCAAAGTAATAAATGCTGATACTCTCGTACTAATTGATTTAATTCTTATTTTCACCAATCTATCAGAACCCATATGTATTATTAATCAGTTCGCAAATATTTGTAATGTAGCTCACGACTTATAAAACATGGGGCGCAGAACTATCTACCAAAAATCGAAGAGTAACTTCTTGTATGTCACGATGGTAATCAAACTGATGGAACGCTGCTAGGAATGCATGTCTCAGATTCCATACTTTAATCTCAAATATCTGACTCGGTTTTCTATACATCTTTAACTATTCTATAAGTCTATCATTATTTCTTATTTACTAAACACCTAAAGTAATTTATGTAATTCATTGGTTGCATAATAGAATATTATTAGCTTTATATTCGGAGTATTTTGATCAGTATTTAGTTTACAGGCATGTTTTAATAGGCTCTAATTGATGCGAAAGACTAGAGTAATTATCCATTTAGGCTTGGATAACTTACTTCGAGCTACTAGAGTTTACTACCATTAATACGTATTATTTTTTTTGCCGAATCATCGCAAACAGAGGGGAGTGCCACCCATCGTTTATAGGGAGAACAATGCTGGCAGCATACAATATCATCTGAGCTAGTTATTAGCCTCAACTTAGAAGTACCTCCACCTACTCTTCGTCCAAGATAGACAGACAATTTTTCATTATTTATACGATCTAGCACCCTTGCAGAGGGTTCAAAATGTTGATTAATTATATCGAACCATAAAAAAATATTTACAGATTTTTTGGCTGTCTTGTGCTAATTTTTCATCTAGCATAAAAGAATAACTTGAATGAAAACGACCCAGGGAATCACAGATGTTTATTGGTCATTTTGCTGTCGGACTAGGTGCAAAAAAATTTGCCCCTAATGTTAATTTAGGATTTCTTTTTATCGCTTGCCAATTGCTAGATTTGATATGGCCAGTTCTTGTTCTCCTAGGTATAGAAAAGGTTCATGTTGATCGATCAGCTACAGTGGTAACTCCATTCAACTTCGAATTTTACCCCTATTCCCATAGCTTAGTCATGACAGCTGCATACAGTTTAATCATTGGTGCAGTAGTAGCTATGACTTTAAAATCAAAAAAGACAGGGGCGGTTCTTGCTCTAGTGATATCATCCCATTGGCTGTTAGACTTGCTTACTCACCGTCCCGACCTACCCATTCTCCTCAACGGTACAAAGGTTGGTCTAGGGATGTGGAATTCTCGACTGTTAACGATATCCACTGAGCTTTCACTTTTCGGACTAGGCATTTTCATGTTTGCAATATCGACCTCAAAGCAAAGTCTCAAGCAGAGGCTTTGGTTTTGGGGACTGGTATTATTTCTTCTTGTCATTTATGGTGGCAATATTTTCGGCCCAAAACCTAACGATGAATTGCCCTCTGCTATGATTGCCGGCCCTGCACTAGCTATGTGGTTTATCGTTCTTTGGGGGTATTTAGTGGACAGCACCCATCGTTCCCCAAAGTAGGGACAACAATCACGCAGCCACAATTAAGTTTCTCTGTTTTTGCAGTGTGAGCATCCATTTCTAGAAACAAACTAATTGGCATATCTATCTCATCAACTACTTAAAATTTTCGGCAATCCCCCCTGTTACCTAACTTTCTAGAAAGTCCTATGTCTTTAATGATGAATTTGAGCAAAAAACTATGCTATAGCAAACGTACCGTTTGGTGAAACTTCAAGATCATTTGTACTACTTCTAACAACGCCCGTGATCACTCCGAAGTAAGTTATCAGGGTGTCGTCATCGTCCACCTTATGTACTTTAAAGTAGTATCCGGCTCTGCATTCAGTTTTCCCATATCGAATCGCCTGATAGATCGCCTTTGCAACTGCCTTCGCAGTCAACCAGCCCCGTTCCAAAGTATTGAGTTAAGGATAACGACAAGTTGCCTGTGTATCTTAAGGTAATATTGAGAACGGATTGAAAAAACCAGCTTCCGGTGGGTTCTTGTCCTATTCATCGGAATACACAGACTCCGCCTTTTTTTTTGATCTAGAGTCGTCTGATACTCAGCAAGCGGTCCTTGCTATAAGGCTTCCGCACTGATGCCTTGAAGTAGTTTCTCATAGTAAGCAATTTTTTTATCTGACCTAACTTCAGGCATAGCATTAATGGTGAAAGACACTTTAATACGTCTGATTTATTTCGTGCTCCCACAACCATAAATGAAAATAAAATATAAAGTATCGAAGTTCTTACTGAAAGGTCCCATCTCCAAAACTAACTCCAACGTCCACACACCAAACACTTACAGAGTTAAAATCGTCGACACTAAGACTCGCTGGAAGTTTGAGGCTCACTTCTTGCGCATCAAAGCTAAGTCCGAAAATATCTTTGCTGATGGCCTGACCTGCATCAAAATCACCGTTGATACCCGAATAAATACGGACGTCGATGCCACCACCGTCAAAGCTGAAATTTGTAAACTTCAATGTACAATCGTCAACAATTGTCACGGTTCCCGTAACGCGGTGGGCAAGGGTCGACAGGGTCAACGATTGTCCAATCCGGCCGCTAGTTGAACCACAATTCGATTGGGCATTCGCGACTGAAATATCAGTGGCCGTAGCCGCCTCATCTGGATCTTCAGCTTCGCTAGTCTCTAAGTAAGCAATGAGGTTTAACAGCTCATTATCCGACAAGCGCTCAGCCGACCAAAAAGGCATTCTGCCTCCCGTTAGATCGTCATAGACATCACTCGTCCTGCTACCGGACAATCGAATTTTACTTGCCAGAGCTGAGAGCGAAAGCTCTGTTCCTGCTAGAGCAGGTCCTCTCACGGTACCTGCCGCGTTGATACCGTGACAAACAACGCAGCTCTCATTGAAAAAGGTTTGTCCTGCCAAAGCATCACCACCATCCAAACTCTCTGGCGGCTGAACGATTGAATAGCTAATCGTAGCAGGGGCCTCCGTCACATCTTCGTCTTGTTCTTCGAGATAGGCTTGGAGCCGCAGCCAGTTAGCATCCGACCCAGTATAAGCCGACGCGTTCATCCACTCCTCCCGGCAGGAATTCACCGCATCAAGTAGGGAGTCGAGAGCACCGTTTTTGAAGGAATCGCGCTGAGTTACG
>JBNKNM010000132.1:0-5061 GCA_050293845.1 Pseudobacteriovorax sp. | reverse complement strand
GGCATGGCAGCTCGCACAAGCAAAGGTATTACCATCATCATGACGAAGCTCATAAAGAGCCTTCCCTGTCGTAGTTAAACTCTGACTATCGTCATTGCTGCTATCCGAGCTGCAAGAAAGCGCTAGATATGAAAATACTAGTAATAATAATGGTTTCACGCCAATTTCCTATACGCTAAAATGAATCTTACGAGTCTCTCAGATATACTTCGTTGGAGTTTGCCAGTTGGTGACAGAGTTTTTTCCAGGGGAACGTAAACTTGAGAGTAGCATTTGTATAAGAATCGACCGGAAAGTGTAAAAGATTCGGGGTAGATTTGCATCTCTGATCCGTGTCCTGAAGAAGAAGCAGAAAATCTAGAGAAAAATAGTGATCGGCATATATAGTCATTATGGTATGAAGGATAGGTAAATCGAAGCTGTAAATTCCATTCCCTATTTTCTATCAATTAAAAAACTAGAGTTTTTTTGTGGAGCTAAACTACCATCTACAACTGCATTTGCAATGCGAACGCAGGCTGTAAATATAAAAGCACCAACAGCCCAAATTCCTAGTGAAATAAAAAATTCTATATATGAAGGCTGATATTCCACAAGATCTCCGAGTGGGGTAGGAATAAATCCAGGTATGATAAGCCCCATGCCTTTTTCGATCCAAATCCCCAAAATAGCAGCGATAGACCCCAGAGCTACAAATTTTATGTTTTTCCTTAAGACAGGTACGACAAAAACAATAGTAGCAAAAATGTTTAGTAATAAAGAAAACCATGAAAATAGAATGAGTTTGCCATGACCGTGAAGCCCAAGATAAAGATATTTAAACGAAACTGTGTGTACAGTATCGGTATATAGCTCTTTAAATGCTTCGCAACCAAACAAAAATAGATTGAGAGGGAGAGTAATGACAAGAATTTTCTTTAAATAGTCAAAGACACTGCGCTCAACTCTATACTTACCCAGATAGTGAATCACATGAAATGTGATCAATAATATTGCTGGTCCCGATGCAAAAGCACTCACTAGAAATCTCGCAGCTAAAATAGAAGTATTCCAGAAAGGCCTTCCACCAAATCCACTATATAGAAATGCTGTTACGGTATGGATACTGACAGCCCAGAAAATTGAAGTATAGACAAATGGTAGGTACATTTTCTTATTAGCTTTTCTTTGGGCATACTTATGAAAAAGTAAATAACCTGGAATATGGAGGTTCATCAAAAGATAAATAGTGATAACAATAACGTCCCAAGCAAGAATAGATTGAGGGAAGTTCAGGCGTCCTATAAAAGGAATAATATGTAGAAATCTATCAGGTCTTCCCAGGTCCACCATCACAAATAACAAACACATGACTAGAGCTGAAATTGCCAGTATTTCGCCTGTTAACACCATTTTATGAATATCTTCGCGGTGAAAAACGTAAGAAGGAACCACTAGTAATACTGCTGCTGCCGCGACTCCGACAAGAAAAGTGAAATTGGCTATGTAAGCACCCCAACTCACCTGATCCGATAGATTTGTGACTTGAAAACCTTTCGTATATTGCTGGGTATAGGCTACAAAACCAACAATCATTAATATTAATAAACTAACCATCCAGCTAGAATAATATTTCCCACCTTTCAAGGAGAACTTCAAACAATCTTTACAAAAGCTAATAAACATACATTTACCATTATCCAAAAAAATAAAAAAAGCTAGGAACTGTGTTTAATTCCTCTTTTAATACAAAGACTCTTTTTCGTTTTAGAATCTGACTCACTTCACTATGGGGATCCAAAATATTACCAAATTTTCTTGCCCCTGTAGGGCATGCCTCTAAACATGCCGGATAATCTCCATTCCTAGTCCTGTGAAGGCAAAAGGTACACTTTTCCATAACACCTTTGGGTCTAACGCGATTACTTAAATAGTTTTGATTGGGATTATAGGATTCACGTGGAATCTTTGGCGTCTTAAAATTGAAGTGTCTAGCTTCATAAGGACAGGCTGCCTGACAATACCGGCAACCAATGCACCAGTCATAGTCTATCACTACAATACCATCATTTTCTTTCCAAGTAGCCTCAATAGGACAAGCTTTCACACAGGGAGGATTATCACATTGATTGCATTGAACAGGTAAATAGAATTTATCTTTACGGGGGACAGTTTCAGCTTCGTAATATTGATCAGATTTTTCTAGATTCATTGTTCCCTGAGGCACTTCTAGGACCTTAATATAGTTGATGGATGGATCTAAATTGTTTTCTCTTACGCAAGCTTCTACACACCGCCTATTTCCATTGCATGCGGATAAATCTAAGCAAAAAGCAAATTTAACACCTGGTAATGAAGGGGGGTCGGAAACAGTTATATCAACATCATAACTTGCTTTCGCCTCCTGGCGAATTCTTGCAAAGACCTTTTGTTTATCTTCTTCTGTCAATTCCTTGTAGTGTTTTTGAAAAAACTTATCAAATAAACCCGACTCAGCACTCTTAGCTGTCGCTACCGTAGCGGTTCCTAGCCCTAACAACTTCAGAAATCTGCGACGATTATGCTTGTCCTTTTTTTTCTTTAATTTCATTAGAGATGTTCTCCCTTACGAATACCAAACTTAGGGAACTTAGGAGGCGGAAGAGGTCTATCTGGCCCATACTTTGGATCATGGGGATCATGGCAATCAGTACAAGTATATTTAGATCTCAATCCGTTCCATTTTCCTGAAAACTTTCCATGGATACCAAGTTCCCAATCTCGCCCCTTTTCACCATGGCATTGTTGACAAACTTTATATGATTGCTTGAAAGTTATCATTCCTCCCCCAATCAACGTTAGCTGGTTTGAAACAGGATCGCCGTGGCAAAGGCCGCACTTATTATACTGTGTCATGTGGTTTATTGAGATCTTATGATGAGATGATTCCTTATCTACAATAGAATTCTTATCGACATTCGCATGACATTTACTACAGGGATAAAACTCTAGTTGTTTAGTTCTATCGGTAATAATATCTTCTGCCATTACGACATGAACTCTCAATCCAACTCCATAAACTAGGAGCAGTATAATAAACATCTTTTTAAGAACAGATGATTGCATAAGCATATCGATTCAATTCCCATATCGTGACTTGAACTCTTTGGCCCGTTGTTCACGTAGCTCTTTTTCTTTTTTCGACATTTTCCCTAAGTACCACCGATGCTCTTTTGAATTTAAAACTTCTTCCAATCCTTTTTTCAAAGCAAGAGCTGCATCGTTGAGCTTCTTATCTTTGCTAGTCTCACCTTTTTCTATGAGATGCTCGATTTCAGGTAAAAACTTGCTGTAAAAATGCTTGGCAAGATCATATGTTCCGTGCCAATGGGTATAGTCAGGAGCGTTCATGGATGCGGCATGCCGCGCGCGACGCCCTTCGTGATGCCACAGTTCAAACCAGATAAAGTCTATTTTATTGGCAAATTTTATAGGTTTAAGAAGGGGATTAGCCAATGCCATCAATTTTAAGCCAGGATCAGCAAACTTCTTGTGATAAAGTTCAATCAACGAATCGTACTGGATGTAGAAGGCTTCTACATATTTTTTATTGTGACAGTTTTCGCAGACATCTTTCATATTATTGCGTCTTGTTTTCCAATTGATTTTGGCTCCTGGAAGTCCCAATTTGGCATCTGATAACTCAGGACGAACAGACTTTACAGGACGATTGTTCCAGGAAATCCTCAAACCGACGTCATGTGTTACTTTTTGACTTGGAGTTGCTGACATATGACAAGTAGCACAGGTTGGGGCGGCATTATAATCCTCACCCACAATCCATTTATCATTATCAAGATTCATATCAGTTATGTTTGCGCGGAAGGCTATGCCATGCTTTGACTCATTATAAACTTCTAGCTGCGGGTGGTCAGGTCCCATATGGCATTTACCACAATTTTCGGGTTGCCGGGCCTGAGCCACAGAGAATTTATGCCGGCTATGACAGGCTGTACAGGCTCCGCGCGAACCATCGGGATTAAGCCTTCCGATTCCAGTATTGGGCCACGTAGCCGGATCAAGTTCGCCGTTTTTTAAAACTTTTACTTCCGATCCATGACACTGCCAACAGCCGTTGACCGCAGCAGCAGAAACCCCATCAGGGAAGCCTTCTGTTACAAGTCCTTTATCACCTTCCACGACCTCAGCAAGCACATTATCAAGGGAACCAAGGATACGACCAGCCTGGGCATGGTGACTTGAAGAAAATTCATTGACTTCTTTTTCATGACAGCGGGAGCAATCTTTAGGAGAGACAATGACAGCAATACGCTGCTTGTAGTGCATAAATGCATCTTTATCCCCAGAGTTTGCTCGATGGCATTCGTAGCACCCTACTTTTGCTCGATAGTGTTTTGATGCTCCCCATTGCTGATATAACGCATGAGTATCTTTTTGATGGCATTTGATGCATTCTCTTGTTTGTGGTGAAAATTCTGCAAAGTTTTCACTGAACCCCAGTCTAGCAAAGCAGATTAAGGCAAGTATAAAAAATATATGCCTAGTCATTTGATACTCCATCTTTAACAAATACGCGATAATTTACAAACTTGAGTTGTTTGGAGCAAAATCAGTGCCATTTAAAAACTACCACTGTGAAGGCATTCAGAATCGTTGAATCACGTAACCTCTATAGTGAGATGAGCTTAGCTTAGCAAAGCATATTGGCCTTGAAAGGGGATAAAAGCATAGATAATAGGTGAACTCAAGAGACGGACACCTTCTGTCTTCGGACAATATCTATCCCAATGCCTCTAACGATGATCAGGCAGCTATGAT
Organism: Pseudobacteriovorax sp.; assembly: GCA_050293845.1. Lineage (GTDB taxonomy): Bacteria > Bdellovibrionota_B > Oligoflexia > Oligoflexales > Oligoflexaceae > DT-89. Next base: position 264 of record JBNKNM010000132.1, on the reverse strand, counting down.
GAGGATGCTCGATGCTATGATCATCCAGCAGAAGATTGAGGCTATCCAACTAACGGCAAATGTAGCAATATAAACAAGGAACAATGGAAAGACTTTAAACAGAAATAGAATTGTCAATTACCCCCACCTAAAGGAGGGGGCTTGTGAGGTGACTCGCAAGGGAGACTAGTTGACCAGACCACTAGCGAGAAAGGATGTTTAAATACAGTATGTTAGTAGATGTTAAGACAGAATATCACACCTTTGGATGCCGCCTCAGTCCAT
>JBNKNM010000131.1:0-15120 GCA_050293845.1 Pseudobacteriovorax sp. | reverse complement strand
GGTAGCCCCTACCCTCCTGCCAATCCATAACCCTTTCTGTAACAGTGGACTTGTCAAGAAAAGTGCATCGCCGCTCTACTCCAATTCCTGTGGATTTACCATCGCTTACGAGCTCTGATGATGCTACCAAAGATGATGATTTGCGATACCACCAAAGTCATGTAGAACATACCAGATTTTTGATTTATAAATCTGCAATCAGGAATACAGGAAGCAATGAGGACATGAACCACGCTTCTCCATCCATGCCCAAAATCTCGACATGAAGGTGTAAAGCGAGTTTCCAGCAACACTGGGGCACAGACCCCAGGATGGCGGTGTATTATGGAATACCTCTAAGCGAAAGTTTGAGGGTGCATCCGAGCTTAAGCGCAGGGGGTATCGTCCCGGGCCTTTGTGAAGTGTTTATATTCCAAAGTAACGGCGGCAAACGCCCTCTAAGTATTTCCAACATGGTTTGTCGGGGTCAGCAAAGTTTGCACCTATGGGGCCTAGAACCCGTGGCAGAGACCTTGTGTGATCCTAATACGTTTTCCTAGCTAAGCGTTCATCTGCCGATGCTGTCGAGCAGTGTTTTAACATTTACTCGAGACAGAGGTCAGCCAGGTACGTGCTTGAAGGTGATATAAGATCTTGTTCAATGAGATCATCCATGATTGGCTAGTCAAGTACATTCCTATGGACAAATTAGTTCTGAGGAAATGGTTAGAATGTGGCTACTGGATCGGGGTAGACTTTTTCCCACTTTGTTAGGGACTCCTCAGGGAGGGAATATTTCCCCAGCTTGTTAAACCTAACTTTGCGTGGATTAGAGTTTGAAGTCAAGAATGTTAAGGAGTCAGACAAGGTTCATATGGTAACCTATGCCGAGGTGTTGGAACAACGGGTTAAACCAGTTGTTAGTTCGTTTCTGCGGAAGCGTGGACTGGCACTATCTGAAAAGAAAACAGTTGTAACGAACATTGGCAAGGGCTTCGACTTTCTTGGGCATCATGTCAGGAAGTATGGCGGTAAACTGCTGATCAAACCTTCCAAAGAGTATCAAAACTTTCCTGTGCAGAGTTCACAAGCTTATAAAGAGGCAGCGTAGCAGCAAGGCTGAGAATCAGATTCGCATTCTCAATCCTATAATCTAAGGGTTGTCGAACTACTTTTGTCACGTTGTGTCAAAGAAAACGTACAATTATGTTGATCATCTGAAGGAGTTCTTTCCAACTTGTTTCTACGAAAAATGAGAAAAGGCTTTTAAGCTTGGTATGGGCGGCTTCCATCCCAATACGTCGTCACGTGAAGATCAAAACAAAAGCTATCCCTTTGATCTTGACTATCATAATTACTTTGCCAAACGTGCTAGGAAAGTGAAGGGAGAGGTCGGAGCACTTGTGCATGTGTTTTGATGTGGTTAGTGGCCGGGTTTCTTAGAAACCATGAGCCGTATGAGGGGCCAACTCTCAGGCATGGTGAGATCAGCGTGTTGACTGGCGACAGTCATAGGGGTGGTACCCCGTATATCGTCCCTCCTGTAGTTATAATTATAATAGTCCTCCCCGTAGTTATAATTAATATAGTTCTTTTATAATTAACAATGAAATGCTTACTAATAGTTACAACCATAAAGACATAAGTAAACAAAATTTCTTTTTTTTGAATTAAAATGAAGTTGACTTCAGTGAGAACTCGTCATGAAGAGCGATCTATGCTTTTGAAAGCGGAAAAAGATAGAATTCCTTCGTGATATCTAATCGACTAATCTATCGAAATTGGATATGCTTCGGAGAAATTTTACGTTTTTATTTATCTGACTTTCTTTAAGAGGATATATTATGGATTTTAAACAAATTGCTCTGGCAATGATTACGGGGCTATGGTCCTGGCTCGCCGCGGCACATACTTTTATGCCGGAAAATGACTTACATCTAAGGTTTAGCCTAATGAATAGTGATGTTACCCTGCAAAAATTTAATGAAATACTTGATGATGCAGAGGAAGTTTATGCTCCCATAATTAGAAATGAATTTGGTAGAACTCTTCATATCAACAGACTATGGAGTGACCCAACGGTGAATGCATCGGCCTCTCAGGCGGGTAGTGCTTGGATATTGAATATGTATGGAGGGCTAGCCCGTGCAGAACCAACGACTCCAGATGGCTTCGCTTTAGTCGTTTGTCACGAACTTGGGCATCACCTAGGAGGGGTTGCATTCTATCCGGGACGATGGGCAGCTAGCGAAGGACAGTCTGATTATTTTGCCACATTAGCATGTGCAAAAAAAATATGGGGGGGCGATTTTGTAAAAAATAGAGAGTCAAGGGATCTTATCTCTTTAGATCAAGACAATCTAATTGCCAAAAACTTATGTGACCAAACTTACATTACTGAGAATGAGCAAAACCTATGCTATCGCATTGCTTTGGCATCAAAATCTTTGGCAACTCTACTGGCGTCGATAAAAGGAGGTGAGCCTAGATTCGAGTTCCCCGATGAAAGGACGGTTAGTACAACATTCACGCCACATCCCCAACCACAGTGCCGGCTAGATACGTACTTGGCAGGTGCATTGTGTGACGTCACTTGGGATGATTCCCTGATTCCTGGTAAGAGATTCAGCAATCACTATGATCTTCGTGCTTTTATTGAAGCGGAACCATTTGCCTGCCACAGTTATGATGGTAGTCGCTCAGCTCGTCCTCGTTGTTGGTTTTCACCAATAGATTATGAGGCTCCCACTATTTCCATCAATAAGCTAACGGAACAACAAACCTTGGCTCGCAATGATGTTTGGCAGACAGAACCGTTTGAAGTACGACCGGGAGAAGCTGTTACTGTTGATCTCCGCGGTACCGGCGACGCCGATCTTTTTGTTCGATTCGGTGAAGAACCTGATTTGAATCATTACGACTGTGCTCCATTCTTGTATGGTAGCAATGAGACCTGCGCCACAGAGGTCAGCACTTCCACTCGTTTATTGTATACCATGGTGCGAGGATGGAGTTCTCAATCTGATGTGAGCATCTCCATTGGTGTCAATGCCACCGCGAAACTATGCCATGATTATAGTGGCGGGTTCGGTGATGAATTTTCTTGTTGGGAAGAATTCACTTGTAAACTCATCAGCCTAGATAGCGACGATAATCAACTTAATTGGTGCATAAATTATTAATTCAATTTGAGAAACGAGGAGTATCTTGTGAATATGTTTTCTAAGATTATTTTTACGGGATGTTTGACCTTAGGTCCTTGGTTTGCTAGCCTTTCTCTAGCCCAATCCGATACTACGAATCCAAGCCAGCCAGAGCAGTTAATCGTTGAATCAGAATTCGAAGGAACCGCAAAGCTGCGCTGGATCGGATCGGGTGATGATCAATGGGATGGTAAGGCTTCCGGCTACTATATCCGAAAGTCAGCAATGGTTATAAACACGGAGATCCAATGGCAACAGGCTGTTGAAGTCGATTTTAAAATCATTTCTGGTGCTGAAGAAAAGCGCGTGGAAGCAATGACGACCAGTCTTAAGCAGGGAGAAAAGGGATACCTAACCATCCGCTCCTATGATGATGCTGGTAATTTAAGTGCTTTAGGAACGTCCTTTGCCTACGAAATTATTGATCCTTTTGCAGTCATCGATGACAAGATAACGAAAAATCTGAGCGAGGCAGCATCTATCGGTCATGAGCCTGATGGAGCACCACTGTGGGGGTGTGTGGCTTTGGTTGGTAAAGACCTGATTCCAGGAAAATATGGTCGCCATATTGGTGCCTGCAACATTGCTTTAAATGGCAAAGAAATTTCAGAGCCGTTTTATCGGTTCGTGACTGCCGACAGTGTTACTTGGCAAAGTGCAAGCACGGGTAACATCCCTGAAGAAATAGATCCCTACGGATCACAGAATGGATCAGATTTATTTATCTGTCGCGGAAACATTTTCAATGGTCTGCATCCAGGATTTTTATCTGCAGATGGCATTTGCATGATACCTTGGGGTGGAGTAGTACAAACTTTAAATGCCTTTGAAGTCTTGATCAACTAAATCCCGGTTTCTGCCTTCGCTCAGCGAAATGCCAGTCTGCTGGCATTTCGCTCAAGTGGGAGCGAAATATTGACTCAAATCTCGACACTGTGAAACATACTAGCCATTCAAAACAAGGAAGTACAATAGGATTGGACCCGATCCGTTCTTTAAAAGTTACCGGCTAAAATTAAAAAGATGTTATCCCATTCGCCTAGTACCCATCCAAAAAGTCTTTCCCTATCATAGCACAAATCCGATATAGCCCTCAAAATTTTCATAGATGTTAGAACCTCGTCTAATGACTCCCATAGAAATGAAGCCTAGATCTCATAGTTGAAGAGGTGAATAAGTGAAGTCTTACGAGCAACAATATAATGGTAGCGGAAGCTCTTCAGGTAGAGGAGTTATCCCGTTCCGATGATTGTACTTCCAGCATCAGGCGGGTGTCGATGTTGTGTTTTGACAAAAGCAGGCTCAACCACCGCTAACGGATCGCTGGTCTGCTCTAAGTTTTGGCAAAAGATTCATTGCTCTGACAGTTTATAAACTCGAGGCACAAATTATACCCTGTGTTGTATAATTCGGGAAATCCGTCTGATTGCTGTTGCACGTTATTCCGGTGCACGGCCGATTTCTTCGGCAAGTATCCCAAAAGAATCATAGGTTGATACGAGTTTTGGCGAGTTCCAGGTCTTTTGGGCCAACGCCCGCAGCGGAACGAAGATGTTTGACGCGATCTGCGATTCAGTTTCTGCATGGGGTACGTCGCACCATACGTGGAGTTTGCCCCCGAGAATTTTGGTTTGATTTCTTGTCACATTACCACCACTAAAATTTGACAGTTCGTAGTTGTCGTATATCTTGGTGACATCCCCGTATTTCTTGCCGAGAACGTAGTAGGTATATCCGTCGTTGCTATTCATAGCCCGATATCCAGCGTCTACAGTTTTCTGGGGTACGACGGGGTGCCCTAACCATGACAAGCTCGACCAGAAATCGAGTATGATGCTGGTGTCTATGTTTAGTACCCCGAAGATGCCAACATAGTGACGTACGTCGTCCCAGGCCCACATGGTCTTACCATGCGACTGTACGATGTCATTGGCCCAGTTAACGAAATGTCGGTAAGTATCAATGCCATGGGCTCTGTTTCCGTAGAGTTTTTTTGCATAAGCGGACAACTCAGGATAGTTATTGTACTCCTTGAAAAACATGTACTCATCAGCTCCAAGATGCCAATAGGGTCCGGGAAACAACGGCAGGTACTCAGCCAGGAGGTCGTGAATAAAGGTATAAGTTGATTCCAATGACAGATTGAATGCTCGGTATTGGTTTCCGAGGACCCTGCCATCCAACAGTAACTCCTCATGTGTGGATTCCGCCCAGTCGGCATGCCCTGGAAAGTCGATTTCGGGCATAATCGTCACGTGATACTGTCTAGCTAGCTCTAGCAACCGGCGTATGTCATTCTTCGTGTAATGCTGCACAGACGTGATCTCTGGGTGAGAAGTGGATTCGAGCCGGAATCCGAAGTTATCTGCCAAGTGCAGGTGCAGCATGTTCATTTTGAGATAGGCAAGGTCTCTTATGTGATTTTCGATAAACTCGACTGACATGTATTTTCGTCCTACATCCAGGTGTAGAGCACGCCATCGCGCTCTAGAATCGGGCCAGTCACGTATGACACCGTTTGCGAGCCGATATTCGGCGGTAGCGCTTTGCCTGAGCATCTGCAGGAGTGTCCTGGTTCCATAAAACACGCCGTCATCCGCGGGTGCTGCAATCAAAACCGCTCCTGAGATAGTCATCATGTAACCGAACTCTCCGACGCTGTCGTCAGCTATATCTAAGGTGACAAAGATATCGCCGAGGGAATGGTTGCTACTGATGACAACCCTGATCGGATAGCCACGCAATGCGTAGATATCTTTGGCCAACACAGCGGCGGTATCTTGTAGTTGGTCAGCGAATGCGGCATCGACCACAATCCTACTCTCATCTGAAAGCATGTAAGTTCCTGATTCTGCGTGCCATTCCCTAACTGCAGGAATCGTCCGTGGAGGATTAGCGCTCATTTTCACAGCACCATCCGAACCGGGATCAGAGTAGACATGTGACTCCCCATCGGTGTAGCGCGAAGCGTTGGAACGGATCGACACGTATCCGACGTCGTCCTCCGAAGGAATCTCCACATCGCGACTCCCGATCTGCGCTAGTAGGAGGAAACTGAAAAAACCGATACCGAGAAACTTGAGTCCTAAGTGAAAGTACTTCATGACTCTCCTTATTTTAACAAAAGGTATTATAGAAAATTATCAAAAATCCCTGCATTACACCCAGTCTCATTAGAGCCGGGAGGAATGGAGAAGCCTTGCGGCTACGATCGCATCGTAGATGCGAAATTCTCCATTGCGGTTAACGTAATATTTCTAGCCGATAGCCTTGTAATGTCCGTTTTAACTTTGACTGCATTGTATATGGCCTTGCCAAGAATATCGCCAATCGAAAAATAGCCTGACGATCTCTTACCTCGTTGCCATAATTCTAGACAAAATTAATAGCCCTAGCCACACGGTTCAACTCCTTACAAGCGGTACCGTCTTTTATCCTTATTGTTAGGGCTCTTGTTGCGACTGCAATTCCTTATCTTTTGAGCTAGAGAATAGATAGGAGGTAGTATAGTGTCAACAATAAAAATAATATTATATCATCATTGCATATATAAGATTACCTATCATTTAGTGTTGGTAAACTAATTATAGAAGAAGGTGCTTCACAAAAATGATTCGGGGTCACCTCGATAACCCGTGGTCGCAAGAGTTGGTGCCGTTCCTGAGATTCTAAGCTCCCAGCACGGCGGATGACACCTAATTTAACCTCAAAATATAAAGTAAACGCTCCAAAAACATACTTATTGAAGCAATCATTCTTGATGTAAAAAAATATAAATAGAAAATTATTGAAACCTTAATTATAAAAGAGGCAACATCAAAAAAGAATTCACTTTCAGGCATGTATTATTAGGTCTATGATACTCCAAAAGGACAGTTAAAAATAACCAAGGAAGAGTTTTATCACGTTGTAGATTTAGTTCTTTGAGTACTATGATATCGAAAAACCGGTTCAGTATTTAACTGTTAATCTCGGGCTGATTTAGGATTCTTTATTACCCAAAAGGGCCGAAGTAACCGATCCATTTTTTACCTACAATGGTAGTGATACTGCGAGTCTTGCTAGAAGAGCCTACATAAATGGTGTAGAAATGGAAATTTCTCTAAGGAAGATCATGCTGGTTTTTTAAGTATTCTAGCAGATTCATTTCTAAAAATCGGAAATGCTGGACCTATAGAAAACTTTCGATTTGCCGGTCAATTTTCTGAATTTATTTTATATAATAGGGAGCTGTCAGAAGAGTATATCCAGCAAGTTTCGAGTTTTCTAACTATAAAATATAATATCGACGAAGACTAGTACTCGAAAAGTAGTGAGATATTTATAATCCTAAATAAAATTGACCTCCGGGAAGTTTTGAAGTTTTGTCGCTTGAAAATTAAATATTGTAGTGAATTCAATACGTCATTCACTCTTTATGTGGGTAATACTTTATTTTTATTGTTTAGGTAATTTCCAATGTTCCAGAATAAAAAATATTGAATATTGTGGGACCTAACACAGTTATAACCACATTCTATGTTTCTTGCTAAATAATGCGCATAGTATTTCCGATAAGGCAACTTCGAATGATTAATATCAAGCTTAAGGCAAAAAGCATTGAAATTTTTTTTTGGCAAAAAATCTATCAATTCTAGAGTATTAGAGAGATTAACGCATGTATCTATGCAATATAAAATCATAATATCAATTTCTTTTTTGTCCCTACTGCCGTTTGTTAGTTTTGCTAGAGAAATTAATAGCAATGTCGACGTTCAGTTAAGGAAGATAATAAAAGATTATAATCTACAAGGCCAACCCATACTAGCCATGCCCAAAGTTGATATAAAATCTCCAATGGCGCAATTGGGGAAAAGACTTTTCTTTACCACCAAGCTATCGGGACAAGATGAAGTTGCTTGTGTTACCTGCCATCACCCAATTTTAGGATGAGGTGCTTCTCTTCCATTACCGATAGGCATTAATGCTGTTGATCCCGATGTGATTGGCCTGGGTCGGAAGCAATCTCAACACACCATTGACATTGATGCTGGTCCCAACGTACCCAGAAATTCACTTTCTACGTTTAACACAGTTTTCTATAATAAATGTATGTTTTGGGATTGTCGTGTGGAAGCTATAGACGCTCCTCCAGGAATGAATGGCCAAGGCCATCGCTATCTGCGGTCGCCAGATACAAGCATGGGGATGTCTCGCATCCGCGCCGCAAATCTACTAGAAGCCCAATCGTCTTTTCCTGTGACATCGGAAAATGAAATGCGTGGCTATTTTCTCAAAGATGAAGACCCTGAGCTTTTACGCAATACCCTTGCCAAACGCCTTGAAGAGGACCAAAGTAATTGGCTCAGCGACTTTCGAGCAGTATTTGGTAGTTCTCTACCAGCCAGTCAGTTGTTTACCTTCGAAAATATCGCAAAAGCTATTGGTGCTTACGAAGCCAGTCAAATATTTGTCGAAACTCCCTGGAAATACTATGTAAATGGTGATCTGACGGCATTATCCCAAGAAGCCAAAAAGGGCGCTTTGCTTTTCTTTAAAAGCCGGGAGCAGGGCGGCTATGGTTGTTCCGGATGCCATTCAGGCGATTTTTTTACTGATGAATCTTTTCACGTCACCGCAATGCCTCAGATTGGAAAAGGTAAAGATGATGGTAAGTATGAAGATAACGACTTTGGTCGTTACGTACTAACGGGCGATCCGAAGCATAAATTTGCCTTTCGTACACCAACTCTTATCAATGTTGAGGTCACAGGACCCTATGGGCATGCTGGGGCCTATAAAAACTTAAAATCTGTCATCAAGCATATGATGAACCCTCAAAAGTCTCTATCAAATTTCGATTATAGCTTAGCTCATTTGGATATGAAAATTCAAAATTCTCATGCTAAGGAAAATACTCTTGCAGCCATGAATCAGCTCAATAGTCTTCAAAAGGAAGGAAAGAGTCAGTTATATTCTTTTCCTATTAATGAACAGCATGTGAATCAAATTTATGAGTTTCTGATCTCTTTAACAGATCCATGCACTAAGCAAATGAATTGCCTTATCGACTGGTTTAAATTGAAATGAGATTAATAGAACAATGAAAACATCAAGAGCAATCAAATTATCTAGCTTTACGATAATCTGCTTTTTTGTGGCAGGTATTATATTTTTCCGCTATTTTTCAGTGCAGCTTACACCTCTTAGTGCCAAAACTGTAAATTTTATGCCTTTTCGTATGACAGACGAAACGAAAATCTACAACTCTCCATTCTTTTCTAAACCGTCCACAGAATTAATGGGTTTCCAAAGAGTAGAGGGCCAAGTGATTGGTCTTGACCAGGGCTATATATATGACATTCGAGATTATACAGATCCATTTTGGTTTGGAAGAGGTACTGCCAGTGGTGATTACGACAAAGATGGTTGGCCAGATATTATTTTTGGCTCTAACACCGGATTTCAACTATATAGGAACATTGGTGGAAAATTTGAACAACAGGTTATTGAGAATGATTCCATCAAGAAAATGAAGATTTTTGCGGTTGCATTTGTGGACCTTAATAACGATGGATGGCTGGATATCTTCTTTACTACTTTCAATGAAGGCAACTTTATAATCCTAAATAATAGTGGTAAATTTGATGATAAGAAACTTATTCCCATTGCCAATCGAAATGGAGTTTTAACCCTAAGTCCAGCATTTTCAGATTTAGATAAAGATGGATATTTAGATGTTGTTAACGGCAATATCGCGCTAGGTGTTGTTACAGGTTTCTATGTTGTGGATACTCGACGCCAAAATTCTATTGTATTTAATCATAATCTAAACTTCAAAGAGGTTGAAGTAGAGTCTGATTCTGGAGAGACAATGGCAACCCTTATATCAGATTTTAACAATGATGGGATATCGGATATTTACTTTGGAAACGATTTTATGATCGCTGATAAAATCCTGCTAGGAACAGAATCTGGATACCATGAGGTCAAAGGCAATCAATTTATTCCCTACACTCCTTTTTTCTCTATGGGAGCGGACACGGGAGATATCAATAACGACCTTAATCTTGATTTTTTAGTCACAGGCACCATGTACTCCGCTCCCTATGTGGGGAAGGGACCTATCGATGGTCGCGATGTCTCAGAATATAGTCAATTTAAAGGGAATGTTGAGACATGCAATTCTATCAAAAATGATGAATTTCGAGCGCACTGTATTAAAATTCGAAGTACCAATTATATCCAAGGTCTAGATAGAACTCAAATTATGACCCATAAAAATAAGAATGAAACCCCTGACACTTGCGTTCATATTACTGATGCAACCCAAAAGGATATTTGCCTCACCAAAAAAATGTGGACTCTTATCACAGAAAAAGAAAATCCCACAGACTGTGAAGGTGAGTACGGTGCTGACGAAAGACTTCTAACTATATGTCAAATCCTGCAAATTCGAGAACGAAAGTTAGAAAGGCGTGATCTTTATGGCAGTATCCCTCAGGATGATCGCAATATGCTCTATAAATTTAACACAGAATCTAAAACTCTTGAAATGGTTACCGGATTCAAACATCCAGGTGGTTGGACATGGAATAGTAAAATTGTCGATATGGATAACGATGGATGGCAGGATATAGTAACTGCGGATGGCACCATTCGCACGGATGACTATGGCTGGAATGTTTTGATGAAGAACATTAATGGCGAACGTTTCGAACAGCGCCAATTCACAGAAGGTTTTACCTCTGACTTTGGTCTGTATTCTTTTGTAAATATTGATTTGGACAATGATGGAGATCTTGATATTATCGGAAACTCCGCTGAGGGTCCTGTGCAAGTCTACCTAAACAATTCTACTGGAAACAACCATAGTATAGCTGTAAGCCTAGTTGATCAGAAAGGAAACCACTATGGGGTCGGTGCAAAAATAATTGTAAGATCAAACAATGGTTCCATGGCTCAGGTGCGAGAAATTAAGGCCAGTGGTGGATATATGAGCTTTGATCCAACTGTCGCCTACTTTGGACTTGGGAAAATCGATTCCATAGATGAAATTGAAGTTAGCTGGCCTGATAGTTCTACATCGACCTACCCTGGTCCCTTTGAAGCAGATAATCACTATCGGATAGTTAGGCTTAAGTAACGAAGGTTAAATTTATTTATACGAGAATTAGCGTTGTTCACGGGTTTTAAATCTCCACCGGTGACCTCAATAGAACTGGGTGATTTTTCTAGTTTTAGTCATTATCTCTGATTTGGTTATTTCCTAAAAGACCATTTTTACAATTGTACTGCCGAATGTCAGATGGATGCTATAAAGGCTAGTATTGATGAGTTTGGTGGAAAGATTGATCTTGAGTTATCCAAATGAAATGGTAATTTTGCACCAATAAAAATTCACATGAGTCTACCATTGATCAAGCTAGGGCTAGATAAATTGAATAAGATTGCAGCTTAAGCAGGTTTCTCACTCGTGCAAATCATACTTATAACTGACAATAATTCAAAGTCAACCAAAGTTACTAGCGAGAAAATATAGCATAATCGGAACTTCCTAACAATATAAAACTATTAGCGGACCAGCAAGCTGATGAAATTTTAATATTTTCTCATGTATAAGCTTTATAATAGTTGAATAAAAATTTTGGGGAGATCAAATGAAAAAAAACTACTTTGGTCATGATGCGCTTTATAAGAAAAGGAAAAAATTAGGATATCAGGGTTGGAATACTCAAGAGGAGCTTTGTAAAATTATAAAAGAGATCGATGAATTCACCTCGCATCCAATCTTTCCTAGATCGGGGGATTTGCTAGAACTTGGTTCAGGAGCAGGAGATATGAGTTTGCTCCTTTCTAAAAAAGGATATAGCGTTGCAGGTATCGAAATATCTCCTACTGCTATCGAATGGGCACGAAAAAAAGCGAAAAAGAAATCGCTAGATATCAAATTTATTGAAGGCAATGTTATAGCATTGACTCCATTCAATAATGCAATGTTTGATATTGTTTTTGACGCGCATCTCATGCACTGTATCATTGGAGACGATCGCCATAAGGTCTTTTCTGAAGTCTATAGAGTTTTAAAACCTGGAGGTCTTTTTTTTATAAATACGATGTGCTCTCCCATAAGAAATGACCCTACCCTAGAAGCAAATTATAATGAAGAAAGTAAGGTAATGATGCTTAATGGTATTGCACAACGCTACCTTGCTAGTCCGGAAGATATTCTTGATGAAGTGTGGCATCACGGCTTTATAGTAAAAGATCATAAACAAGAAAGGGGCAAGACGAATGATTGTATTTTTGTGTATGCAATTAAAGCTTAAAAGCAAATACATGGTAGAATCACGGGCGTACAAATAACCAATCATAAGACTCTTCTTAACACCAATAAGTTGTATTGGCCAGTTGAACATTTGACAAATTCCTAGACCATGCACATTCTAAGGAAACAGGATTTTTCTTGAAAGCTTCGACCCTATCCCTACCAATTTTGGCTTTGGTGCAACTGATGGACAACGACGATGAAACTGAGCTCCGGAGTCCAACCAGAAAAAAACCATCGTATTTCGCAAAAATACCCCTATTAGGAGGTATTCTGCAAGAATTAAAAGTTGCAGAAATTACTAATGTCTGGTTGTGGCTTCACCTATCAAGCTTGGGGCAAAAAAGGCTGTTGAGAAAGAGTTAGTATCTCCTAATTCCTAAAAGCCTATCTTTCTTAAACCATTCTTCTCTAACGGCGTTCCCTTGATTCTCGCCAAGACATAGAACTCGATTTTGATCTAAAAACAAAGTAACATGCCCTTTCCAGGACTCGGGACTTTCTTTCCAAAAGATCACAATATCTCCTGGTTTCGCTTTTTCCAATGGTACATTTACACCGTGGTTTAGCCACTTCCTTGCAGTAGCGGCTTTGGCTTTTGGTCAATCGGGGCGCATGTATTCAGGAATTTGAGACAAGCAAAATCCAGCAAATATCCCGCACCAAGAAGTTTCATCATTTTTGACCCAATCTAATCCAGCACACCTTGCATAGTGAAGGATCCGTGGATTACTCTCAGCACCAGGTATTTCCTTGGTGCCTAGCTCATTTTTTACTATTTATAGTAGAAGTTGATTCATAATCGATGCATCTTTTCCTAACGAGTTCTTTCCAATTTATCTTTTCTAATGGTTCGTTTGAGTTCATCAATTATATCACTTAAAGAAAAACGTAGGATACTTGCGTTTAAATTGTTCAGTTTCAAAAAATGATCGCTGTTTTTTAGGAACTGAGAAGTGCGATTCTTTTTGTCTTTAATTAAAGAACGAAAATTGACAGAACCATATCACTTAATGTTTGCTATGTATTAAAGATATTTTCATCGGAAGTAACTGAATACTAGATTTTCTGATACAGTTGATGGGATCGCTTTTTCACTGTAATGTATAAGCCTTCTGGCTTGAGTGTAATAGTTTCCAAAATACGCAGCTTATAGCTTGGGTCTTTAGTTATTTCGAAATTTTTGAGAATCGTTACCAAGGCTATAGTAGCTTCAGTCAGTGCGAAGTGTTGACCTATACAAATCCTAGAACCATGACCGAATGGTTTGAATGCATTTTTCGGTAATTTCTTTTGATTGATAGCAGAGAAATGATCCGGATTAAATATTGCGACATCATCTCCCCAAATACTCTTTTCTTGATGGAGAACTTTTGGAAGGATGGCACACCGTTCATCTTTCTTAATTAAATACTTTCCATTAAGTACATAATCTTCATATGGAGCTAGGGTAAATGCCGGTGCCGTGGGCCAAATACGAAGTGACTCTTGTAGAACTTGTCTGCAGTAAGAAAGTTGGCTGACCGTTTTAAAGTCAGGAGAAAAATCAGTATCAGGTCCTAAGACATTGTCGATTTCTAAATATGTTTTTTCTAGGATTTCTGGGTTTGACAGAAGAAAATATATAGCAAAGCTCAGTAGTCCACTTGTCGTTTCATGCCCCGCAATAAGAAATGTGAGGAGTTGAAATCGAATATTCTTTTCGTCAAGCTTTTCGCCAGTTTTCTTATCAATACCATTTAACATTAAGGATAAAAAATCTTGTTTACCTTCATATTTTTTCGGATTCTGCATCCTTGACCGTATAACGTCGTCCACTGTCCGGTATAATATTTCAATATCTTCTTTAAATTGTCTATTTTTAGCAAAAGAAATTGCTTTTTGTAGGGAAGTGCGTTTTACGCGTTCCAGAGACTCTTCCAAACAACGAGACATTGCATAAACAAATGGATCTAACTCATCTCTATTAAAACTATGGAAGGAATAGTCAAAACCACAGCGCCCAATAGTTTCTAAAGTTAATCGTGTCATATCTTCTGAGACGTCTATTGGTTCACCCTGTCTCTGACTCCACTTATCTACGAGTTCTTGTGATACTTTGTTCATAGTTGAAATATAGGATTTCATAGCCGGCATACCAAACCCAGGCATCAATATATTATGGGCTTTTTGCCAATTTGGTTCGTGTGTCTGAGCGGTAAATAAAGCATCGCCTACAACATTCCGCAGCTCACCTAATACACCAGACACGACTTTTCTAAACTTCTTTTCATTGCATATCTCATCGACCAGTTCATACTTTGTAACGACGTAAAAGGTGGCTCCAGGTAATTTAACTGAGTAAATACCATCAAAATCATCAGCTAATTTGACTAGTTTTTGAATTGTATTGCTTCCGTAAAGCTGAGGCAAATTACCAATGATAGGTTGCCTAGGGGGAGAGGGTATTTTTGTCAATGCCACAATCTTCTCCAATGCCTGGCTAAAGTGTATATACTACCATATTGTGAAGATACCTTTCCTGCTGAATTCATCAAACTTCTCCAGGAAACCTGGTCTCTTTAGGGCCGGGAGGAATGGAGAAGCCCTGCGGCGAGCATCGAATCGTTGATTCGAAATCCTCCATTGTGG
>JBNKNM010000130.1:0-15154 GCA_050293845.1 Pseudobacteriovorax sp. | reverse complement strand
GCCTTTCTGGAAATCTTCCCGATAGTAGCAGGAAACTAGAGCTGGCTCCATTCTCCTGCAAACCTCAAGTAAGCGTGGCTCATGTGACCATGCTTCGGACATCCTAACTACAGGATGCTTTCGACTTCAGTCGAGAGAAGATGTCACTGAAGGATTAATGGTATTATACCGATGAAGGTTATGAGTTCTACACTGAAAGCAACACACTTAACGTAAAGGTAGCAAATAATTTGTTAGGAGACATCAGTGGTGTTGTTAGTTCCAATCTTTCAAATAATTTTAAGTTAAACTACGAAAACTATTCTATTGAAATTGGTCTTTATAGATCCAAACCAAAAAGAAAATATTTCTGATCCCGAATTAATGACTTTTTTTCGAGAACACGTAGGCTTGTGCTGCATTTAAAAGATCGTCTTGCCCCTGTGCATATATAAAACTGTCCTTAGTAAAAAAGTCTGGAGCCAGGGGAGCAACAGTCTGCTTGTGCTCCGGTATCAATAGCCATAGATCGCCCATACTAAGCTTCAAGGCTTGGCGAGGACTACTAAAACCTCCTGTTGGCTCACCTATGCTGACAGAATTTTCTCGCCATGATGATTTTATACTTTGGATGAGGTGTTCAGCTCCCAAGCGGGTCCCCTTGTTTTGCAGAATGACGATTTTGGACTGCGGGAGCTGTTTGTGAATGGTTGCTGTAATAGCAGTGGAATCTTCGCAGTAGCAATCTCTCAGGTCTAAAAAGAAATGGGCCGTTTTTTTTGCCTTCCCTATCCAGGTTTTTATTAAGGGAAGACTGGAGGACCCGCAATCCAGCAAATGAATGTAGGGGTGTTGCTGATTCTGTGCTGTAAATGTCCCTATACTACGATAGCTGAAGTCAAAAAATGCCTCGCGGAGGCTTCTATGATCTTGGGGAGTGCTGAGCACTTGATTGGCTTTCAGGGGAGATTTTTTAATAATTAAGGAAATAGATCCTTTTGGCTTAGGTAGGGATGGAGGCTTTTCCAAGCGATCCCCTCTCTGTAGAGTAGATCCGGCATTCAGTACATATTGAATGTAGGAGGCGCTGCCATGCAACTTTGCGATGTAACCCCAAAGGTGGCTTTTCTCAGGGTGCAGCATTTGCAGATAGGGGAATGAGTCCGTAGAAAATACCGCAGGGCTGTAGATGCCAGAAGAAGCCAGTAACTGATTTAATGCTACGGCAAACTGCTGGTCTGTAAGCTTATTTTTCTGAATAATTCTATGCAGGGATGCAGCATTCTTTAGCCACAACTCCCTATCAGCATATGGTTTTTTGAGTTCCAGTAGACCGATGACCTCGTCAAGCTGTTGCGTTTGCAGCCGTACATTCGCCTTAATCGGTAATGTCAGTAAGACTAGGATTAGTGTAAAACAGATGTAGGTGGACTGTGATCTTGTCATAAATTGCCTCCTCAGCTCCCGAAATTACGTGATTTTTCAATAAAAAACCATTAAGACATTTTGGTTCTAGGTGAAGCTGTTCCTGATAATCACATGAGATATAAAATGAGCAGACAAGATGTTAGTCAAAAAAACGTACCGATAGGTCAAATGCTCTTGAACTCGACGCTCTTCTACGGAGGTATGGCAGTCATTGCCTTGCTGATAGTTCATTTCCAGCATCAAGGGATACCGGTGCTATTCTCCTGGAATGTCCCGAGTTTTTCCATCACTCAGCTCCTTACCTTAACAGCTCTATCCATTGGGGTCTTACTTATCGGTCAATTTCTTCTTGAGGAGTTTTTCCCCAGCTTCAAAGCCTATAAGAGCGTTCTCGTGCAATATATTGGCGGGTTACAGAGCAGTGTGGGAATTTATTTGGCGGTCATTACTGCTGTGGCAGAGCAATTGATGTTTCAGGGTGCCATTCAACCCGAGGTAGGAGCCCCTTTCACGGCGGTCTTGTTTACCCTAGTTCACCTGGGCCCTGGAAACCGCATCGGTTCTTGGACTCTCATGGCCTTTATAACAGGTATTATTTTCGCTTGGATGTATGCAGTCACTGCAAGTATATGGCCCTCACTTTTGGGTCACATTATCGTTAAAATCGCAAGCTTTATGCTTTATAGGCGGGCCTTTAAGAAGTTGATGCAACAGACAGATGGGAATATTATCCAAACTAAACAATGAAAAGGAAATAGCTTGAAGCAAGGTCACCCGCAAATCTGTTTGTATCGTCCTGAGATCCCACAGAATACTGGCAATATTGGAAGGTTGGCAGCTGCAACCGCCTGTCGCTTGCACTTGATAACACCCTTTGGGTTTTCCATGGACGACAAAAATGTCAGACGTCCAGGGCTGGATTATTGGCCTTTTTTAGATCTAGAAATTCATAATAGTTTTGAACAGCTATATGATCAGGTTGACGGGCGAGTTGCTTTTTTCTCAAAATTTGCGCAGGCTAGCTATGTAGAGGTTCCTACCGATACCGAGGTTTTGGTGTTTGGACAAGAAACTGCTGGATTTCCTAAAGATTTTCACCATCACCACCATAATAAAATGTATAAAATCCCTATGTTCCATGATAATGTCCGCAGCCTGAATCTAGCAAATGCGGTGTCCATCGTCGTTTATGATCAGCTACGCCAAAGAAACTTGTTTTAATAGTGGAGAGTTCATATGAGTACAGATAGAATCATAATTCCTAAGGAGCCGGAAAAGCCTTGGCTAGAACAATTCTTTTTGCCTAGCTTACTCAGTACGAACCCCTATAAGATCGATACCCCTGAGGTTGAAGTTAAACTTGATCAGAATGAAAGTCCTTGGGACTGGCCTCCAGCGTTAAAGCAAAGAATTCTCGATCGCGTTCGTGCTAAGTCCTGGAACCGCTACCCTGAATCCTATGGCGTTGATTTGCATCACTTACTCGGTTCTTATGTGGGGGTTTCTCCGGAGTGCTTATTGACCAGCCCTGGATCGAATGCATTAATCCCGCTGATCATTGATACAATGGGGAGAAATGTTAAAGGAAAGGTTGTAATTGCCCGCCCCAGCTTTGCTCTTTTTGAGATGCATTGCCAATATGCGGGCATATCCTATGAACCTTGGAACTTAAATAAGGACTTTGAGTACGATTTAGCAAGTTTGCCCCCATTACCGGAACAATCCTTAGTGGTTTTCGCCAGTCCCAATAATCCCACTGGTACTAGCTTGGACATTAATTTATTGGACAAACTCTTAGGAGATCATCCCCGATCGATGTTTTTGGCAGATGAAGCTTACTTTGAGTTCAATGATCAGCCGTACATAGAGCTACTGCAGCGTCACTCTAATCTGATGATACTGCGAACTATGTCTAAGACAATGGGAGCTGCGGGCATCCGGCTTGGATATTTAATCGGAGCTGCTCCTCTTATCGCCCAGTTGAAAAAAGTAAGACTTCCGTACTTGCTTAATCATTTCGCGATGGAAGCTGCTAAAGTCATTCTAAGTGACCCTGAAATGCAAGAATTTGTCCAAAATAATGTTAGGAACGCTATTGCAGAGCGAGAAAGCGTCCGAACCAAACTAATCCCTCTAGCAAAAGCTAATAATTTTAGAGTCATTCCCTCGAAGGCCAATTTTTTACTATTGCAGTGGCAAAATCAGCAATCTTGCCAAGAGGCATACCATAATTTAGTAAAGAATCGTGTCCTTGTGCGCAATATATCTGGTGGCCCTGGTTTGGCTGGATGTCTGCGGGTAAGTATTGGCACGCAGGATGAAAACGAGTTTTTTCTCAGGGCCATGCAAAGATAATTCGGCTAACACCCTAAAGTATAAAGTGAAACCTCCGAATCAAATAGTACCGATGAGGAGGTTCTGCTATGGCCGAAATTCGAGATTTAATCACCACATATAAAATTACCTTTCCCAAAATTATCGATCAAGAAGAAGTGATCGTCATTGTCGAAGATCAAATCGATATGCGCTTGATTATTGCCCATCATCTCAACAAGTTGGGATTTAAAAATATCAAGCAATTCTCCAATGGTCTAGAAGCCTTGGAATGGCTTGGAAAAGGGCAAGGTGGTATCTCCCTGACGGTTTGTGATCATGAGATGCCGGTGATGAATGGTTTTGATTTTTTACAAGAGATTAAGTCAGATGCAAATCTGACACGTGGTCCCTTTGCAATTGCCATCGAGCAGGCAAGTCGTGAGAAAATCATGCTTGCCACAGAGAATGGTGTTGACGGAGTGCTGGTAAAACCTTTTACCTTAAAAGATATTCTGCCTAAGCTTAAGCAGGCATTTAAAACCTATCATAACCCAAATAATCCAGAGCTGCTGTATGAAGCTGCTAAAAAGCAATTTAAGCAGGGGAATTTAGATCTGGCAAAGAAGATTTTCTTAAGTTTATCGGAAGTCACCCAAAAAGCCGCTCGTCCCATAGTGGGCCTTGCTATGATTGCCGCTCAACAGGGCCATGCTGAGGAAGCGGAGAAGTTATTTAACGATGCCCAAAAAAGAAATGGCCATTATGTGCATACCTACGTGGAGCGTGGATCATTTTATGCTAATCAAAATCGCATCGAAGACGCTGTCTTACAGTTTAAGATGGCTATTAAGCTATCTCCCTTAAATCCTGTGCGCTATGAAAAAGCTGCTGGGTTACTATTCGATCTCAAACGTCACAGAGAGGCAGTCGATCTTTTGAATATAGCTATTAGCAATGAGTTGGTTTTTCCCGCCATCCATCACTATCTAAGCCAAGGTTACTACGTTCTGAGGGATTTCAAAAAAGCTATTCGCCATATCAGGTCAGCACTTGGCCACGAGCCGAATAATGTCGTTTATTTAAACCAGCTTGGAATATCCTACAAAGAATCGGAGCAGTATGAAGAGGCTTTGCGCACCTATAACGCCGTGATTAAGCTTGATCCAGAAAACAAGCCTGCTTTGTTTAACAAGGCAATTTTGTTAAAATCAAAGGGAACTTTGGTCGAAGCTGTGAAGCTTTTAGAAAAAATCGTTGCTAAATACCCTGACTTTAAGCAAGCTGAAGAAAAGTTAAAAGAATATAAACAGGAGTCAAATAATGGACAAGAGGCCAGCTAAGCATTGAAACGCATCATCTTACTCCGTCATGGAGAAGCAGTATTATCGAAAGGAGATGATCATAGTCGTGCCTTAACCAGCTATGGGCGTGAACAAATTGTAGCTGTGGCAACAGAATTGTCAGCTCGAGGTTGGTTTCCCGATGCTATTATTTGCAGCGATAGCCGCCGCACTTTAGAAACCATGCAGGTTATATCAAATTTCACAGGTTTAAAGCCTAAGTTTGAGAAGGTAAGCCCAAAATTTTATTTGGCTGGATATGACCAGATCATAGAAGAGGTTGCAGAACTGGAGGCTCATGAAACACTTTTACTTATTGGTCATAATCCTGGGTGGAGTGATGCTGTTGGGGTCTTGACGGGCCACTACCATAACTTAGGCACTGGGCAGGCGGCATTACTGCAAAATCAGGAAGACGAAAGTTGGGTTGTCTGTCTTACTAGCATTCAGTGCTGGAAATTGGAAAAGATTATATAAGGAAATCATATGGCTTTGAAAGTCGGTGTTGCACTTTCCTGTATTGGTTTTGTAGCGGGTATCTATTTACTTTTTTCTGCAAGAAGCCGCCTACAGGAGAAGTCTCTGGAAGTAGTTTCTGAGAATGCCATAGAGTCTCATGCTATACCTGAAAAATCTTTCGATAGAGAAGGTATGATAGATAGGCAAGTTCAACCAATCCAAGTTCCTTTAGAATCCTCTAATGCCATTATTATGCCACGACCTGAAGAGCAAGGCGCAGCAAAGGCGCAGTCTATAAAAAGTCAGAAAAACCCTGAAAATGAACGGTTGCAGCGCATGCGACCTTCAGAATACAATAGCAGCAATCCCGAACAAAGCCTCAAAGCTTCCATTGCAGCTATAAAAGATATAAGAATGCCAGGTAGCCTCAAACAGCTGTTAGGTACTATCCGCGACAAAAACCAACCTACAATCCTTCGTTGGCGGGCTATGGAGCAGTTCAAGGAGATTCAGCCTCAAATTGCCCAGGAGGAGCTTGAAAAATTAACCCCAGGTGACCCACTCAAACGCCGCTACCGATCCCTGAAAGCTCTAGAGGATAGCCGGAAAAATGCGAACACACACCGATGAAAAATGTCTAGTCCTTCAGTAACTGACATACTTCAACTCATAACTCAAGGAAAAATCGCTGTGTAGACAGTCATCTGGATCATTGTCTCCTGTGGAAATGAGCTGGAAATTAAGTGTATCTTTTGTTTTTAGGTTGCTTGCTAACTGAGCCATGACTTCCGAGTTAAAGTCTAACTTTAGCTTGCCAAAAGTGTCGGTCTCAGGAATTTCGCAAAGGCTCAATTCATTTCCAAAACAATAGGCCTGGCCACTGAAGTCCAGCATGTTTCCCCGCGCTTTTTTGAAATTCCATTGATACGATGTGTCATAATCAAGAAATTTCAGGATTTCTTGATTGCTGGACATTAGTACGCGATCATTGATTGTGAGAACGATGAAGTCATCGTACTGCAGCTCGGGGCTTACTGTGGTCATCTTCAGATCACAAAGAACAGTTTTACGACCCTCTAGCTTAACCTGTGAGGTTTGTGAAACAATGGCTTGGAGAAAACTGTCTTTAGCCTCTAAGTTATCCCCCATACCAAAGGTGCAAGCTTCGGTAGCTGGAAATTGTAGAACCGAATTTTTAACCTTTTTTTCAAGATGACTGCACAAATCGAATTTCTCATGGTATTCGACACTTTCTTCTGTATCAAATGGTTCTGGAGGTACTGAAATAGCATCAGTAGCTTCAATGGCTAGTTCATCGTCTTTTTCCTGGTTCAAGCTATTGAATTGAGCGTCTGACTCTAAGCATGAAGCTAGCAAACAGGTAAGGATTAAAGTTAATAATACTTTACATAAATGTAACATTTTGGCCCCCTTAAATATCCGGGGATATCTATCGGAAAATGGGGAGGAATGTTAAGAAATATTTGTAAAAGACTAGTTTAGGCTAATTTACTAAGTATTTCCAGTTAGATATTATATAATAACCTCTTCCAAGACGACTCTTAAAAGCATTCTGGCATATGGGGGAGCTTTTAAACCAAGTTCTTTAAAAAATAGATCTTTAAAAGCAACTTCCTCAGGATCAATCACGCCGTCGGCTGCAAATGCCTTTAAAACATAATAGACAAGAGCTGGTAACAGGGCATCTTGGTTATGTTTGCGAGCCCAGCTCTTGATTATTTTACAAAGATCTTTAAGGTTGAGTTCCTTCATTATTTTTGCGTGGGACTTGAGGTCATCACTGGAAAGTTCAAATTCATTCATGACTGAAATCAGAAATTTTTTCTCATCATCATCAAACTTGTTATCCAGTCTCATAGCGTTTCCTACCAACGAAAAAACAGCCATACGAACTTCTGTTGGCGCTTCCTGTGGAAGTTTTACCGTCTCAATACGCTCAAGGTATTGAATAGCTAGAGGTACCATTTCTTTAAGAGGAACAAGATCGGCTTCAACAAGTACTTCTTGAAGGCGATGCATGCAGCCATTTTTACTTTCTGTAATAGGTATATTCTTGAGGCTATCTAGAGCCCCCCTTAAACCACTGTCAAGATAGTACTTCGTATGCATCTGGATAACCTTTTGTTCATCGATATGAAAGGTATCCCTTATCTTATCTAAAAGTATCTTTTCATCATCATCAATTTCAAGGTTGGCAACAACGACACTTAAAGCCTCGTAATAAATAGCATGTTGCAATTCAATCATTTCCACTTTTGCTAAAAGTTCATCCAATCCAAAACTTACATACTGAGAAAACTTTTTAACATTAACCTGAATTTTAAGCCTTTCGATAAGTCCCTTGATATATGTAGCTTCGGCGGCATCTGTTTGCTGGCCGTCAGCAGAAGATGCATGACCAACAGCACCAAGAAGAGTGTAAGTTTCTTCTTCTTCGAGTTGTTTGGGAAAGCCAATCTCTTGATCAAGCAAAGCGATGACTTTGTTTTGTGTCAAACAATGGGTGGAATAGTGAGCCGTTTGAAAAGGTGCATGCAGTATGCTTAAGCGTTTCTTAATCCCGAGTACTTGCTGTTGGGATTTATTTAATACCGTTGACCAGCGTCCCTGGTATCGTGATCGTATCATCTCTTTTAATGTATACTTATCTTGTAGGTGAGGGAGTAAGGTTAAGAAAATTTCTTCAGGATCAGCGGAAGAATCATTCATTTTAGCTTTTTTTAAGTTTAGTTGTAAATAGAATGCTACAATGTCTTTCAATACATCATCGCTAGTGATTTTGGATTGAATGTTTTGATAGTTTAAAGACGTGTTCTGGCGAGATGCTGGATCGATTTTCTTATCTTTTAAAAAGAAATGTAGTGTTTCAATAGCTGCTGCTTGTTGTTCGATAGTTTCAAGATTATCTAGTAAAAGGTTCAATGCCTCTCTTTTTTCTTCAAAAAGCAAGCAAGCGTCAACAAGATGCATGTCATTTGTTAATGTCTGATCTAGTAATTTGATAAAATGATGATTTTCATCGCATTCCCGGTCATCGGTGAAAGCTAATGAGAGGGTCAAAAGAGATAAAGTAGATTGCTGCTTGTCATTTAAAAAATTAGTGACTTTCTCTTTAACATTGTTAAGAGAGGGATTGAGGTTAGAGCCATTCTCCTGGTTGTCATCCTCGATTTGATTCGGATCTGGATTCTCAGTTAAATTTTGAATCTTGATCTTAGAGTCATTTTCAGATACAGATTCTGAATTATCATCAATAGAATCTTGGATTTTCTTTGCAGCATCTCCCATATATCGCCTCATATAGTGAATCTATTATTCCATCGGGTAATAGCAAAAAAATTATAATGAGTGATTTCACTAGTTACTTATCGATAGCACAGCTTTTTTTATAGATAAGAAATAGTCTTTACAAGCGTAGTAAGTAATTGCGTGTAGAGAGTCATTAGTGAGACATGCGCTGCTTCTTAAGTCTAAGATTTTGCGAAGTAGGACGGGAGCGAATATAAGGTCTGTTTGCGTTCATGGCTTCTTTTTTAGCCTTCCCTGGTCGTATCTTTTGAGCAACACTTATTTGAATATTCTCAATTCTTTTTTCTTTAGATTTCTGTTTTCTTTGAAGTTTTTTAACCAGGTTTTTCTGGGAATCGATAATTTTAAGCTCTACCTTCTTTTGCATCGGTTTAAGAAAAATACCCATAACCACTTTTGATATTACAGCTAAGAAAGCAGCCCCTCCCGAAAATGCCCATAAAGCTCCCTGTACACCTATTTTACTGAAAGAATAACCCCAAATAGTACCAACGATGATGTTGTTTAGTTTTTTTGATCTATCCTTTCTCTGTGTGGGATCTGTCCAGCCATTGATGTATACCACGATTAAAAATACAATAGTTAGGATAAATAATTGCAAGCTATAAAACCAATACTGCTCATACCAAGGAGGATCTATAGTAAATTCGAACCTTGCTTCTTTACTAATAGTTCCATCACCGCGACGTGCTCTAACATGGAATTGATATTCCTTCCATACCAGATTAGTAAATTCGCGATAGGTTCGTTCAGACCAATCGGACCACTGACTATCAAAACCTTCAAGGTAAGTTTGATATTCTATAATATCTGCATTAACAAGGTCACTTGAGGAATAGGTAAAGCGAAGGGAGTTTTGGGCGAATGCCAATGTGGGTTTGTTCAGTTCAGAAGCTTCTAAAGTTTGCACGCCTCCAATTTCTTTAAAAAAAGCTCCACCAAAAACGGTACTCTGATCCTTCAAACTTAAGCAACTTCTAATATAGGCTATAAATTCCTGGGAAGCCACCTTCCCTACTGGAGAGGAGGAAGGTTGTTTATCCATAAGGACATAGATACCATGGTTCGTACCAAGCCAGATACGACCTCTACGATCTGCCTTGATGGCAAAAATATCATCCCCTAGTGCTTGCTTGGTTTTAGATGAAAGCTCTATTCTCTTTCGATGTTTGAGGTCAAATATATTAAGACCTCCACCGATAGTTCCTGTAAAGGCGATTGAATCTCTAATTTGAAAATGACTAATCTGGAATCCTTTAAACATAGAGGGATCATGATTCTTAAGGCCTTGAAAGGTCACGCTATCGTTCACCCATTTAATTTCGTTAATACCACGGCCCAAGGTACCAGCGTTTAATTGACTATCAACTGTGATAAAGCTTGAAGCAGTAAAGTTTCTACCGCCAGGTACTGGACTAAAGCCTTCCTTTTTAAGAATCATAAATCCCTTGGTATCTGTTGAAACATAAAGCTGATCTTTAAAACCTATTCCTGCATATATTTTAAAAGGAGTCTCAATACTTTCCATATGATGACCATCCCAAATCAAAACAAAATTTTCAGAAATAAATGCTATTTTCTCACCAAAATAGCTTATGGATAGATAACCTTTGATCTCTGGGATAAGGTGACTGGGAACTTCCTCAATAAGGGATTTATATATCATTTTACCGGTCAAATCAGGAGAAAGATAGCCGATGTTGGCCTGTCCGGCAACATACACACGACCGTTGTGATCAGCTCCTAATGCAAGGGCAGGCTGGTTATGTGGAAGGTTTATATGACGCCACTGGATGCCATCATATTCTAGTAATCCATACTGATTGGCTACATAGATAAGTCCGCGTTTATCTTCTAGCAAGTCACTTACAGGAGCCCTAGTTGCTTGGTTTTGATTGCCTTCAAACTGTTTCAAGAAAAACTCTTTTTCTTGCGCCAGAACTTGGGAAGTATATGTTATTGCATAAATGATTAGTAGTAGAAGCATCATCTCACCTTGTAGTTCCATGTAGCTTGCTTCACTGCTCCCATAAAATCAGTGGCCTTAATTTCCAAACGCATGGACTTATCGTAATTGACAGCAATCGGATGACGGTATAACTTTGACTGTTGTCCATTGATGCTATAGGATATACTTTTGATTCCTGCATGAGTATCAATAGCAGAAATATAAATTAACGACCCTTTAGAGATCGTTTGCGCAGTATTAATTTGCTGTCCTTCATTTGTGGTAATATAAATTTGCGGCGATTCACTGTCAACAATAATGCGATAAGTTTGTGGAGGCTCTCGATTGCCAACATAGTCAGTACTATAAAAAGTTAACTGCTTTTCTCCTTTATCTTTAAATTTTAGTACATTATGAAACTTTTCGTATTCTCCTGCGTTTATGCGATAATAAGTCGCTGCTACTCCTGATTCTTCATCATCACCTTTGAGTTTAATGGTGGTATCCGGTTGGATATAAATTTTATCTTCGTACCGATAGCTAGTACCCTTGAATGTGATATTGGTTTGGGGATGAGTTTGATCTTGAATAACCTGGTACTTAATGGAATGAGATTGCTGGTGAAGATTATCTTCAGCCCATATCTCAATGTTACTTTGATTTGGTATTGATGTCACTTGAATGGGATCTTGGTAAGTTGTAATACTACCGTCATCAATACGATAAGATATTTGATGGGTTCCACTGAAATCATCTTTGGCAATTGCTTTAATCCTAGCATGGCGGTCGACATACAGGTTCTGACCAATCGTATGTGATTGACCTTCCATATGGAAAGAGAGTAGAGGGGGGAGATCATCAATTTTAATTTCAACAGTATTTTCCTTTTCGAGATTTCCCACTTGATCCACACCATAAAAGTTAAGGACGTGATTACCGGCTTTTAGTGTCGCTATGACAGTAGCTAACTTTTTAGGGTGATATTTTTGATATTGATCCTTATTAAAACGAAAATAAATTTGCTTTAGTCCTGATAAAGCGTCCTCTCCTTCTAAATCAAGTCCTTTATCACGTCTTATGATATTCCTATAAAAAGGTGGGTTATAGGAAACTTTGGTTTTTGGAGGTGATAGATCTACCAGGAATTTCAACGTTTTTACATCCTCTCTATTACCAACGCGATCTATGGCATAATATTTTACCACATAATTTTGCTCGCGAATAAAAGTATCTAAGTTATTTTTATACACTGCATAAGGCTCACCATTAATGCTGAAAAAAATATTCTTAACTCCAGATTGAGGGAGTGATGTTTCGTCTATAGCGCTTAGGGAGATTGATAAGTTATGTCCGAAAAAAGCTTTGCTATTAATTTCATAGCTACTGGAATTGTTATACTTATGTTTAGTGATCGGAGAAGTTTGATCTATAGGAATTTTTAATTTTGCACTGTATCCAGCAGCACTAACAATAAAATGGCGGAAAGAATCTATGATGTCCTCTTTTTGCAACGCATCATGAGGTAAAGTCAAAAAGAACTGATGACCACTATCATCAGGAGTGTCACTAATAACAAGTCTAAAAGGTCTGTCATGCGGTCCAATAGCACCATAACTGGGGTGGGACACCCAAGATCGCTTTACGGCTGCGATCTTAATATCCTTTGCCACCGCAGCTTTTTTGAGTCTAAAGTTAAGAGTGCGTAACGGACTTTTTTGAGCTACTTTATCAACTGCGTAATAGCTGAGCTTGAGAGCTCCCGGATCATTGATGGCTATATTATCCTTATAAATTTGGCAGGGACTATCGTTAAGGCAAAAGAAGATCTCCTTGACTCCCGAAGCTGTATCCTCGGCTCTCAAACGCACTCTAAGCGGAAGTGTTGCAATATAAAGATCATTTTTTTTAAAAGCTGGTCCCAGAATTTCATGTTCTATAGTAGGTGGTTGGGTATCTAAGAATATTTTTCTTTCAATTTTAGCCGTATTTCCTGCCTTATCTTTGCCTTCACCAGTGATGACTAGCAATCTTTCCTTACCTTCCAAATAAATTGGTTTTTCTATTTCCGGCCAAGCTTTTTTATCAATCCATAATTTTTTGCTAAAGATCTGCGATTCTTCATCAACGGCTGAAAAAATAATGGGAGTTGCAAGTGATAAGTAGTGAATGTCACCATCTTGAAAACTGCTAATTGGCATGGCGATATCAAGCTTTGGTGGCTGAGGGTCAAAGAAGAAATCATGAGTTTTATGCTCTTCCATGTTACCCAATAAATCCTTGGCATAGTATGTAATCGCGTGTTTTCCTGCAGTGAGATGGCCTAGGGATAGCTCACTGTTATATTTCGTAAACTCATGACTTTGATCAAACTTGTAAAAGATACTATGTACACCAGTTCCGTTATCTTGACTTAACAAAGAAATAAAAGACTGTGGATTCAATATGGTAAAATTATTTTTGATTTCACGTAGTATCGATTTTGGAGCGCTGACATCAATTTTAAATCGTATGTTTCTTAAGGTCTCTCTATTTCCAACCATATCACATGCGAAGTAGGAAACGCGATAAACTCCGTCCTTAGCATATCCAATCTTATCTTTTTTTAACGAAATATAATCTGAGTTATTTTCCGACCAAAAAATATGCTTGACTCCTGAGATCTGATCTTTTGAAGTCACTGATAGGAAAAAACCTTTGCCGTAATACATCCAACCATCTTTTTCTATACGAGGGGAGTTGCTGATGCCTACCTTGGTACTTGGAGGGGAACCATCTGAAATTAAAGTATAGTTTTGCTTTGTTGAGGAACTTACTGGAATATCATGCTGACCTTCGATAAATTGAAGGTATTTTTCCGGATTTACAGTTGTCTTTGAAAGGGGAATCATAGGGCTGTTTTCTGATTGAGATTGAATGAGAAAGCGGTAGCCCAATGTACTAGGTACAAAAAACTTTCGTTTTTGTACCTGATAATAAGATTGAAGAGGGCATAAGGGTTTTTTTTTCGAGCTAGAATCGACATCTGCTTTGCCATATGCACAAAAATTGCTTATGTAGAGGCCGAGACCTAAAACTAATTTTAATGAGCCATTTGATTCCATTGTTGATCGACCACTTCAAAACTTAAAGTTGCTAATTGTTCATTATTGACATTGTCTTGACATTTGATCTTGACTTGGTATTTACCAGGCTGGTTGAACGTTAACCTTTTTGAATATTCAATCCATTTGTCTCTTTCTATGTTATACTGTACACTTTTTATTCCTGAAGAACTGTCGCGAGCGGAAATGGCTATCGAAACTCCTTGAGGGTATACAGCTATCTCTCTTCCTGCATTTTTTTGAAAACCCAAAGGTTCCGTACTAAAAGTATGTGTGATTTCTGGAGCGCTGCGATCGGAAATTAATAGTATAGGTTGATACTGTTCTTGATTGTTAACATTATCAGTTGCCCAATAACGGAACAAAAATCGACCTTCACGGGGAAGAGTAAATGATTGAGAGTAGGAAGTAGGAGATACCCCATTTAGTTGGTATTGAATATTAGCGACTCCAGAAAGCTCATCTTTTGAACTTAAAGCTATGGTCGATTCTTGATTAAGGTATACAACTTTATTTCTATCTGTGTATGTAATTCCAGTAATAGTATGCTTGGATTTAGGAGGAGTAGTATCCATAATAATCTCCTTCATAAAGCGTGTACTTTGATTATTTAGTGCATCAGTAACACTATAGTGCAGTTGCCATTTTCCCTGTTCAACTTGTGGCTTGAATGGAGCTTTATAGATTTTTTCTTGACCGTCATTAATGGCATATTTTACTGCTTTTACGGCTACATGATTGTCGCTAGCATCTAAGACTATACGCGTACGGGAAGATATATAACTTAATTTACCGCTCACAAAATAATTACCTGAAAACGTGTAGGCAATACTAGGAGAAGTGCGATCTAGTTTGAAAAACATTTCTTTAGGAACTTCTTTGTTAGCAACTCTGTCTTCTGAGTAGTACTTTAAAATTTGGCTGCCATCATCTAAGTTAGAAACGGAAATACCTACAGATTCATCGTAATCACTATAATTTTCCTGATTATTAAACTTGTACAGAATTTTTTTGACACCCGCTAGATTATCTTTGGAACTAAGTCTTATGATGGAATCAGTGGACAGTATAGAACCCTGGAAATTGTTTTGTATGGAAGCTTGCGTTTGAGGAGCATTCAAGTCCACCACAAAGTTTTCACTAATGTCATGGCTGCCATAACCAACATTGTCGCGAGCCCGGTGTTTAATATGATATTTTTGTTCAATATTTAAATAGAGTGGATTTTGATAGATTTTTACAGGATAGTTGTT
>JBNKNM010000129.1:4798-15156 GCA_050293845.1 Pseudobacteriovorax sp. | reverse complement strand
AGACAAAACTTGGATTTACACGAGTGAGCAACTACTTTGCTTTCCTGACCGCAGCTAAGACACATGTACTGCTTGAACCCGTACTGAGGATCGGCACATTTTAATGTCTTATCGACTTGCTTATTTACATGATGGTTGTCAAAAGAAGGATACTCGGCTTTAAATCTTTCCCAATTATCGGCAATGATTTCTGTGAATTTATTACTGTTTTCATGTGTGCGGCTCTTATTCATACTATCATTATAACATCTAAAAAATCGTCATCAAATAAAGCACAACACCTCAGAAAAACTACCAAAAATAATTAGCTATGAAAAACAATCAAAAATGTAAATTTTCGATTGCTGCATTCCAATAATGTGGAAGGTCCGGAACATCCCCTTTGATTTCCCATTCATCAAAAAAATTCCTATGCATTGAATCTCGTGTTTGAACCACATATATATTAGCCCGCATTGGCGCATTAGTCCGCTCTTTCTTATTTTTTCCAAATTTCAAATTGGAGTGCTCTTCAACTTGTACATTATGTTTTACTTTTACCTTTACATAGTGAGTGAGGCGTTTGCGGTAAAAATATTTCTGAAATTTTGTAAGTTTCCCTGTGGTTGTGAATAGATGTTTAAATAACTCTTTTTCTCCCGTTCCAGGTTCTAGTTTGGTAAAGTAAACGCCATCGCCGTGATGGGCTCTTCCTTTTCCTTTAGATGGGAGAATCATTTGTGACGTAGAAATCGCTTCTGCACCTTTTTGATCAGTATAATGGTAAAGAGTAGTACCTGCTTCTATAATTTTTACGACATCATCTGGAAATCTATCACAATTATGGACCAACACCTCATCCGTACCCACAAAATAATTCTGATTCCCCTCGACTTCAAGGTTGTAAACTCGACCTTCTTCGGTAATAATTTTCTTGTCGTTAACGGTAGCAAGCTTACTATCTTTTGTCAGAATCTGATCGCCAATCTTAAGGTCTTTTGCTTCAATCCAAACCCGAGTTACGGACATCGTTCCCTGTTCTAGATCCACATGCAATCGTTCGACGTAGAATGGATGGTTGGCTGTTGTGGAAATGGTTTCATCATCAACCACTAGTTCCATACGATCATTAGCAATTCTGGTAAATAGTTGGGTCACTTCCTTTAATTCAAAGCTTCCTGAATTTTCATTAAATGACCAAACTTGGTCGCCGATTTCAAGATCTTGAATTTCCTTCTGGCCGTCTTGAGAGGCTAATAAAGTTCCCTCTTCAAAACTGGTTGGGCAACCTTTCGAAATCTTACTCCCAACCGACTTGCCAGAGCCTTTAAATCTTGAGAACAAGCGACCGGCCCCCTCAAATAGTCCTCCGGCCACCCCTCCCATGGCAGCCCCTATAAGGCCATTCATTAACAGGTCCGTACCTTCTTGCCCTTCAATCGCTCCCATGATGATACCATCAGCGAAACCCATCCCAGCTTCGGCTGCTACGACGGTACCTAGACCAGCCCCCGAACTTGTTAGAGCCGCACCTACTCCTGCGCTCGCTCCACCGATTAATCCGCCCACGATTAGACCGGCCCAAGTTTTACCTGACTTCCAGTCCCACTCTGCTGGATTATAGTTGCCACCATTTGCCGCAACTCCACCAAAGTATGAACCAACTAAGGCTCCTATAAATATTGAAAGGCCAATAAAAAACTCTCCATCGGGGTCCGTCCCGCTTAAGGGATCGTTAGCTCCCATAATATAAGGGCTATCGTATTGCCAAGCAGGATCTGGAGTTAAGAAGCGGCCCATTACGGGATCGTAGTATCGGGAACCGAAGTAGTAAAGGCCGGTTTTGCTATCAAGCTCTTTGCCAGTATATTTTTGCCTAAAACTATCTTCGCCGGTGCTCTCTTTGGTATTGACCAGGCCAAAGGGCTCATAGGCAACCCTTGCCACCTCTTTCCCTGCTTCATTACTGACAACATTGCTGCTCATTTGATGATTTTGATGGAAGAAGCGCATGCCTTGGGGTACGCCCATACCATGTTCACCCGCAGTCATCGCAGCCATTAAGGAGCTAGGTCCACTGGTCGTTATTAGGGTAAAAACTAAACCATAAATCAACGCAGCTGTGGCAAAGCGATAATTTGGTGATCGTAGCCTGTAAATGGACACAAGTGATAAACTCATTAGCAAAGCGAGTAGAGCTAACACAATTTTAGGGAAAAGTGTTCCCAACGATGCAGAAAATTGTCCTGCAATGGAGGATAATCCTTCTAAGGCGCCATTAAACGCTGAATAGTTGAGTGAGGCTAGTTTCACACTACGACTGTTTTTTTGGAAGGCTGCTGCCTCAGTGGTCTTGGTATAAACCTTGGTGGTAGCCGCAACAATACCACCGGACCCAGCGATGTTTTTCGTATGGAGTGTTTTACCATCGCTAAGCTCAGTAACTTCATATGCATTGGTAATGTATCGCGTAACCAGACCATCACTTTCTACTTTTCGTATCCTGCGACCTAATGGATCATAGGTAAAGGACGATACAATACTAGCCTCAGATCGTGATGGGCCAATGGCGACGCTTTCTAAGCGATTCTCTAAATTATAAGTAAAGTACTTTTTATTAGTAGTATTGACCTGACCATCGACGATAATAGGCTGTTCTAGCAAGTTACCCACTTCATCGTAATAATAGCTTCCTAGTTCTTGACCATTTTGATCAACAATACTTTTAAGGAGATGTTTTTTATTTTCTTGGTAAGTAAACCTTAGGGCACCTAATTTAACAGCATTGCCACTTTCGTCGTACTGGTACTCTTTGGTACCGTATGATCCAGTAGCCTTGATCAATTGACCGAGCTGGTTGTAGAAAAAGTCCTGATCGCCAAATGCACCCACCATGCTATCTATACTGTAGAGTTTACCGGCTTTATTCCAATGATAGATGGCACTGTCAGCTACATTACCACTAGGAAGGGTGGTTGATGCGCTAGTCAGTCGACCTAAAACATCAAATTCCTTTCTACTCACAACTCCATTACCAAATTGGATGGATTCCGCTTGACCACTGGCATTGTAATTACTGTAGCTCACGACCTCTTTAAATTCGTTCTGATTATCTGATTCTTGCAACTTCACATTTGCTAGTAAGGAACTACCATTGTAACTATAGTGAACCTTAGAGCCATCGGGATAGGTAATGTTTTCTACTTGCCCATTAGGTAGGTAGGATACTTGGGTTGCAAAAGATTCCGAACTTGTGCCTTCTGATACAACTTGGATGGTACTAATGGCACGACCAAAATTATCGTAGGCCCAAACCTTTTTGTATTTTCTTGGTCCTTCATCCCATTCAGTGGAAGTTAGTCGACCAAGTCCATTACTATAGGTTGTTTCATCATAGTTGAAAATAACGATATTGGCATTTGATTGATCTTGGGATGTTTCTTTGGCAACAACCCTGTTGAGGTTGTCATAGTAATATTCTGTTATAATATTCCTGTCATTCTTGGACCACTGTAAACGACCGAGACTATCATATTTGAAAATTTGCGTGCCTCGGGAGTTATCCACAACTTGTACGACTTGTCCAAGTGTGTTGTATGTAAACCTCGTTTGTACCCCTTTAGCATCAGTAGTTTTGATCAATTGTCCAAATTCATTATAAACTTTTGATACTGTGTTATCGGCTGCATCTATAATTTGAGTTGGTAGCCCCGCTGAATTTAAAATCTGACGCATGGAAACAATCGTAGAATTTCCATCATTTCTCAATTGAGGATCAGACATTTTGACTAACATCTGGCGATTGCCATCCGTGAGGCTTGGTCCATTATTTGCTGATGTTTCAATTTTGTCGATCAGTTCCTGGTAATAGTCGACTTCATCTTGACCTGGTCTACCAGCATTTTGATCGTCATCTAAATCTGGATCTTGGCAAATATCGGAAAAAGCAAAGTCCTGGTCGCCGAGGGCGTAGCAGTAGGCCGTTATCCCTCCCATGGGACCAATAGTAGATTCCGGTGCATTATGGCGTTTATAGGTGCGCGTGACCCACTGGGGAGTCTCCCCTTGAAAATATGGTATAGATTCCTTGAAGACGCGACCTTGCCGATCAAAAATAACTCTTTTTTCTGAAATTTTCTCACCATTATCACCAGACTGCCAGCGAGTCAAATAAAGGCGACCCAAGCCATCATAATATTCACGGCTCCAGTTCCAATTGGCAACACTATCTTCATACCAATTATTTCGGCTTCGCTTTTCAATTACAAATCCTGACTGACAATCGTCCCGATTTTTGCAGTAGGAATAGCTAATATCCACAAGTTGGATATCGCTACCATCAATCGTAGAGTTCCCCCTAATCCCTTTGATACGTCCAAAACTATCGTAATCATACCGCAACTCATTATGATTAAAATCGAGTGTCGATTCAATGCTGCCAAACTTGTTATATTGGCTTTTTGCTTCCAGCCGGCTGCCATTCTTGATAGATGGATAGATTTTTTTAACGGTCCAATCGCCAATGTACTCTATGTTAGTTGTAGCACCGAGCTGATTGGTTAATGCAACTAAGGACCCTGTAGTATCTGAATATTCGTAAGTCGATCCGACAAAACTACCGATTGTATCATCGAATATTTTTTTACTCTTCAGCTTGAAGTTATCCCAATCAAACTTTGTAAGGTTTAAATCAGACGTCCCATTAAACGAAGAAATCGATTGACGACTGCAGCTTTCTATGTTTTTTGTGATTTTTTTGTAGCTGGCTAAAAAGCTTCCGGTTTGATAGCGGTAACACTCATAGACTTCGTCTCCTACCTTGTTAAGATCACCTAGATTCAATTGAGACGTTAGTCTACCAGAACCATCATAATTGAACTTTTTTCTGAGGGTATAGTTATACCTACCATCCAAGTAAAGATCATCATCAATCTGTGTAATATTAACAATATAATATTTCTTACGTTCTCCTATTTTCTCAATATAATCATAAGTGTATCGAGATCGTTTCATCAAATTATTGTTGAGATCAGATATCTCAATGCGAGAAATGCGACCTTGTAGTGGAAAATTTTGATGAAAATATCGAGTGCTTTTTATTCTTGCCTCTTCATTTATTTCGACTAATTTTGCAAAACCTAACCAACCACGACCTTGTCGGTTTACTTTTGCCGCTTCATATTTGAAGCGAAAATTATAGTTACTGTCAATACCATCTGAAAGTGTGTATTTTGACACTAGAAACCTAGGAGTTTGAACATCCACGTTGGGATAGGATCCTGATTTTCCCTTAGTATAGATTTCTCCATTAGTCATTGGCTTATATTCAATTTTAACTTCTGAGTTTAGACCAGATTTAATGGCAATTAAAGCGTCGGGATTAATCGCCTTATTCAACTTAATACCGTAATCTTTTCGTCCGCTATTCCAATGAGTTCCCCTAGTATAGTCTATTGCACCATCGCCGTTAAAATCAGCAAATACAGCCTCGGTTTTAATCTCCCAGGTATTCATAAGATGAAATGCTTTTCCTGGTAGAAAGTAGCTGGAACTAGGAAAGTTCTCTCCTGCAGATACAAAACCCCT
Source organism: Pseudobacteriovorax sp. (assembly GCA_050293845.1). Lineage (GTDB taxonomy): Bacteria > Bdellovibrionota_B > Oligoflexia > Oligoflexales > Oligoflexaceae > DT-89. The sequence goes on along the minus strand of JBNKNM010000129.1, from coordinate 9,591 downwards.
CCCCGTTCCGAAGTATATTTGTTTATCGCATTGCTCGCTCCGATCACATAATCCACTAGCAAAGTCAAGCAAACCATCGCCATTAAAATCGGCCAAAAGACCTTCCTTTATGACTCGCCATCCTCGTGATTCGTTTTTTAAAATATGCCCTGGGAGTCTATATCCTGAATTTACAAAGCCTTTTCCTGTGTTGTGATAAATATCAAGATCACAGTTGCCTTCGTCCCAACAAGTTGCTCGACTAAAATCTACAAGGCCATCTCCATTAAAATCGGCAAATATTCCTTCTAACTTCGACTTAAAATTATCTGTTGAACCATAAAAACTATAAATTTGATGTTTAGGTAGCTTGTAGTCAGCTTTTCTAAAGCCATTTCCAGTACTGAGCCATATGCTTCGGTCTGAAGCTGAAGACGCACGTGCAAAGTCTACCAAACCATCCCCATTAAAATCTTCTAGGATCGCGTCTTGTCTTCCTCCCCATCTTCCAGTTTCATCTACTTGAAATACCTTTTCTGGTAGGTTATAGCCAGTATCGATAAAGCCGTTTTTTGTTCCATGATATACCCTTATACTACAACTTCCATTTGTTCTACAAAATGCGGGAGAATAATCGAGAAGGCCATCACCATTGAAGTCCCGCAAGATCCCTTCTGTTCTATAGTTCCAGCCACCAGTCTCGTTCAAATAGAGCTTTCCCCAAAGATTAAAGGATGGATTGCTATTAAAACCCTCACCATTATTAAGATGAACGCGATGCTCGCAGTGAGAACCAACCCAACAAGTGCCCTTGGTAAAATCTATAAGACCATCACCATTGAAGTCAGTAAAAACAGATTCAAGCTTCGCTCTCCAACCATTAAATTCATTGTAATTGGTTTTTGATATTAATTTAAAGTTAGAGCGTATAAATCCTTTTCCCGTGCCTAAATGAACCTGTTTGTCGTTACAAGAGCCATTGTCATAGCAAGTTCCATTGGCGTAATCTAAGATGCCGTCACCATTAAAATCTTCTAAGGTACCTTCGACTTTAAATTTCGATGAATCTTTGTCGTTAAAAAAGATTTTACCTGGAAGATTGAACTGGTTGTCTGTAAAACCGTTGCCTGGCTGATGATATGTAAAGCTTGCAATTTCTCGGCATTCATTTAGAGCACACTCATCGATCGAATTGATTAAACTCGCATGAGTCGTATTTGAGTAGCCGTAATTTAAGACGTAGCTTTTTAACTGCTCACCATCGACAGATATATTAACTCTTTTCAATCGCTTACGTCTTTCTAATTTGATTCCACCTGCAAGTGTAGAAATATACTTTGGGTGATAATCATTTCGATTTTCATATTCAAAAGTAATCTCGCGATCTATCTGTGTAAGAGCATCATTCTGAGAGTATTGTATTTTCATTGGGTAGAATGCATTTGGATGTCTATCATATTCGACACTCCAGTAATTGCCGTTTTTATCATAAACTTTAGTTAGTGCCCAAAGGAATGCTTTATCACTGCGACCTTCAAAGTATATCCTTGAGTTAAGAGAGCTGCCAAATTCCATTTTGACGCCCGTTTTTCGATTAGTCGCTATAAATGAGCAAGGACTTTCAGTGCCACATTCCCCTTGGGATTTAAAGGTTAGGTCCGTTGCTATTTCGGTTTTGAATAGAGCATTCTCTTCCCATTGATCATTAAGAACAGGATTTAGTCGTTGGCCGTTAAAGCAAAACTTTCCAAATCTAGATGAAAAAAGCGAAGAATATTGTTTATTACCATCTTGAGCAAAGGTTTTATTACATCGGCTAACTTCCATTAAGCCACTGAGTGACCAGCCCTTCCCTAGATAATTTTTGCCGGATTGACTGTTGTAGACAAAGGCCAATTCCGGCTTCATTTCCTCTGACCTAATGCCATCAGGGATCGTTATAGGGATTGTGTAGGTTGATGCGCCTTGTGTATTGACCTTAAAATTCTCCTTAAGGTTGACTCCAGGATTAAACTGAGCCCATGCAAAATTTTGCAGTAGCAAAAGAAATAAACTGAATTTAAACAAATACTTAACCATTTATACTAACCGCCTCGTTGATTTGAAAGAGTAATAGCGTCTAATGAACGCACGAGTTACTACAGTGAGCCAAGTCAGTCGAGAGGCATTAGGAGGCATGCTTCTCAAAACGAGTAATTTTTTTCTTTGATAAGCATTTCAAAAATACTATTGACAGCTAAATCCCTTTATTGGTAAGGTTTTTGGGTCCTTCCAGAGCATTTCCCCGATGGGTGGATGCCCAACTTCGATCTCTCCCTCGATTTTTAAAAATATTTTGGGGCAACAAGTAGCATGATTAAATCAGTTTTTATGATATCTAACTATCTAATATAGTTGGATAAAATGCGGATTTAAATTTGTTGCGCGTGTTGCCCACTTCGAGCAGAAGTTTAAAAATAAAATGTATTAGTTGGCATATTTCTTTCGCTAAGAGTTTGACTATAACTCATCGTTATTATGAATATAAATATAGTGGCATAGCAAAACTCATTAAATGTGACGTGATACTTGGTGTCTATTGCCAAGGTGTCATTCATCATCAACAAATTGCTAGCTGAGTAATAGACTCTATTTACAGAGGTTTTGCCGTTTTAATGATTTAGTTTTTTTGGCAAAAAAATAATTCCATCCAATCAAAAGTCTCAAATACGTTAATTTGAAATCCTTGAGTATCAATGGCTGCAAAGTCGAGATCCGCTATTTCTCAATAACCTGATCAATGTCGGGTGTTGCATAGCACAATGTCAAAATGAAAGAGTAAAAATGAAGTCGGTTGTTTCTCAATCTGAGTTTGCAAAACTCGTACACGTTAATCGGGCAACTATCTCAAGAGCTATTGAAAAGCGCACACGTCTCAACAAATCTATTAAGGTTGTTGACGGGAAGAATTGTATTGATCTTGTAGAGGGAATTTTAGAATGGCACAACAATGCGGATCTTAGAAAAGACCGTGGTGACCACAACCTCCCAGAATCTTCTACTCCTACAGGTAATGGCAGCGAAGACATCAAATCTATTTCCGACTCTAGCAAGATTGACAGTCACTATTCAGCCTTAATCCGAAAAGTCCTCTATCATACGTGACCGGGATTTTTAAATCCTAGATAACTGACTATAATCTTTAAATGTTGTGGATCACATCCTATGATCCAGGGAAAAGTACCACCTTTGTCCCAAAAATAGAAAATAGGATGCTCTCCATGCTCATGCTCGTTGATTCTCTGCGTTCCTTCAAGTCAAAATTGCAAACTAAACTCAATTCATCTGACAAGCGCGCTAAAATTCAAGACAGCGACTTTGTAATTGGCCTTCTTCAGGCTGTAGCCCAAGCAAAAGGTAACTTTTCCCTTTCTGAAATCCGCTTATCTGTCTGTCAATTCCTTGGCCTTTCTATCGGTGCTAGTGCGTTTAACGAACGAATTGGCACAACAAGCTTGGACAAGCATTTAAAGTTGGCCCTTGAGATTCTTATCAATTCAACGATTTCGAATGACTCAAATTTAGTGGCATCCGAAATAGCGGTTAAACTTGGCGTAAACAAAATCATTGGAGTTGATAGTTCCATGGTTACGCTCTGGGATGGCCTAAGTGATGTTTTTAAAGGAACCTTTATGGAGTCGGCAGCTAAGCTCCATATGGCCATTAACTTGGTAACCGGCAGCATCAGTTGGTTTGACCTTACTCCTGGCTCGACACATGACAGTAAACGGTTCCCAGATATTCAACAAGACTGCTTGTATATCTTCGACCTTGGATACTGGTTACGATTCTTATGCAAAAAATATCCAATCAGCAATCCTACTTTCTCACCCGTGTGAAAGGAAACGCAAAATTAACCATATCCAAAGTTGTCTACGGTATAGGGAAATCAGCTATTGGTAAAGATCTTTTGAGTATCCCAATCAATCGAAAGCGAGGCTCGATAGTAGAAGTCTTTGCTACTGCCTTTATTGGGAAAAATGAAATGGAATTTCGGGTACTTGGCTTCTGGAACAAAAAGTCAAAATCCTACCATTGGTATCTTACCAACATTGACGCTCCTCGTGGCATTGTTGCCAATCTGTATCGTTTACGCTGGCAGGTAGAACTTAGTTTCAAAGCGATGAAGTCAACTTTAAATTTTGATCGGATGCCAACATTGAATAAAAATGCGGTCGAATCGTTTGCATTGATAGCCCTCATTAACTACATGTTCTCAGTCATAATCAGATCGGAAGCTGAGACTCTTAACCTCATGAATGGTAAGGATTATTCCAAGACAACATCAATCTTAAAATCAGCAAAGGCCTTCAGCGAAGGAGCGCAAGCAATACTAGAAGGGTTAAAAATTGGAAGGAGGATAACCAATTCATGGATCGCGAACCTCCAGTTAAAGCTTAAGATACTTTTAGAATTTGTTTTCGATCCCAATCGAAAAAAGAGAAACTCCACCATAGCATGCCTTCTAGGCTATTGAGATTCTAGACACTTAAGAAATCCCGGTCACGTATGATATGCCAAATAAAAAGGTTCTGTCAATTTTCGTTCTTGAATTAAAGACAAAAAGAAGCGCACTTCTCAGTTCCTAAAAAACAGCGATCATTTTTTTGAAACTGAACAATTTAGACGCAAGTATCCTACGTCTTTCTTTAAGTGAGAAGGAGTTTTTATACTTCGGTAAGAAGAAATTCCTAATTTCTTCGAAGCCTCTGCAGATCATTGCTGCAGAATGAAATTCTCCAAATCCTCGCATAGGGTAATACCTTTGCTTTATC
>JBNKNM010000129.1:0-4792 GCA_050293845.1 Pseudobacteriovorax sp. | reverse complement strand
AAAGAGAAACTCCACCATAGCATGCCTTCTAGGCTATTGAGATTCTAGACACTTAAGAAATCCCGGTCACGTATGATTTGTCAATATATTAATATCATGGTTATCAATACAATTCTGTATCTTTTCTTTACTCTTAAAATGTAAATCCAATAACCGATCCAATTTGAGTCCTTAGTAGGGTTTTTATTGCTTAACTAAAATAAAATTAGCAGAGTCGGCATTGTAAAAAGCAATCTCTCTAATTATCATTTATAATAACATCACATTCTCGTTCAATTATAATATCTGAATCAAGAGTCTCTTGGATTCTCTTTGATGCATTTACCGACATGTCCAAAAATTTTTGTGGATTATCAAGTAAAGAAATAATTCCATTAGCTAAAGCGATGTGCCCATCATTTTCTGCAAGAATAGCGCAACTATCATCAACAAATTCAGGTACTGCAGAAACAGAGTTTGTAAGTGGAACGAGCCCTGCCGACATTGCCTCATCTCGTGAAACCCCTTGAGAATCCCAGCGTGTCGGAGTTAGAAATAAACCAAACTCTTCCTGAACTTTTGCGATTTCTTGATGTGTCAGATATCTTTTTTCTAATCTAACATTAGGAAAAGCCTTTAGGGGTTCAGTTAATTTATCAAAAAGCACGCCATTGCCAACGATATAAAATGTTAGTTCGTGAAATCTTGGATGATTTGCTAAATACAATATAGCGTTAATGCTGATATCATTTGCATATTTATGGGATGAGAAGCTACGAATTGAAAGAATACGTTGTCTATGAGCTGGACTTTTAGGTTTATACTTGAATAGTTTCGTGTCTATGGGGTTGTTGATAATATTAAATGAATTTTGTGGAAGTTTTACTTTATAATCATCCATCACCTCTTTAGCAAATGTCTTTGACACAAAAACAAACTGCATGGCATCAGGAATAGAGTCAAATAGAGAAGCCCAAAAGCGTTCTCGTTTTAAACCTTCTCTTTTGGCGTTTTCGACCTCTTGAACCGTTTCATAGTTAAATTCTCTTCTGTGCCAAGGTTGAATCTCAAAACCATGTATCCAAACGACAGTTCTTAAACCTTTTCTTGTATATTTTTCTATGACTTCCCATAAATCTGCATTTAAGAAGTGAATTAAAATGGCTTTGTAATTATTAGTTTGGAGCTGAGCTTCTAATTCAGCCTTGTATCCCTCCGTGACCGAAACGCCCTGAAATTCTCTATAATAACTAGAATTTGATTTTGCAAAGCGGAAAACATCGACGGGCAAATTTCTTTCGAGGTATTTAATTACCCTACTATGAACAAAGCCATTACGGTACAATTCATGATAGCTAGGATATTGGTTCGTTATTAATAAATAGTCACCACTTCCTACTGTATGAGGAACAACCTTTTTACGATGATCAAACGCGATATTGTTGACTGTACACATTCCTGAGGCATACACACGAATCCCAAATAATATACTTTTAGTACCATCAGGTAAATCTATCACTCCATTTTCATTACGCTTCTTAATAAATGCTGTTATCTTTTTCCCTCTTTGGTCTCGACACTGACACACAAGCTGTATATTGAGGCCTGGAGATGTATCAAAGTAATATTTCAGCTGCTTTCCGCTGGTGAGTTTATCGATATTTAAGGCATTACTGGAGAAAAAATACTTATGAACCTTATCAGGTAGTTTAGACTTAATAGAAATTCGGTTACTATGTAGATTGATCTCGACATTTTCATCCCCCGTCAGTTTTAAAATTTGCCCTACTTTTACCGAGGAGCTTTTAGCTTGATCAACATCTTCAATTGACGCCTGAAGATTTTCTGCAACATTAATAATGCTATTAATACTTGTTCCACAATTAATTTTTAATTTATCAGAGAAAATAGCATAATCAACTTTATTAGCCCAATCGATATCACGGCAATAATTGAACTCGTCGATGGATAGAGCCTGTTTTTCTATTTGAGGTAGGCTAGTGGAATTTGATTCACACAGAATTTCTTTTAATCTTAAATGACCAAATTTATCTATTGAAAACAAAGAAGATCTACTATCATAATAATCAGTGTATTTATAACACTCGCCTTGGTTCACAAGTTCGAGTTCCCCTGACTTTGCATTATAATATGAATACTTTGTGATCACTCCAGAATCAGTATATTTGGTACCTATAACGAGATCTGTGATATAATTTTCTCCGTAATAATCTCTGGAATCAAATAAGGCAATCCAGTCAAGCTCACTAAAATGTTTTAGTTTTTTATTGGAGGATTTTTCTACAAAAGTGATGTCATCACCAAGATTTTCTAGTGAATTCCTGTTTTGGGTTATAATAAATAGCTTCTTTTTTGAATATAACTGAGAATTAAAGGAGTCTCTAATCTTTACGAATTGTTCTTTGGAATCCACGATCGCAAATACCCCAACAACAGGCTGCACTTCCATCTTACGGTTCGTGATCTTTTCTGCAAGATAGCTCAGTCGATTTGTATATGTATGTTCAGTCATCACCTTACGTAATGCCTGCAGCTTGAACTTAGCTAACGTATTGCTATTACTATCTATTTGTTTTACCTGACGCAAGGCTTCCTCACCGTTATCGGTTGATACGACAAGATCTCCGAAAAGCAATTTAATTCCTCTAGAAAAATTGCTCAACACAAGGGTATTGGAAGCCAGAAGTTCGAAGACTCTGCGTGCAAACATACTCTGTGATTGTTTGATTGAGTTCAAATTTATTGCGTAGCGAAATCCTTTATAGGCACGATCTATCTCGTTAAAAGGAAGCTTACCTACAATAAAAGGTTTGTATTCATCAGGGAATTGATAGTTTGAATCGTTGTCGCCATAGCGGCGATCATAAATTTCTATGGGTTTATAATCAACAAAGGTTCTTATAAAATTACCTAAATCTTGTGCTCTTTCTGGGTAACGTACATAGTAGGAACCAGCAAAGCAAAAAGCATCTTTTCTACTATATTTTTCAATCGGATTATGCAATTTCGGTTGGGCAGCAAATGGCATTAGATAGACGCGTTCATGACCCAAAAGTTGTTTATATCTGGGAATACAATCAATGTCTGTTGTAAACACAAAGTCAAACAGCTGAATGGTATTAATAAATGTTTCAAAATGCACCGGATCTTCTTTATTCCATATAGCTGTAGGAATTCCATTTTTATGACACCAGGACAGAATTTCTTTTAATTCCTTGCTACAACCACTTACTTTTTTATTCCAAAGTTCATCCTTTCCTCGCCACGCAGACTCTGCGATAAAAATATGAGGCTTGAATTTTGTTATTTCACTTTGCCAATTTTCTGGGGTTAGTTGCAGAGTATTGCATTCGTGTTTAAAGGACTCATAGGTAAAATCATCAAATATAGTTGCTAAACGAAGTTTTTTTAGATGATCAGGCCAGTTCTTAAAATCGAAATTTGAAAGAGATTTAACCTTTGGTATGCTGTTGTTTCCTGGTGATAATCTTTCCTCCTTTTGATGGATATTATAAGCTTTTTTTCTAGATATACGCCGTCTTTTTGCTTCTATACGCAATTCATAAAGATCCATGGGTAATTTAAAAAAACGCGACCAATCTTTAAATGCAAAAATTAGAATGTATCCAAGTCTAAAGGAGAGAGTATTGCGAATTTTCTCAATATTTTCTTCTGAAACAGCTAAACGGTTCGTTAAATATTCGATTTTAACCTTCGTTTGACTGAGCTGATTACTTAAGTCCAAAGAGTTTCTTCGGGCTGATTCGCATTCGAGTTTGGAATTTAAAAGGTTATTCTCTAACTGGTTTATACGTTTCAGTAGAGTAGAAACATCTTCATCTTTTTTCAAATCAATTGAAGGTTCTACAGATGTTTCCAATTTCTTTGTAGACTTGATTAAATTCTTTCTTCCATTTAACTTAGGTATAATTTTAACGATAATTTTTTTAATACCTGTAAGATACACCGCCACGTCAACCTTTCCTTGCATGTAATCAAAACAATTGCATATATGTTTCTATATACGCATAGATGTTTGGATACCTTGAGTCATGTTATTTTTAATAGTAGAAGATTTATAAGCTATGTCCCTGTTTTGGGTTCCTTGAGTTTCAAAGCCCAAACAATTTAAAACTGGTATATTAAATTCGTACTTTGAAAATATGGTGTGCTCTACAGCAATAACTGCCACTTCACAGCTTTCTAATATTTCATCCAAAGCATACAATGCTTTAGGAAAGCCAACAGCTAGCGGATCATGACATTTTACCTCATAACCATATTCTTCAAGACCTTTTACTAGATCTAAAACTGGGGACTCTCTCGTATCATCTACATTGGGCTTGTAGGATGTACCAAGTATTGCGATACGATGTAGATCTCTCGATTTACAATATTCACTGACTCTTGAAGCAACTAGAGAAGGTCTGGAGTCATTTATATTTCTTGCCTCTCGTATTAGATTCCCTCCCTTTATACCTTCTAATAGGAACCATGGATCGATGGCTATACAATGACCACCAACTCCAACTCCTGGGCTTAATATGTTAACCCGGGGATGCAAGTTTGCAAGTCTTATAACATTTTTTGATGAAACGTCTAGTTGAGACGTAATATCATCTAACTGATTGGCAAAGGCAATGTTTATATCTCGATAAGTATTCTCTGCTACTTTAGCAAACTCTGCTTCAGTAATATCACATCGGACTATTTCGCCTTCGACAAATGTTCGATAAATTTCGGCTGCTCTTTCCGTTGCTGTCTCACATAAACCACCAACTAATCTTGTATT
>JBNKNM010000128.1:0-15208 GCA_050293845.1 Pseudobacteriovorax sp. | reverse complement strand
TTTTCGGGAAGTTTAAGAAATTGGAAGCCGCTTCTGCAAAGGCTTAAAACCCAAAAAAATTATCTGGATTACTATAGCTCATCTATTTTTGAGAGCAGCGATGTAACCGAGATCTGAAGAGTTAAGTTATATCATTGGCAGCTTGTGGGTATATTCTGTTAGCCTCCTTGAGCCATGTTCAAGATAATGTGTCGAAAAAGTTTGGCGAAATTGCTACTTTTTTTGCTATAAACCACTAACGTACCAAATTTGGTATGAAATTAATGTGCAGAGAACTCTCTCAATTCTTCACCGAAGTGTGAACAGCAGTGAAAAGCGCATCAAACCACAAGACAAAGCTGTTAATGAGGATGATTTTTTTGCCGAAGTAACCCACAGGTTCATTATTCATATCTGGATAAATTGGGGGAGTTGATGAAGAGGTTCCATGGGAACTGTTTTTTGGTTGTCAGTATTGTATTGCTGTTACTTTCCTGCAGAAGTCGGCACTTTGAAGATAGGCGTGATGCGGTGATTCAGGAGCAGGGTAGATTGGGCTCTATTTCGGAAGCTGGAGCTGTCGTAGAAGAAACAGAACGAACGGTAGAGCCTGAAACAGTCTGTCCTAAAGAGGTAACTGGCCAGATTCTTCTTATTGACTCACTACAAGAAGTGCTCATCCCCAACGGTTTTAATTTTCTGGAAGGGCCGACCTGGCATTCTACAAAAAAAAGACTATATCTTTCTGCATGGGATGTTAACGAAGATGCAGGAGCTGGGCCTCCTTCAGCTATTTTGCAGTGCAACGCTGATGCTTGTTCGATTTTTAGTGATAAAGGTATAAACGGCACAAATGGTTTAGAAAATGACGGCAATCAATATCTTTATGGTGCGTTTCATGATCGTCAGGAAATCGCAAGAGTCAATATTGAAACCGGTGCAAGGGAGAGTCTTGTTGCGACTTACAATGATCTGCCATTTAATTCGCCAAATGATCTGACTTTACGAAAAGATGGAGGAATCTACTTTACCGACCCTAATTACCAACGGGGAACGCGTCCGGGCCAGCCAGTGACGCGGATTTACTTTTATAATCACAACGAGCTGGTGCCATTAGGAGAAACCATTCTCCAACCTAATGGGGTACTACTAAGCCCCGACGAATCACGGCTCTTCGTAAGTTCCAGCGATGGGGCTATTTATCGCTATCCCCTTGATAGTCAAGGATTACCCACGGCACCTCCTGCAATATTTGCCATATTATCTTCTGGCATCGATGGTATGGCTCAGGATTGTCAGGAAAATATTTATGCAACTGTTCATACTGATCAAAAAGTAGTGGTTCTTGATCCTAATGGATTGACTATCCAAGAATTACAGCTGCAGGATAATGTAACTAATGTAACATTTGGAGGAGACAAGGGTGATCTTCTCTATATCACAACTGCTGGAAAGTTATGGAAAGTACAGGGACTAATTCCAGAATGATCTTATGCAGTAGATTCTAGCAAAAGTACTGAATTAGCAGTTCGTGTGCAACAAAGTTGCACACGAACTGCTAATTTTGCAGGTGAGGAGGTACATCTTTGCGGTATCGCGTATCTACAAGAGAATTTTTAACCCGCTTTAGATGATCTAAAAATTCTGGCCCCCGTCGAAGGGTGACACCGGTTGCCAGGACATCAACAATGGTAAGGTGTACCAATCGTGAAATGGCGGGTGTATAGACATCGGTATCTTCTGCAGTTTCGACACCCAAAACAATATTACATCCAGAAGCTAGCATGGAGTTGGGGTTTGTAATCCCAATGACAGTCGCTCCTGCTTCCCGTGCTAGACGGGCGGCTTCAATTGTGGCAATGGTGCGGCCTGTATAGGAGATGATGACGATGCAATCCCCCCGGCTGGTGGAGGCAGCTGACATCCTTTGCATCATAATATCTGTGTATGCCACAGTAGGAGTGTTCAAACGGAAAAATTTATGCTGTGCATCCATGGCTACCGATGCTGAGGCTCCTAAGCCATAAAACTCAATTTTTTTTGCCTGGGCTAGGGCGTCTACAGCGCGGCCGATAAGCTTAAAATCCAAGTTACTTCTTGCATCTTCCAAACTTGCCATGGTCATTTCGAAGATCTTGACCGCAAAATCCTCTACGGTATCATGGGGTTCCACGTTACTGTTGACATAGGGAGTTCCGTTTGCCAAGCTTTGGGCAACCCTCAACTTGAAGTCGGGAAATCCACTACAGTCTAAACTACGACAAAACCGATTGACGGTAGGTTCGCTCACTTCAGCTGAGCGAGCCAGGCTTGCAATACTTGATCTAATTGTAGTATTAGGGTCTGCGAGAACTACGTCGGCAACTTTTAATTCTGATTTGCTTAACGAGGCTCTAGACTTACTGATTTTTTGTAAGATATTAATGGTACCCACTCCTTGCAGTGAAAGTCCTGTTTTGCAATTTGCCGTATATAGCTAACAAAATGCTTGCAAGACAAGCCATTTTTTCGTTTATTTCATGTGGTGTTACAAAATGTATTGCATCAATTAGGGGGAAATCATTCATAGTTGAATGATAATAGCAGATGAAAAACTATTTTGTAACCAAAAATGTGTAATATTACGAAAAAATAAGGACTGCCTCTTTCTAATGAAGGTAATGCGCAGTTTTTCTTGTAATATTACATTGACCAAATCTGCTGAATCGGATAATTGCTACTAAGATTGCGTATATAATAGGGAAAAAGGATGGCTTTTTCAGCTTCGTTAGAACCGTTCAATATAGTACTTTTTGGTGGCAATGGAGACCTTGCCATCCGGAAGTTGCTACCATCCCTATATAGGCTTTTTAAGAACAGGCACTTAGGAATACAGGGCTACATTATTGGTGCATCTCACACCCGGCTCACCACTGAAGAATATGTATCTTTGGTCTACGAAGGTTTAAGAGTCAATCTTGACGAGGAAGAAATCTGTGACGAAGATTGGCAATTATTTAGAAAGAAACTTCGTTACACCATGGTCGATGCCAAGGAGTTGGAAACCTTTCATCATATAGCAGAGGTTTGTGCCACTAGTGCAGCAAGTGAATGCATCTACTACTTTTCAACCTCTTCATCACTATTTGCCAGTTTGTGCGATAATTTATTCAAATCTAACCTGATCACCCCTAAAACGAGAATAGCTCTAGAAAAACCGATTGGGGAAGACCTTGTGTCCTCACAAACCATAAATAACGAGCTTGCCAAGTACCTTAATGAGGAGCAAATTTATCGCATTGATCATTATCTAGGTAAAGAAACTGTTCAAAATCTGCTTTCGGTTCGGTTTGCCAATACTCTATTTGAACCCTTATGGAATTCGGCTGCCATTGATCACGTACAGATCACCGTAGCTGAAACTGTAGGAGTAGAGTCTCGATGGTCTTATTATGATAAAGCAGGAGCGCTCAGAGATATGGTGCAAAACCACCTACTACAACTCCTGTGTCTTGTCGCTATGGAACCGCCTAGCACCTTAAATGCTGATGCGGTTCGCGATGAAAAACTCAAAGTTTTACGCTCCCTGAGGGATATTCCTTGTGACCAAGTCAGGCAGAACACTGTCAGAGGGCAGTATCAGGAAGGGGTTATTGAGGGCGAAAGTGTAGCGAGCTATTCCGTTGAAGGTGATAGAAGTGGCTCCCATACAGAAACTTTTGTTGCTCTTCGCGCTGAAATTGATAATTGGCGCTGGGCCGGAGTCCCGTTTTATTTACGGACAGGCAAGCGTATGGCAGTGCGTTACTCAGAAATCGTTATTCAATTTAAATCAATTCCTCACTCCATTTTTAAATCAGAACAGGATACTATCTGCGCTAATAAACTCGTTATTCGCTTGCAACCTGAGGAAAGTATTCAGCTAGTCATGATGAATAAGGTTCCTGGTTTGGAAGAATCGATGAAACTGCGAGCTGTTCCCCTGAACTTGAGTCTGACCAAAGCCTTCGACAATCCCCGGACACCAGCAGCCTACGAACGTTTGCTGTTGGATGTATTTCGTGCCAATCAAACCCTTTTTATGCGACGGGATGAAGTGGAAGCAGCTTGGCGCTGGACGGATAACATTCTGGAAGGGTGGAGCATTTCTGCAGAGCAGCCTGAACCCTATGCTGCGGGAAGTTGGGGGCCGGAGAAAGCCTCAACGTTAATAGCTCGAGATGGGAGAACCTGGCATGATTAGCTATCATTTAAAAAAATTTTCCAGCGCAGAGGAGAGGGATCAACTCTTATGCGACATGATGATCGATGACTTGCTTTTAGCCATGCAAAAGAGGGGAAAGGCAAGTCTGGTTGTGTCTGGTGGCCGTACACCAAAACGCTTATTTCAGCTCTTATCTCAGCAGACAATTCCTTGGTCTCAAGTTATGATAACCCTTGCTGACGATCGATGGGTTGCCACCGATCATGAGTTCAGTAACGAGCGTCTTGTGCATGAGAATCTTTTGCAAAACTACGCTGCTAAGGCTCAATTTGTAGGGTTAAAAAATCATGATGACAGCCCATTTACGGCGGAAAAGTTTAGCCATAAGGAGATAGAGGATCGGATGTCTTTGCCATTCGATCTTCTTGTGTTAGGAATGGGTTTAGACGGCCATACAGCATCTTTGTTTCCATGTGCTGCTCAATTTCAAGAAGTCATCGAGGAAGATAAGCTAATGTGCCGAGGGATCACTCCCCTTACCTCCCCCTATGCTCGGATGACATTAACATTAAGAGCTCTGAAAAACTCCCGGCGCATATTTCTGCAAATTGCGGGTGTTGAAAAATTGCGCACTTTTTTACAGATAGCCGCAGATACTAGTACCAAGTCTCCCATAAGGTACTTGCTTGACCGTGAAAATCCTTTGCAAGTTTTTTGGTCTAACTGAAGGGGATGTTATGAATCCAGCAATCATCAAGGTCCGTGATCGTATAGCACGGAAAAGTCACAATTTGCGTGCCGATTATGAAAAAAGAATGGATGCCGCCAATGAACAATTCCCCGCTCGCAAGTCCCTATCTTGTGGAAACTTCGCTCATGGTATGGCGGCTTGTCCTGAGGTGCAAAAGCAGGCTTTAAAGCAAGACTGTGTTAATCTTGCTATTATCTCAGCTTATAATGAAATGCTCTCTGCCCATCAACCTTTCCATCGTTTTCCTGGAATCATTAAAGACGCTGTTGCCGCCTTGGGCGGAGTAGCGCAATTTGCTGGAGGGGTTCCCGCCATGTGTGATGGCGTAACCCAAGGACAGGTGGGGATGGAATTGAGCTTATTCAGTCGTGACACTATCGCTTTGAGTACGGCCATTGCTCTTTCCCACAATATGTTTGATGCAGCTGTCTTTTTAGGAACTTGCGATAAAATTGTTCCGGGAATACTCATCGGAGCATTAAGTTTTGGTCATCTACCTGGTATATTCCTACCGGCTGGCCCCATGATGACCGGACTTAGTAACAAGGAAAAATCGCAGGCTCGGGAAAAGTATGCCAAAGGAGAAATCGAGCGTAAAGAGCTGTTAGAGGTCGAGTCTAAGTCCTACCATAGTCCTGGCACTTGTACCTTTTATGGAACGGCGAACAGTAACCAAATGCTTATGGAATTTATGGGACTGCATGTAGCAGGGGCTTCCTTCATCAATCCCAGTGATCCTTTACGTGATGCTTTGACTCGCTATGGTACCCAGCTGATTGCCAAACGAACGATACGGGGTAGTCGGTATTTACCTCTATATAAACTGGTTACAGTTGAGTCCCTTGTCAATGGTATCGTGGGGCTCCTGGCTACAGGCGGTTCAACAAACCTTACCATACACCTTATTGCCATAGCACGCGCTGCTAGTATATTGATTGACTGGGATGATATGGCGACACTGTCTGAACAGGTCCCACTTTTGGCTCGTGTTTATCCTAATGGGCATGAAGATATTAATAGCTTTCAACAGTCGGGGGGCTTGAGCATTGTTTTTGAGCAGCTTCTTGATCGCGGTTTATTGTTTGAGAATGTGGAGACTGTTATGGGACAAGGGATCGAACACTACACGAAACGTCCCTGTTTAGATCCTGCTGGCTCTGTTGTGCATATATCGGGAAATGCCCAATCTGGAGATGAAAGCATTATTTGTTCAGGCGGTCGTCAATTCCAGGATAATGGCGGATTAACTCTGCTAAAGGGTAAC
Source organism: Pseudobacteriovorax sp. (assembly GCA_050293845.1). Classification (GTDB taxonomy): domain Bacteria; phylum Bdellovibrionota_B; class Oligoflexia; order Oligoflexales; family Oligoflexaceae; genus DT-89. Next base: position 9,031 of record JBNKNM010000128.1, on the reverse strand, counting down.
TTAGGGCGAGCCATAATGAAGACATCAGCAGTGGCTAAAGAGCACCTTGTGATGCAGGCTCCCGCAGCTGTTTATGACTCTCCCGAAGACATGCTAGAAGCATTTAAGTCAGGAGACTTACATCGAGACGTAGTCGTTGTCATACGATTTCAAGGTCCGCAAGCGAATGGGATGCCTGAGTTACATCAACTCACCCCTCCTTTAGGTGTGTTGCAGAATCTTGGTTATAAAATAGCACTTTTGACAGATGGTCGGATGTCTGGTGCATCGGGAAAAATCCCAGCAGCTATTCATCTTAGCCCAGAAGCATACAATCGTGGAATAATCGCTAAGATCAGAGATGGCGATATGGTTCACTTTGATGCTATTAATGGAGAGTTGGAGTTATTAGTTTCCGATGAAGAGTTGCAGGCGAGACCAGTGGCCCAACCTAAGGAAAGTATATCATCCCAATGGGGGGTAGGGCGTGAACTCTTTGTCAACTTCCGTCATTCTGTTTTAGGAGCGGAAGAGGGAGCTTCGGTGTTGTATGGAGCTAGGCAATGAATCACTTTTTAGTAGGCGATATAGGTGGAACAAATGCTCGTTTTGGATTAGTGACTGTTGAGGGTGCTGAGGTTTTTGGAATTGAGACCCTATCGAGTCAAAATTTTCGGTCCTTATGTGACGCGGTTAAACACTATTTAAGTATGGCCCAGTGCATTGTGCCTCCCAAGAAAGCTTGCTTTGCAGTTGCATCGCCTATTACGGCTGATGAGGTGCATCTCACCAATAGTCACTGGTCTTTTTCTATCCGTCGTTTACAGCAACAGTTGGGACTTGATGCCTTAAGGGTGATCAACGATTTTGAAGCTGTAGCGCGGTCGATCCCTCACTTGGACCGCGATGACAAACATCAGATTGGTTCTGGAGTTGAGCGGGATGGAGCAACGAAGTCAGTATTAGGGGCTGGAACGGGGCTGGGAACCGCAATTCTAGCTCCCCTTGGCTCATCGGGTTATTTACCTCTTTCTACAGAAGGTGGGCATGCAGGTTTTAGTCCTGTAACTGATCGTGAATATTCAGTCAAGCAGTTGCTACAGAAACAGCTAAGATTTGTTTCTAATGAAAGTCTACTGTCCGGTTCAGGTTTACAATTGCTTTACCAAGCTCTGGCACAACTTGATGAAAAGCCTTGTCCTAAGCTTTCGGCCCATGACATCGCTGATAGAGCGCTGGCTGAAGAGGACGCTGTTGCAATAGAAGCCTTCCATATGTTTTTTGAAATTCTTGGTTCAGTAGCCGGAGATTATGCTCTGCAGACAGGAGCCAAAGGTGGCATTTATATTGGGGGAGGCATAGCACCCCGGTACTGCGAGTTTATTGAAAAGAACAGCAATTTTAGAACAAGATTTGAAGATAAAGGGCGGTTCTCCCATTACCTGAGGGACATTGCTACCTTTATCATTATGGCACCTCAGCCAGGTCTTATTGGAGCTGCGGCCGTGCTTGATAACGAAGGAGAAATAACTTGACCGCCGATATTGTTGCTGCAAACTCAAAGGAAATGGAAAGCTTACTGCGCAAGAGTCCTGTGGTTCCAGTCCTTACCATCGATCGTGTTTCTCAGGCTGTTCCCCTTGCAAAAGCTTTGGTGAAAGGCGGTTTACCCATCATAGAAGTGACCTTACGTACCCATTGCGCCTATGATGCCATTGAAATGATACTTGAAATGGTTCCTGAAGCTATTGTAGGTGGGGGGACTGTTACCAGTTTGCGCCACCTCGATAGGTTAAAAGAAGTAGGAGCCCAGTTCGCAGTGAGCCCCGGCTTAACACCAGCCTTACTCAAACATGCAAAAGAGATAGGGTTGCCTTACCTACCCGGTATAACCAGTGTTTCAGAGCTTATGGTGGGGATGGGGGAAGGTTACCAGTGTTTTAAATTTTTCCCAGCCACCTCTTCAGGAGGAGTGAGCGCTCTAAAGTCATTTGCAGGGCCTTTCTCAGACATTCATTTTTGCCCGACAGGTGGCATTAATCAGAATAATTTTAAGAAATATCTTTCTTTGCCAAACATTCTATGTGTGGGAGGCTCCTGGGTAGCTCCCAAGGACGCGATATTAAAAGAAGATTGGGAAGCCATCGAATCCCTGTCAAGAGAAATAGTCGGTATGGTTGCTGCCTTGTAAGGGCAATTCTCTAAACCATAACCTATAAAAAATTGAACTGCTCCACTCTATAATGACTTAAGCTTATCTCAATATTTTACACCTGCAAGTAATATTCACTGAATGTTAGGGAATATAATTCCCGTGCTTTATATGTTTTTAAATGGCAGCTTGCTGCAAAGATGGTAGTTTCTCTGTAGCAGAGTTCAGGAACATGTGAAGGTATCTAAATGAGATTTAAATGCAGTGAAGATAGTGGTTAGCACCAGAGGACTCTAAAGAGTCCTCAGTTTTTGTGAGGGTATGATCGCACATTGAGATTTTATTCACTTGTGCAATTAAAGTTCTTTGAAACCTACCTGAAGTTCTTTGAATGCATATTGGACATTTCCAGGTTTAATGATGGCCTCTGCTGAGATATGAATACCTTTACTACAATCCTTTCCGGCCATGACACTCTTATCAAGGCTTGCGATACCTTCTGGCGAAATATCCTCAAATTTTTGAATTTTCTCGAAAGTCACACCCCAATCGGAACTCTTGGTTTTACCATAGCAACGCACCATCAAACGAATTTTGCAGGGTTTTTGCAAGGATTCGTCACCATGGCATTTATAGGAATTTTTTAAGATGATTTGGTAGGATTTTTGGGGTGATAATAGGTCGCTGCTTAGCCTTAGTTCAGAAATTAATACAGTCTGTTTTTTTTGATCACGATCTGTACTCAAAATCAATTGATTATTTTTGAAAATTGGTTTCGTCCAAGGGCTGTAAACCCATCGAGAAAATGACTTGCTTTTACTATATGAGTAATGCTCATCTTGTGAATAAGGCTTTTCCAGTTCTTCTGCCTGCAAGGTACGAACGTTTCCATCCAAAGGGAAAGTCTTGCTGGCAAATGCTGAAGTGTAAAAGCTACCCATTACAAAAAGAGACATATAACTGAGTGTTCTTAGCATTTTGGTCTCCCATTATAAGTTAAATGAATCTAGCAACGATAAAGGAATTTTACTAGGAGTTCAATAGCTGGCTACGGAGTAAGTATCCTAAAAAAACAGTCCCAGAGTTACAGATCCTAATGACTTAAAGTAATTTTCCCTATTTTATCGCTAATCTTAGCATCGGTTTCCACTGCTTTTGCCTGTTCCAGGTGATTTCTTACCGTTTCTGAAACTCCCTGTTTGTATTGAGCCCGTATAGTGTTGATCAATTGATCACGTACTTGTGAAAATTCTATATCCTTCCATTTTTGGAGTATAGCAACGGTTTTCTCTGATTTTAATTGAAAAAACTTTACGGCTCTGCTTGCTGCAAGAGAGTCTGAGTAGGTTTTGCTTTGCAAAAATCCAAGTAAAGATGAAAAGCTTCCTGGTACAAATCGGCTAGCAAATATAGCAGCAGCGCGTACTTTTGGACTGGCGTGGGTATAATATGGTTCAAGGACTTCACGCAAACCGCTATGCTTAGAATTCCCAAGTGCTTGAATTAATATAATTCTGTCTTGATCAGAAGATGCATTTTTAAGCCTCTCAAAGATATAGGTATAAAGATCCTCTTGTTCAGGTTTGTTGCTCATGACTCCTATATTATACATAGCATTCTTTCCCATACCTGATAAACCTTCTGAAGCTACTATTTCTTTTAGAAAATCTATAGATTCAGAGCTGGGCTTGGTGACGAACCCCAAGGCTGTCATTGTAAAACGCTTATCTGCTTTATCTTCCAAATTACGATAAAGCTCAGTTAAAGCTTTCTGGTGTTCTGCCTTACCCACCTTAGCGAGAGCTTGCACCCAGAGCTTATGAGGAGCATCAAGCTGGTTTGTGATAAGCTTATCCTTTATAGCATCAGCATTGTTGGGGTTTTGCAGCAGCCAACCAACTATCTTCTTGAAATGCTCCCCTTTTTCAAAAAGCCCCGGCTGCCATAGCTGGGTGAGTGTGGTTTGTCCCAAGGCTTTTTCATATCCTGACTTTTGCATTTTTTTAGTGAGTTTGTGCAGTAATGGTATCTTAGCTAAGCTGAATTCTTGAAGCAGTTTGTTTTTGTCATTTACGGAAATGTTGAATGTATCCTTAAGGGTGTATTTAATAGACGTAGTGCCTGCAAAAGCCATTGTCTGTTGATTTTGCTTTTGCTTTTTGGTGAAGTAAATATACTTATACCCTGGGATCGAAAGCCGAATTTCCTCGTTGAATAATCCTTTGTTTATGTCCCCGTAACTATATGTTTTAACAATTTCGCTATCGCTCTTTTGATATTGACTCGTATATTGGTGATCAGTATGCTTTTCTGTACATTGCCAATGATCCTGATCTTGTTGGTTGAAGCATAGAAAAAAACTGCTGACAAGATCACTCAGAATAATTGTGGAAGAACCATGATATTCCCGGATGCTTGATGCTATTGAGTTTTTTGCCTCGCTACGAAGAAATACACCGTGTTTAAGGTTTTGCTTAAGGTTTGTTATTTTTTTCTGGCTGAGGTTCATGTTTTGCTGGATATTTATATTTTGTACTTGAAGATATTGAATGTTCTGAGGCAATTGGCTTAAGCAGAATCGATTGAGTTCGCCGGTAACTTTCATTTCTAAAAATTTTTCTTGGTTATTTACCAATAGCTTCCCACTAGTGTAATAGGAAAATTCATAACGATAGCGAATATGAGATTGGCATGGAAGCTTGGTAGCAATACTAACGGGAGCAGCTTCAGATATAGCCGTTGAGTGATCACTAGAAACGGACTCTTTATTGCGCATGTATCCTAGTAACAAGATGATAGGAAAAAGGAGAAGGGTAGCAAAGATGCGTTTCATATTAGGCTCCATGCTTCCCTAGGGGAAGCACCTTTTAATAAAATTTAGTTTGGAAATGGGATATCAGATTCAACATTAAAAGCTTCATCTCTTATGGAATAACCTTTCCATGCATATAATTCTAAATCATATGATTCTTTAAGTGGATCGATACCCACTTCGGCTATAAGATCTATAGATCCATCTAAAGCACTAAACTCGTTTTCGCCGTATGCAGTGAAAAAGGCTCTGTCAAAAGTTTCTTGATCTATGGCCAGGATTAAGTTGGTATTAAAACTATCGTTGATTAAGGCCAACTCACCTCTAACCTTCACTGATGCAATGATGGCATCAATGCCAGCAGCCGCGAATACACTAGTTTTTACAAAAGGGATGACATCTAAACCCAAAGCTAAAGCTCTTAGATTCGCATTGTACTCTAAGCCCCCTTCACCAATAATTCCATAGTCAACACCAATGGGGATAGGGCCTGCAAAAAAAATTTGCTTGTCAGAAATTTCTACAGGAAAAGATAGGGTATCTCCGTAGCTAATCTCAGCAGTGAAATCATAGCTGAAATCATCGACCACCATTCCAAAAACAGCAATTTCACCGTTAATAGCAAATATATTGTAATCCTCAAGGCTTGCACCAGCAGCCGCATCTATAATTTCTACGTCGATACTATAAAGTTTGCTAGCAGCTCCTGCATGAACATCAGCTTGTTGCTGTGTGCAGTTGTTGAGTAGAGATAGATCACCGTAGAATGCAACATTGATGTTGTCATCTCCAGCAGTATACTCAGCCGGCCAATAGTCTGCAGTAGTTTCACAAATTGCTCCAAAAGACGATGTCGCTATAATAAGCGCAGATGCAATACTTAAAGGAAGTTTCATTATAGTCTCCTCATTTGTAAAATTTTAAATGAGAATAATTTATACTTGAGTAGGATTCAATATCTATATTGTTAGAATTTCATGAAGTTTCTATTATCTAAAGATAAATTGTTGCTATCCTGTTATATTAGTTAGTTTAGTCTTAACTAACAATTGTCCTATGCATGATAAATTATTGGATATTGATCAAATAGATTTAAGAAATCTAAGTTATTTCTCAAAAACCCATTTCTTATAGATGTTACTTAAATAACGAAGTGATATTTTTGTTAAATCTATGGGTGGTAATGTGTCAATATTGGAGATGATATCTTGTAAACAAGAGAAAGCATGCAGAGCTTTCTCTTCAGGGTGGTCTGACATTGGATATAGGTACTGAGAAGGAATGAATTCAGAATATCCTAAATCATGAGGGGCGATAGGAATGCAGTTATGAGCTATGGCCTCCTGCATAGCAATTCCTTGAAAATCATGTATCGACGTGGATAAAACAATATCGGAATTGTGTAGCAAGGTTTCATAGTCCTGACGATCCTCAATAAAGCCCCACACTGAAATCACATTAGAAAAGTGTTGTTTGATTTTTTCAAATTCTGGAGGTGTTTGTCGGAAAGTTTGGCCAACAATAGCAATATTAAATCTGATTTCAGAGGTATCTAGATGTTTCAGAAAGTAGAACAAGGTTTGGGGATCTTTGTCATATTCCCATCGATGATTCCAAACGATTTGAAGGGGGGCCTTCAAGGATGAAAAGTTTACAGTGGTTTCTCGATCGATAACAGGAACGGGAATGACTCTTGATTTTTTTTCTAATATATCGACAAAGTTTTTATCATTAAAATCTGGCATCCGTTTTAAAAAATTAGTGACCCCTGCGAGAAAGGTCTTGCGATTATAAGCGCTGTTAAAAGCAATACTATCAGCTGCAAGTGCAGAATATATGCTTGTCAGCAGTCTTTCTGTATGACCTTGAGTATGTCGATCAGGGTAAGCAAATTGATTCTCGTGGAAATATAATAGGATTCTTTGTTGAGCCAAGGGTGGGAACAGCCCCTTTAACATTCCAAGATTAACCATTGAAGTGGTAATAACGGGGCCAGAAAATTGCTTGTTTTGAAGCCATTGATAGTAGTGCAGACTATTGGCTTGAAAGCGCCAAGCAAAATGGCGAGCTGGCATTGATAGAATTTCCATATCTGGAAATATATTCAGTAACTGGGAAGCCCAATATTTGTGGCTTGACGTATGGTAGCCCGACAGCAAAATCATAGGAGTCCGAAAAAGGCCAACCTTATTCCTTAAGTTTAGAGAAAGCAAGCGCTAACCGCCACGAAAGATAACTTGGTGTACTAGGAGATTTCTCGCAAAAATATCTATAACTAAATATAATTATTATACTATATCATCAGAGTAAACCTGAATAATACCAAGCGGTGTGTTTTTGGACGCTTGGCCAAATTTTGTGTCCCAATCCATTGACATTTTATCCAAATTCCCTAAATTCGAAAAAGGAAGCATTGCCTATTCTTTGTTTACAGGCTTGCAGCAGTCAGTTTTTGATAGCCTGAAAAGAGTGCACTGAAGGCTTTATGTTTTTATCATTATGGGAAGGCATAGGGTCAAAGAAAGCTTTCGTATCATTGGGGAAAAGATGACCTTGAAACTGAAGTTTTGCTATAGGTACAATTAGTTGATGGATAAAAAGATCTAGAAGGCTCAGCTCCCATTTTTTAAGGTTAATAGGAGGTTTTCGTGTATCAATCAGAGTTAATTGAACCAAAATGGAAAGATGGGCAAGTTCACTTATTAAATGAACTTTTTATTGATGACTCAGCTAAGGATTTACTCAATTGGGCCCTGGAGATTTTTTCACCGAGCCTCTATTTTGAATGCCAGTTCAACTTAGAAGATCTCATTATCCTCGAACTTTTTAGAGAAATTGGTGAGTTACCTACTGTATTCTACGTTGATACGGGAAAGCTTCCAGATGCGACTTATTCCTTAATTAAAAGATACCAGCAACGGGGCTTTAAATTTTCGGTTTATCGTCCCGACAAGACTTTGCTGTCTCAACTGCAACACCAGGAATTTTCATGTAAAAACAATCAAAAATCTTTTGAATTGTGCTCCTATGTGCGACTGAATGAACCAAGGGAAAGAGCTTTGACAAATGCTCAAGGCTGGGTTTCAGCTAAACGCTTGAAAACAGAGGAAGGTCTGCCACAAAAAGTTGAGGTTGACTATACCCATAACGGAATTCTTCGTATTAATCCTCTTAGCGACTGGCCAGCAGATGTTATTTTGCGCTTTATTAACGAGCGTAAAATTCCTTACAACCCTATGCATGGAAAGGGTGTAAGATCATTAAGTTGTGCTGTTTGTTCGCTGTTATCAGTCGTATAAGTAATATAAGGGCCATGATAGGCAGTCGTGTGCTGCCCATTTTCTCTACTCATTGGAGAAGGGTCTAGCGATTTTTCGAAGACTCTTCTCCTAATTCGACTGTGCTCTATTTGATCCTTGCACTAAATATCCTCTCAAACTCTCTCAGTTTTCATATTTATTTCCATGATCCTCTCTCTATTTGCCAGCAACTGTGCTAGGGGATCATAGCTACCTTCTAAAAGGGATTGCTGTTCACCCTGAGATGCAGAAATACGAAACTGTTTTCCTCCACAAGAAAGGTTCAGCTTCTCCACGTCAATTCTCACATCATTTGATTGGGATTTAAAAAGCTCGCCGGTTATTAATTGGAGGTTATCGGGATCGATTATAAAACAAGGTAGGCCAATCTGATAGCAGTTCGCTTTAAAAATGGAGCCGAAAGAAAGACCAACAATCGCTTCAAAACCACTCTTTTGAAGTGCTTGTGGAGCATGTTCACGGCTCGACCCACAACCAAAATTATCCTCTGTAAATAGAATGTTTCCTACTTCAAATCCATTAAGTGGATGCTCCAGTGGTGTACCATCCTCAGTAAACCTTTGATCGTAAAAAAGACCAGATGACAATTCAGTAAACGTAGTGCATTTTAGAAAGCGGGCAGGAATAATTTGATCAGTATCAATATTGCTTCCCCTAATAAATACGCCTTTTCCAAATATCGATTTTATAGTTTTCATCAAACTTCTCCAGGAAACCCGGTCTCTTTAGGGCTGGGAGGAATGGAGAAGCCCTGCGGCGAGCATCGAA
>JBNKNM010000127.1:0-15267 GCA_050293845.1 Pseudobacteriovorax sp. | reverse complement strand
TGGTGAGGGCTGCCTTCTTTATATTTGTACTAATTCCTGTTTTGTTTTATTACTTTGTGTCCCCAAAGCAAACGGCAGAGGGCTTTTTTCATAAAGCTAAATAGAAATATGGAGACGTCTATGACCAAGGCAGAGATGCTAGAATTGAGTCAATACGACACAAAAGAAAGAATATTTCGAGCAGCAACCCATTTGTTTGCCCATAAAGGTTATGGAAATACCTCGACCAAGGATATCTGCGAATTGGCCGATGTTAATATTAGCGCTGTCAATTACCACTTTCGCACCAAAGAGCTCCTATATCGAGAGATTCTTCAGTCTTTCTACCGTGAAGGACGAGCAATTTTCGATAACCTACTGCGTCCTTGCAAGGATATTGGTGAACTAAAGGTGCGGTTAAGGATTTTTGTTGATGAATTTGTCGATAAATGCCTAGCAAACTCGGAGTCAGCTCTTTTACTCCTGAGAGAGGTTGAGCTGCTACGAGAAGAAACAAAGGATTTATTTCAAGAAATTATGAACGATCGTGTCCTAGAGTCTTTTTTTGAGTCAGCTAGAGAGGCAAAGCTGATCCGTGATGATGTGGATATAGTACTTCTTTCTGACTTCCTAACAGGGCATATTTTTAACAGTCTTAGGTTTTCGCGTTTCTCCCGAAAATATAAAGGGGTGGATATTTACGACGAGCAGTACCGACGAAAGTGGGGTGATCAGTTGGTTTCCCTAGTCTTTAACGGTATTGTTGCCGATTGACTCTAACTATTCGCTCCCCTGTAGGAACAGGAGAGCGTGGTTTTGTCTAATGATTGGCTATGCCATATTTTTCGAGACGATACCTGAAAGTATGACGCGAAATACCCAAAAGCGATGCGGCTTTTGTTTGGTTATTGCGGGCACGCTCCAAAGCTTGCATAAGCAGGTCCTTTTCTAGCACTTCCAGGTCGATACCTTCTTCCGGTAAAGTCCAGGACTTTTCATTGAATTCAGATGCGTTATATGAATCTGATCGATATCCACCGTTTATAGAGGGGGTGGAGACCTGATGGGAAAAAGGTATGGGGACGCTATGGGGAGCTAAATCTTGATCAAACGCCAAATGATCAGCTTGTAATTTGGCCGGTTGATGGAAAACGATTGCTCTTTCGAGTACATTCTTTAGCTCGCGAATATTACCAGGCCAGCTATGACTTTTAAGAATACGAATGACCTCAGGGGAAGCTTCTGGTCTTTCAAGTTCCAGTTCTTTGGAAAGTTTGTCGAGGAAAAATTCTACTAAAGGCTCGATATCCTCTTTCCTTGATCGCAAGGGAGGTAAAATAATGGGTAATGAGCTAAGGCGGTAGTAGAGATCGCCGCGAAATCTCTTTGCTTGGATTTCTTCAAGTATGTTGCGATTTGTTGCAGCCACGATTCTGGCCGAAAATGTGATATCGCGAGTGCCACCCAGGCGTTTGAATCGTCGATATTCAAGGGCTCTCAGCAGCTTTGACTGAAGCTTTAAGGGCATCTCCCCAATTTCATCAAGAAAAATGGTCCCATTTTGCGCCATTTCAAAAAGACCAAGTTTCCTCTCCCTGGCATCTGTGAAAGCTCCTTTTTCGTATCCAAATAGCTCACTTTCTAAGAGATTTTCGGGGATAGAGGCGCAGTTAATTTCAACAAAGGGGGCATTAGCTCTTGGAGACCATTCGTGAATGGCGCGGGCAATGAGTTCTTTGCCAGTTCCGCTTTCTCCGTAGATGAGGGTTGTAGAAGCTTTGGAAGTCGCAATGCGTCTTACTTGCTGTTGAACTTCATGCAAAGCCAGTGATTTACCAATGATTGTGACAGGCTCTTGGGGGTGCTCGCTGCCCGTCATACGACTGACTTTTTGTCTTAACTGTGACATTTCAGCTGCGCGCTTAGTGGCTGCCAACAGGCTTTTCATATCGAAAGGTTTCTGTAGATAGTCAAAGGCCCCTAGACGGAGAGCATCAATGGCAGATTCTACGGCACCGTGAGCTGTAATAAGAATGACAGGCATATCCGGTTTTTCATAGCGCCATTTCTTTAACAATTCAATACCGCTGCCATCGGGGAGGCGCAAATCACAGATTGCCAAGTCAGGATTGAAGGAGACAAAATTCTCAATTGCTGACCTGAGATTTGCGCATGATAGTACGCTGGCTCCTTGGGATTTTAATTCTGTTTCAATAGACCATGCAAGCATCTCTTCATCATCGATAATCATAATCTTGATGTCTTTGAATATTGCAGGTGTTACGCGATCTTTGGACATTTTAATCTCCTGAACAACTCTTTTCCCATATCTTCAACTATTGTGCCAAACCCCGCATGTAAGTAATACACTAAAATTAATAAGAAAACTTTAATATGCAATTTAAGCATGGAGGAAAAGTGCGCAAAATAACACAATTTGCGTCAATTGATATAGTTGATATGGACTAGGGAGCACCATCAGAGTCTGGGTAATCCTCTGTTTTGATTGCCAGATCTTAGTTGGTATGTGATATGAATGCTGTAGGGGAATACTTTGCTTGGGAGTCAGAACTTTGGATGAAAAAATAAGCTTTGATCTAGAACTGTGTCATAATATTTTTAGCATTATCCACGTTCCAGTGATGGTATTAAATGCGGTTGATGAGGTGGTTTTTATTAGCGATGAGGCTTGTCGCAAACTGGGAATAAAACAAGTACGTATCATCCACCGCAAGCTGGGTAATTTGACAGGTGATAATCCTTCCCTTGATCTGTTAATGGCGGAGTATTCGCTTTTTAAAAGAGGCGTCACAGAAACTGGTGAATGGAGATTTGTAAGGCAGAAGAATGGGATTGCAGCCTGTATTGGCTCCACAGTGAGTGAAGAAGCCTCAAAATATTGGCAGCTAGAAGCTGAGAAATCCATGCGGCTATTAGCTGATCATAAACGCGCTCTTGATATCAGTTCCATTGTGGCCATAACTGACCAAAAAGGTATCATTACTTACGTGAATGATACCTTTTGCCGTATTTCAGAATATAGCAGAGAAGAATTATTAGGAAAAAACCATAATTTACTGAATTCTCGTTATCATTCCGCAGAATTTTTTCAAGAGCTATGGAGAACGATAGGAAAAGGGAAAGTATGGAAAGGAGAAATTTTAAATCGGGCTAAAAGTGGTAAGCTTTACTGGGTAGATACCACTATTGTTCCTTTTCTCGACGAGAGGAAGCGTCCTAAGCAGTATGTTGCTATAAGGCAAGATATCACCGAACAAAAGCAAGCCAAAGAATTGATTGAGCAACAGCGGGCTCAAACAGTCCATGCTGAAAAAATGGTGAGCTTAGGTGAAATGGCTGCTGGAATTGCCCATGAACTAGGTAATCCAACAGCCTCCATTCAAGCGTGGCTTGATGTTATCGAATCCCACCTTTTACGAAAAGAGATAGATATGGAGCGTTTTCTCAAAACCTTACCTAAGGTCAGAGCTGATGCCATCCGTATCCGCAATATCATTCGTGGGATGCTTACTTATGCCCGAGATGGATCAAAAGACCCCTATCTAACTGAGAGCTTAAATAATCTCATTAAACTAGTTCAGGATTACTGCAGTTTCAAATTCAAAAAGCTGCAAGTTGAATTTTCCATTAATCACCAAAATCCTTATGTCGAAGTAGAGTGCCGCTTATCGGAAATGACTCAAGTTTTTGTAAATTTTATCGTAAATGCATGTGATGCTATTAAAAACCTAGATGAACGATGGATTGCCGTTAAAACCTTTGACAAGGGAAGTTCTGTTGAGATTTCGATTATGGATAGTGGGTCTGGTATCGATCAGGCTATGGAGGAGAAAATCTTTCAGCCATTCTTTACTACTAAACCGGTGGGTCAAGGAACCGGACTGGGGTTAAGTATAGCAAGTTCTATCATAAAGAATCATGGTGGAAGCTTGAAGCTAGATCACAAATCTCCTCATACTTGCTTTGTCGTGTCTCTTCCCAAAAAGCAGAATACCTATAATAACTGATATACAGCTCCGTAAGGGTGCATAAGGAGGAGAAGAATAGCTGATTTTTTTTGCCTTTAAGGGCTTTATCGGCTAATTATGTGCCATCCTAACTTAGTAAAATTAATAAGCTCGAATAAGGATTTGGCAAAATTTAACAGTGATTGTTCTTTTCATCATTATAGCTGAGCATAGAGTATTTTCTGTAGAATCATCGAATTAGCTTTTAGCCCGTGTTAAAATGTTTCTAAATAGAATGTATAACCAAAGTTGGTGAAATAGGTGGGTATTTTTATGTAATGCCGGCAAGTTTCAAAAGCTTGAGGAACATACTTGTTGTTCAGAATGAATTTATCTAAAAGTTATATGAAGTTATCTTAATAGATCCCTGGATCAGAAAACAGTACTTCAGTAATTAAGGTGATATTGATAGAGTAAAAAATATAAACCGGCAAAGTATTATGCGTATGTTCAGTTCACCGATAGATAAACCATATCTCATATCGAGGCTTCAAGTAGGAATTAAGCACTTTGAGATTAAGTTGCCGCTCCTGCTATATATGAGATCTATTGCGACATTACGAGATACTATTAGTAATCTATTGATCAATTTTTTTACTCTGGAAAAGGCATACCTATTAGTAGTTTCTATGTCTAAAATACTAAATCTAGACAGTTATATTATCATAAAGTCATATCATTTATGCTATGAGTATGAACTACAATTAAAAATGGATAAAACAAGAAACCTGATTACAGTAGTAATTCATGATATCAATAATCCCTTACAAGTAGTTACAGGAAATATTAGCCTTTTAAAAAAACGATTTATAAATAAGCCTCAAGAAGTTTTCATCAATAGTATTGACCAGTCAGCATGGCAAATGGATGCTATTATCAATAACGTAAGAGATGCAACAATTCTTGAAGATAACGATAAAAAAATCAAATATGAAAAAATTACTATTAGTGAAATATGGCGGGAGATTATAAGCCTTTTTGCAGGTGTGTCTGAATCATTGCTGGCTGATTTGTTTGATTCTTCCAAAGAAAACCAAAGTAAAGGAACTGCTGGTGAACTAGGGACTGGATTTGGTATGTCTCTGACTAAACATTTTGTTGAAAAGATGGGAGGTCAAATTAAGATCAATAGCCGATGTATCAATGAGTTTCCTGAGAATCACGGTACAGAAATTATATTAAGTTTTCCGAAGTTTGAATGTGGAAATATTCAAAAACAATGGTTAATAGCCGTTTGACTGAAATTTATAAGACAGATACTTCAGTCGGATCTTATTGGTGTTAAATAGAATGAAATCTAAACTTTTTACTTTGAAGGAATCCAATGGGAAATAGAGAGAATTTGTTATTGGTTGAAGATGAGGAAATGATTAGATCTACAATCTCACTTATTTTGATTGAAGAGGATTTTAATGTTACAGAAGCGGCTAACGGTGAGGAAGCTCTATTAAAGTTAAAAGATACACCCATTGACATCATTATTACAGATATGCAAATGCCGATAATAAATGGCTATCAATTAATTGAAAAAGTGCTTGCTGATCGACTAATGCCTATTATTGTAATTACAGGATTTAGTACTTATCCTTCTCCAGTACTTCGTAATGCAGGTGCTATAAATATTTTTACCAAGCCCTTAGATATAGATGGCCTCATCGATTATCTTAAACAACCAAGCCTTAAATTGAGTGAAATACCTGAAAATATACCGACTTTAAATATGGTGGTATCCCTTAATTTTACTGAGGGATTCCCTCATATAAAGTTTGGGAGACACGGATTTTATATTTGTTATATTCCTGAAAATATCAATGTTGATGAACCTGTTTGTTTTCACTTAGAAATATTTGAGACGAAGCAAATTGTGGAAGGGATCGGCAAAATATACTTTATTAATGATAAGGCATATGAAACAGAACCAAGATATCAAGGAATGATGATAGAAGTTTTAAAGTTGAAGTCTTCTTCAGAGGAATATGCCGATTTGATTCCAAAAATGGAAAAATTTAGATCGATACCATTGCTAAGTTCGTCGTTACATAGCACATAGCGTTTAGATCGATTCTATGTCATTAGTTGAAATTCTTTTTTCGAATAGAGTTAGAGTATTGTTGACTAGATGTTTAAAAGAAATCTTTAACGATGTTAAATTGGTTCACAGTTTGCAGTTTAGTAATTATTGTTGCTTATTGTATCATTGATAGTATCAGTTTTTAGCTGCAATTATTAATTTTGATGACTATCGCAGTTAAAATCTATAATATAGCCTTTAATTACGCATTATCATTTTTTACTATCACTTACAGCTCTAATGCTGATTATTGCCCTTGAAAATAAGGTGATATATTATTATGCAATCTAAATATAGAAGTTCATAGGTGATTTAAAAGAAAAGATTAACGTCTGTCAATTTGATAGTGGTATATGGACGAGTGCTTATCTAGCTTATTCATAAAAAATCAAAAACATCGTTTAGTTAACTTATATGGACTTAAAGGAATAATCCTTGCTTTTATTTAAAGAGAATTTAATAACGAAGTGAGGAGTATATTGTATGAAACATTTATTTAAAAATAAGTTAGTTTTGTTAAACAGTCATTTAGTATTAACTAAATGCAAAACAGAGAGCTGCTTTTCGTAGCAATTGTATGGTACAGGTAGATTATTCTACTACAAAAACCAACTTTCTTAATAACATCAAAAAGCTGATGTAGAGTTCTTTGTTGTTCAGTTGCTTTTGATATAGTGAACTTATTGAAGATGATCCTGATGCTGTGAATGTAAGCTGATATGAAAATAACAATTGATATTGAATTGAATATGTGTTCTTGAAGTAATTTCTATGAGAGCTGAGTCTGATTCATTTTTTCTGTAGTTCCTACTGATACTCATTTAATTGATGTTTTTGAGTAAGCCTATAGTTTTAAAATTAATTGCCACTTCTAATCTGCAAATGCAGTATTAGTAGTGGTTTTTTTAGTGTATAATTCAAGGATGAAAACAGATTGCATTTGCTACATTGTCTTAGCATAAATAATCTTTATTGACTCTATATATTGTTTTACGTCTTGCCTGAGATTAGGTCCCTATATTTTTATATTTGATCATTGTTAAATAAACAATGTATGGTTTTTAAGAATGATCTTGTATAAGCGTAGATACGAAATACTTTCCCGGTATTAAGTATAATTGAAAAGATGGATTTCTTGAATATAAACGATATTTAAGTCTGATATTTATAGAGGAATTTGTTTAAAAAGCCTTAGTAGCTCAAAAGTAACAAGGAAAAGTAGTCTATAAGTGGGTCAACTTGGTTGTGATATAGACTTTTTAAACAAATTCTGTGATCTTTTAAAAGTTTTCAGTTAAATACGATTACATCTTATAGATGTATTTTCGATTCATCTTCTTGTAGTTAATGAATTTAATAGTTTTAATTCTACCATGTGAATAATCGAATGAAAAACTAACTTTCTTATAAACCAGTTCTTTCTCATTAGCACAAAATCTATCCTTTGTTTCTTGCGAGTATATTATAAATGGTGTTATAACTAATTCCTTACCATCTACCATAGTGCGAAATCTAGTTTCAATGCCTTCTGCTCTGCATTTGTTATGACCAGCAAAAATATTACCAGATATAATCAATTTTCTTCTTTCAGGACTTGATTTGTTCTTTAATGATTTAACATGAACCTTGATAACAGTTGCATCACGGGTATATACTTGATCTTGTTCTTCTGGACTTGATTGTATCTTACAATTTTCGTCTCCAGTAGTCTGGAGACAAGGATTAAATTTCTCTTCACCGCTTAACAAAGAATAACTATCATTAGTCACATTTGAACCACAGGCTGCAAAAATCAAATTTAGCATTAGCAATAAATAAAACTTCATATTACACTCCTCCACTTGTAGATCTGTCTGGATTTAGCTGCATCTATAGTTTCATTCTATTTTATAGATATACTCATTTCCTAGAGATTCGTAATTGCCAAATTTGATAGTCTTCAACTTTCCTTTTGTGATATCTAGTGAAATGCGGGCTTCAGCATAAACGAAATTCTTTTCAGGATCACAAAATCTATTCGCAACATCTTCTGGAACCTTAATAATAGGGGATACCGTCAATACATTTTCATCCAACTGAGATTGAAGTCCTGGTAATACTCCATTTGCTCGGCAAGGGTTTACTCCTATTATGATTTCAGCCGAAATACTGACTCGAACCAATGCAGGATCTGTAACGTTAGTAAGTAAGCTAACTTTAGGATTTTTAAGGATAGAATGTCCTGTAAATACGACGTCTCCATCATCCGTACTTTCCTTGGTTTCTAAGCATTCTTCACCAATTGTTTGAATACAAGAATTGATTTTACTATTCTTTTTCTTCGACTGACTATCATTTTCATCTTCATCTTCATCTTCTATAAATTGATTGCTTTGATCCGATCTTACAGGTGCTTTTGGTTGAACCTGTACGCCTCGTTTAGCAGAACCACACGCAAATAAACCCATGCTTAAAATTATTAAGTATACATTCATCATAAACTCCTCTCAACATCATAAAAATTATTCCATAAACATTTTTGCAAGACCCTTACCATAGTTTTTTGTGCTTAAATTACCTGTTATAAAATACCACTTTTTTATAGATGAGTTTTAAAATGGCTCATAGATTGCAGTGTGATATACTATATTTTCTTTGTTGTGTTGTTATTAAGATAAGCTTCTAGTTGTGATAGTTATTTTGGTGATTGTGACGTAGCAAAGTTTATAATATACATTTTTTGTAATTAGCATTGTTGTTGTTTCACTACGACTTAGTTTCTAATTGTCGATTTTTCTCCTTAAAAATGCCATGAAAAATTATTATGCAGTCTAAATATAGAAATTATTGAAGGTTAATTGGATAATGATTATTTCCTGTCAATTTCTAAGTTGATTTGCGACGAATGCAGATAGAAGTTTTTTTAAAAAAATCAAAAACATTGTTTCGTTAACATTTTTAGCTAGAAAGGAATATGCTTTGCTTTCGTCTAAAATGAGTTTATTGATGAACGTGAGGAGTCTATAGGGATGAAATATTTATTGAAAACAATTTTTATCCTTTTAAACATCAGTTTAATATCATTTTCTTGTGGCTATGAGGAATACACAGCGTTAAAGGCTGGAAATGAAATTGATCATGACAAGGTACAAAAAATTCCCGCCTCAGCTTCTGCAGATGAATTCAAATTCCAGCCTAAAATACGCACGAAAGATGGATGTCAGTCCTATCCTGCTGTTGATATCCAAGGAAACTACAGTGCTGGACTAAAGCCAACTGGACCCGAGTCAGGAAAATGTCATGATCAATCAAAAAGTCAGACTTATGTGCACTCCAAGTGCTGGAAAGGAAAAAAATCGGCTAAAGTATGCGCTTATTTGTATGCCTGGTATTATCCTAAGGATAAGGGATTTATTATAGCTGAGTTGGGGCATACCCATGACTGGGAGGATGTTATTATATTAACATTTGATGGCAAAATATCTCGTGTTTATTATTCTGCACATGGTAAATATAGAGAAAAACCTATGCAACCAGGTCTACACAATATTCAAGGTAATACTGTAGGAGTTGTTTATAAACGGGATCAAACTACACATGCAGTACATCCTGATAGTGGTAAAAATGGAAAGAAAACCACATTAATATCTTGGAGTAAAATGCCTAGCCCCGCGAGACAAACACTCAATACTGTGAGATGGGGAAGCGCTAACTGTCCTATTAAGGATACCAACTTTCTTAATAATATCAAAAAAGCTGGTATTCAGAACTTTATTAATGGTTCTCTTTAAAATATGAAAGAAACTGAACAGGTCGATTATGTCTAATAGTAGTTCCTATAGATATGGAAAAAGTAAGTATTGATGTTAAGAAGTTGATTAAGTTTGTTCTGTAAATTAGTATTCTTGTTGTTGATGATATTGAATCCTAATCATATGATCGAATTCGGTTGTTTTTCATATTGATCTTCCTGCTATTAATGTAGAGTTACACTTTAGCAGCAGGATTTTCAGTTTTATCTCAGATAAAAAAATAATTGTTAATCGTGCTATCTATGGGCTCGAATAATTATTTAAGCCTAAAAGACAGATCTGTTGCTGTCTACTTGGAATGCTTTAATAGATAGAACTAAGCCATTTCTTTAGTTCTTAGTAGAATGCGTATTGAAGTGGAATTTACTGACTATCAAAAGTTGTAGATTCATTACAAACAGGTTTATCCACATCAAAAATTTTAACTTTGTACCTACAGAAAAAAGTGTCCTCTATTGAAGTCTTTGTAATTATAGCAAAAAAAATCTGTTTTTCGTTTATGATTAAAGAGCAAAAAAAAAAGAACGATACGTTAAATAATTTCCTATCTTATATTATTTGTTGTCGCATGAGATGACTTGAAACGGGGCCTAGAGGTAATAGTTAATTACAGGGTTGAAAGGTGTCATTTACCTCGTAGGGAAATTATATGAGTTGCAGGGATATCAGAGTTAGATATGGTGTAAATGCCAGAGTAGGTATGATTATAAAGTTTTGTGGGCAACCGGTACAGATTATAGATGCAAATGCTGACCATTTGATTGTCAGGAGTCGATCGGGTCTGAAATTTCCTATTCATCCTACAAAATATGTTTTATACCCTAAAGATTGCAACGACAATGGTGAGACTGACAAGCATGAAGATCCATTATATGATATCTATAAATAGGTATAAAAACGAAACTCTTTATAAGGTGTGTATGAAACACCTTAGCCCTTCAAACCCGAATAAAGACTACTTTGATGGTTATCATTCTATGCAGACTTTGCTTTAGTTCCCGAATGGAAGGGAATAGTGATTTCGAACTGAGTACCGATCCCTTTTTCAGAATAAACAGTGATTTTACCTCCTAGGTGACGTATTGTTTCGGCTACAGCATCCATACCAACCCCACGTCCAGAAATTTCTGTGACATTGTTTTTGGTGGATAGATTTGGGCAAAATATGAGGTCTAGTTTGTCCTGTTCTGTGGCAAATCGAGCTTGTTCCAAGTCCCAAATTCCGTATTGAATTGCTTTTTCAGTTAGGAGATTAGTATCTATACCTTCACCATCATCTTTTATAATAAGGTGAATTTTTTCATGATTGACAATAAATGCACTCACCATGATGGTGCCATATCCTGGCTTTCCTAAATTTTCTCGTTCATGGGTGGTAAGAATACCATGGTCGAAACTATTGCGAAATATGTGAGTAAGGACACCCTCAATAGGTTTGATATCATCAAAAGACAGTTCATCAGAGTCGCTTCCAAAATTTAACTTAACTGCCTTGTTTGGTTCTTTTTTAGAAAGCTGATGAATTAAATTTTCATATATGTTGAAAATGTCCTTAATAGGATTCGTTTGTAACAAGTATACCAATCTTTTAAGGTCTTTATTATTTTGCTTTCTTACATAGTTATTCAGTATTTGTAGTTTATGTTTATCAACTTGGATGCGAAGATGATTTTCATTCAAATTTAATGTTTCTTCAATATCAGATGATTCAAATTTCCAGCGATCCTTCACTATATCCCATTGTCTTTGTATTTTTTGGTCTTCACTTTGATCATTCAAGAGGGATTCAAGCTGATGTATATCAGTAGCTAATCCCGTATATTCGAAAGTGGCTAGGATACCCTTAAGGGTATGTAGATTATGCTTGAGAGTGGGGAGCTCATGATGAGAAAATTTTGAAAACTTGTGATCACTATCTTTAAATAGGTGGATAGCTTCTTCAAAGAAATTATAGTAGGCTTCGATGTTAGAAACGGCTAATGAAATTCTTGAAATTCTTTCAGTCATCAAACGAGTTTCAACATTTGCTTTAACTGTTTCAGAAATATCACTGATAACTACTAGAATATTTTTAAGATTTTGATGTGAATCTTTGATGGCTTTATATTCTAATTCCAAGAATTTTGTACCACCATTTGACAGCTTGAGGTGAATATTTTTGGGTAACATGCGTATGATTGTATCAAAGTCAGAAAAGAAATCATCATCTTCGTGCCAAAGCAACTTAATGCATTCGGCGATGTCCTTTGGATTTACACTGCAGTACTGAGCCAAAAATAAGTCAATAGATGGAATTTGCTGGGAACCTGGTAGTAGAACTGATACTGCTTTAGAGCGGTTATCTGAAATAAGCCCATTTTGATCGAAGAAGAATAAACCTTCGTGCAAGGTATCAAGGATCTTTTTATTGTTATCAGCACTCCTAATCATTCGCGATGTCATAATATGTATGGTGACGGCCACAATAATGGAAGCGATGCAAAGAATAAGAAGGACCTGGGTGATCACAGATCTGTTTTTTTGTTCCATACTTATTGTAGCTCTTTGAACGTGTTCCTTAGAAACTCTTTTTAATTGATTGACAAGCTTTGAGTACTTCTCTTTAATTGGTTTGTATTCAGTGAAGTAGCGGGTTATTGCAGTACTTTGGTTTGTAAAAAGTTCTTCTAAAATTGAAGAATCAAGGGGTTTCAGCTGCTTAGCATCAATCATTATCAGATTTTGAATAATTCTCTTTATCTTTTTAGAATAGCTTGAAGTATATATTTTCTTAAGAAGAAGTAAATGCTCATCATAAGCACTAATCTTTGCTTCAGAAAACTCAACTAATTCATCGGGATTTAGAAGGATCGCCTTAGTAGCATCGTCTTGTTGAATGAGGAGGGAAGTAATACGATTAATGTTTCCGTCAATGGCTAAGGCGTGGGTCAGAATTTTCGAATTTTCACTAAGTCCATCATTTGTAACCTTGAGAACTATGAGCGACATGATCAGTAGTGGTAATAGTAAAAAAAGATATAGCTTCGCTGATGATCGAAAAAGAATATTTTGCTTCGTAGCCATTTTATATTTTCTCCTGATGTCCGTATCATTTTTTCGGATTAAAGGAGCATGATCTAAGAAATTTTTGTTAACTAGGGTAATAATTATCGTTTTATGTGATTAATCGAGACAGAAGACAGAAGGGAAGGTGACTATTCTTTTTTAGATAAATCAAGAAATTCTTCTTGTTTTTGGGAAAGGTAAAAATTTATTAAGTCTCTAGTGATTCCATCCGAGGAATGGAGTACTAATTGGATAGACCCTTTATTCTTTTGAAATGATTCTTCCAAATAAGCTATGCCAAAGCCAATAGCAATACAAATAATCATGGTGCTAAGTTTCATCACGCCCATCTTTCATAATTTTACCTATTTGCTTTCTTAACGGTTAATTGAGCGGGAAAGTTTAAGGCTAATTATCGATCATTACCGATTTTACTATTTATCATGGTTCTAAGGGATGTACGATATATTTCACATTTTTTGAATCTTTAGTATTTTTTAAAAATGCAAGTAATAATTGAATAAATTTGTTTTTGAATGGAGGTGATAAAGAGTCGTCAGATATGCTGCGATAGGGAATCATTCTGATTAAGTTACAGAGGGTGCTATTAATGAAATTTATTGCGATAATATTAATATCAGCCATGGTTGTGACATTAGTTTCTTTCTTACTGAGGCAATCACTTAGCCTCGAAGAATCTGTGGAGAGGCCACCAGCTCAAGTGCAAAAAGCTAATACCTTGTCATCCGGATATGGGCGATACCTTCTTCCATATAGACATCTGATTCTGGTGAAAAGCCAAATCGCTGGTAAAACTCGCGAAGATATGCTTGAGCAGACATTGTAAGAGGTACATCATCAATAATTTCTTGATATTGGGTGAGAAGTTCATTCATAAGAGCTTTACCAAAACCTTGTTCGCGGTATCGCGATGTCGTTAGCACCCGACCAACAGAATGATATTTTTTTTGTGGGGAAGGAGGGAGCAAGCGTAGGTAGGCCATAAGTTCTTCTCCATCTTTAGACCACAAACATAAATGCCAGGCTTGATAGTCTAGTTTATCACAGTCATTATAGTGAATTCCTTGCTCGATTTGAAACACCTCTTGACGGGCTTCAAGGATTTTATAGAGCTGAATATTACTCAGCTTATCAAATGGTAGGAATGTAAAGTACGTTATATTCACTATTCAAGCCTTTTCCATGATCTTTAATCTACTCTTTGCTCAGGCGTTCGGATTGCTGCTGTTAATACTCAATCATTTTAGGTGTATAGCATTTTGAGGAGATCATAATGTCTGCTCCCGTGATTTTATATTACGGTTTGTGCTCCATTCACCGATTGAAATAGTATTTCTAGGATATGAAATGAACAAACAAGCAAAAAAGGATTTTAGTTGTTTCCCATCAAAAGAACAATATTAAATCTGCCATATTAGCTTTAAAGAGCCTGGTGCTGGCGAATATTATAGTCATGCCTGGCACCCAAAGGTTTTTCGAATTCCTTAAAATTATTAACTTATTTTTCAATTTTTCCGATTCGGGATATGCTAGTCCTAGTGGAATTTTGCAATCAGCTATTTTGATATACTTAAGTGAGCTAGGATATCGGTACTTTGAACGATGTTAGAGGATTTATAACTGTGATTTTAAGTGCTTATGCGAAAGGTCCGTTGAATGATTTATAGATTCACCATCGTTTTTTTATTGGCAAATTTCATGCAGGGCCATCATCGGGAGTTCCCGAATCACAAGAGCTGGCCTAAGATTTATTCCTATAAAAAACAGCATCATCCCCAATCAACAGGCAAAATCTATCGCGGCCGGCAAATCGCAGAGGTTATGGGAGCAGCAGGTATTCCTTGGTTGGAACGAGAAAGCCGTCAATCTGAAGAAGATATTTCGGAATTAATTGATGCACTTAACTTAAAACCTGGAATGATAGTCGCAGATGTAGGTGCAGGAAGTGGCGTTTTATCGCTGCTAATGGCAAAAAAAATAGGGAAAAAGGGGCGGGTTTTTGCTCTCGATATTCAAAAAAAGATGCTTAAGGCTATTGCCAGGAAAATTCAGAATAATAGGGTTCAGAATATTGTTCCTAGGCAAAGCACTATCAAATCATTGCGTTTGCCCCCTAACTCCATAGATCTTGCCTTGCTGGTCGATGTATATCATGAATTTTCTCATCCCCATGAGATGCTGGTCTCCCTACTGCAAACCTTAAAACCTGGCGGGCGTGTTGCTCTTGTTGAGTATCGTGGTGAAGATCCTAAGGTTCCTATTAAGAAATTACATAAGATGACTCTTAAACAAATCTATAGAGAATTTCTTCACACCGATTTCAATTTTAAGC
>JBNKNM010000126.1:0-15285 GCA_050293845.1 Pseudobacteriovorax sp. | reverse complement strand
ACCGCCGTACTTCCATCAATCGTGAAAAAAATGCCTTGATTGACGTCAATAATGCCGTCAAAAAACTCAAAAAGGACAACTCTCTAGAAGAAGTAGTACTATCACCTACCAATAGTTTTTATCGACGCCTGCAGCATAAACACGCCATTTCTCAAGGTTTCGAGTCTATATCTCGAGGCGAGGGTAACGACAGGTCCGTTGTTGTTAAGCGCTCTAAGGACTAACGGATGAATAGGCTACAAGAAAAAGTCGTTTGGATCACAGGAGCCTCTTCTGGCATTGGCTATGCTTGCGCCAAGGAATTTATTCAGTTGGGCTGCAAAGTTGTTATTGGGGCTAGACGCGTCGAACGTCTAGCTAAATTGGAACAGGAGGCTAGTAGCGGAACAATCCTAAAGCACTCCCTTGACGTCTGTTCTGGAAATAGTATCCAAGCCTTTTGTGATACAGCATATCAAGCGTGGGGCGCGCCAGATATCCTAGTCAATAATGCTGGACTAGTGATAGGGACCGACCCCATTGCAAACGGCAAAGAAGATCACTGGCAAACCATATTTGATACCAACGTCCTTGGGGTCCTCCGTATGAGCCAGGCAGCGCTGCAGTACATGAAACCCCGAAAGTCTGGCCACATTATTTTCATTGGCTCCATTGCTGGACATCAAGTCTACGAAGGCGGAGGACCATATTGCGCTAGCAAACATGGCGTTAAGGCCATATATAAAACCTTAAAATTAGAACTCAATGGTACAGGAATTCGCATATCTTCCATCGATCCTGGTATGGTAGAAACTGAATTTTCTATTGTACGTCTGGGTAGTAAAAAGAAAGCCGATAAAGTTTATGAGGGGCTAACACCGCTTACCGCAGTGGATATTGCTGAGAGTGTTGTATTTGTAGCGTCACGCCCAGACCATGTTAATATTGACAATATCATAATCATGCCCACAGCTCAGGCGAGCGTCCATAAGGTCCACCGGAACCTTCCCTCAGACTGCTGAAAGAAGATCCCTAGACTGCGATTATTTATCCTGGGCTGGTGGCACTACTTTTTGTGATATTTTACCAAATATAGAGGCTCCAGCTGTATCAAACATCTCGATTTCAACCGTATCACCATATGACATAAATGGTGTTGCTATGGCACCAGTATCGATTTTCTCGATCATTCGCTTTTCAGCGAGACAGGAACTACCTCGGCTACGATCTTCGTTGCTTACTGTGCCGCTCCCTAAAATGGTTCCCGCCGTATAAGAGCGCGTTTTGCTAATATGGGCTATAAGGTCATAGAATGAAAAGTGCATTTCGGGACCGGCATCAGGATCACCATATTTATTTCCATTATAGTGGGTAATGAGGGGAAGGTGCAAACGCCCCCCTCGCCATTTATCGCCTAACTCATCGGGAGTTACCAAAATGGGAGCAAAGGCTGAAGCTGGTTTTGAACAGAAAAAACCGAATCCCTTCGCCAATTCTCCTGGTATCAAGTTCCTTAGGGATATATCATTCATGATACCGACCAACCGCACATACTTCTCGGCTTCCTCGGCTTTTACCCCTTGGGGAGTATCACCCAAAATAACGCAGATTTCCGACTCAAAGTCGCACCCCCAGTCCGGATTGGCAAGTTCTATATCTTCCCAAGAGGCCAGAAAGCGGCTGGAACCTCCCTGATAAACCAAAGGGTCCGTTTCCAGGGTCGCTGGGGGTTCGGCACCACGAGCCTTACGAACTAGAACGATATGATTGATGTAGGCAGATCCATCAACCCATTCGTAGGCACGAGGTAGTGGAGCTATAAAATCCTCGGGTTGAAAGGTGTCTCCAGTTAGTTTGCCCGTATTCAAATCTCGATAAACGCCTTCGAGAGAGGGTAATACTGCATCCCAGTGATCCAATGCATACTGCAAATGATGAGCAATTTCTGGTACCGCAACATAGCGTTCACCACTCTGAGAAACTATCACCAGCTGACCATCGCGAGTTTCGTTTCTCTTTGTTGCTAATTTCATATGCTACTCCTCACTATTTTAATCCCACAGCTTTTTTTAGTTGCTTTATCTGTGCAGAATTTAATTGCCTATACTCTCCAGACGCCAAACTATCTGGTAGTCTCAAGTCACCAAACCCTGCTCGTACCAAACGAATGACTTTGAAATCGAAGTGCTCAAAAATCCGGCGCACCAACCGATTTCTTCCTTCATGAACTTTTAGGTAATACCAGCTTCCCGTGCTTTTGCCTAGGTTCATGCCCTGGGCAAATTGTATTTCAATGGGTCCGGTTTTACCATCACTCAGCGCAACCCCTGATCTTACATTTTTAAGCTGCTCAGCACTGAGTTTATGACTTACTAGTGCGTAGTAGTAACGTGGCACCTTGAACTTAGGGTGCGTGAGACGATGAATAAAATCGCCATCGTTTGATAGAAGCAGTAAGCCTTCAGTCCTGTAATCAAGACGACCTACCGCATTGACTTTAAAGGGAACATACTTCAAAGCAGGAAGATCAAATATGGTTTGCTTGTTCTCATCACCCTTATGACTTGTTAAATACAAATCTGGCTTATTCAGCATCCAATACACTTTTGGAAGAGGGCTTTTACTAACGAGTTTGCCATCGATAGCGACCTCATCGTGCTCAGGATCAACTTTAGCTCCTAAAGTAAGTACTAGCTTTCCATTGACGCTAACCCGACCATCTTGGATCCATCCTTCAGCTTCCCTCCTTGAGGCTATCCCTTGTTGGGAGAGAAATTTTTGAATTCTTATTGCTGTCATTGTTTTGTTCCGTTTCATTAAAGTCAAATTGAGTCGCACCCGTTACAGATGTCCCTGGAACTGGTGGATCTTCATCCCTTTCTGAACCATCGACCAGTTCCCTAGCTGATGCGTTATCAACAAACGAGGGACTATCTGCTTCAGATTGCAGTGGCGTTTCGTCATCATCCTGTTCATCGCTAATTGCAGCCCTTGGAAGCTCCTGTTCAAGGCCTACGGAAACTTCCGGCTGTTCCTGATCTTGGTCTCCGACGAACTCTTCTACATCAACAGGGCCTTTAATGTCAATTTGACTATTTTTGAGTATATCTGAGGGTGGCTGGAAAGAAGCTAACGGTGGTAAGTCTCCTAGGGTTTTTAAGTTAAAAACCTTTAAAAATTCAGCTGTTGTACCAAATACCATGGGCCTACCGGCATCCTCTTTGCGCCCCACACACCTGATGAGCTCTCTATCCAAAAGATTCTTGATGATGGACCCTGCGTCGACACCCCTAACATATTCTATTTCCGCACGCGTGGTTGGTTGCCGATAGGCAATGATGGAGAGGGTTTCAAGAGCCGCACGGGATAAGGGCCGCGGTCTGCTAGAAAACATTTTTTCCATGAGACGACTTGCTGCTGGTACCGTTTGAAACTGATATCCCACTCCTTTCTCGTGAATAAGGGTGAAGCCTCCTCCGGACTCCTCATATTGGCGCATTAGGTGGGTGATAACAGCCTCGACATCGGCCACCGCAATGTCATGATCTTCATCTTGAATAATGTCCGCTATTTCAGAAGGTTTCATAGGTTTTGGGCTAGCAAAAAGTATCGCCTCCACTTGCCCCTGTAGGCTTAACTGCTCGGTAAAGCAAAGCCCATCACTTTCCTGTTCTGCAAATGTCAAGCTGTGATCCGCCTGCTCCTGATCGGCCTTCCCCGTCGCATCTATAAAAATATCAACGGGGGAAGACTCCTTCACCATAATGGTATGCTCAAGACTATCATCTACACCATCTTCCTGTGCTGCAATTGCGGCGGCCTGCGGGGGATCACCTCCCTTGTCACCAAGGTCTGTGCCTGTAACCTCCGCAGCCAAGCTTTCTAACTCAGCCTCGAACTCAAAGTCCGCAAAGGAAGTTTCTTGGTCCTGGTCGGGTCTTTTCTTATCGGTCAACTCTCTGGACTCCTAATTGTTTGATCTTCTGCTAACCTAGCTGCGCCAATAGGGAGGTTTTTGCGGTCGAAATCGCTGCGATAAAGCCATATAGGCCCATTAATTTCCTGCTGAAGGAGCCTTATTTTTCCGCCCTTAGAAAGTTCCAGGGCAGCCAAAATATAGACTACAAGCTCATAGCGGGAGCGAAATTTTTTATAAAAACCTTGAAATAGAGCAAACTTAACTGTTTCGATCAGTTTTTCCAGCTCCTGGATCTTTTGATCGACCGTCACCATATGCATCTTTGCTTCAACCTTGGCTGGAGGTTTGCGCTCTGCCAGCCCCTTCAGCATCTGTTCATAGAGAATGACTAAAGAGGTGGTATCACCTTCCAGAGGAGCCTCGATATGTTCATACAGCGGAGCTAGCCTTTTAGGTTCAGGGGACTGACAAATAATAATATCATAGCGAGGACGGTGTCCTAAAAACTCTGCCACCCCCTTGAAACTTTCATAAGTAAGCAGCCTTTCATGCAGAGTCTTGGTCGGGTCCTCATCCTCACTCTCATCTCCAGCGCTGCCAATGTCATTACGAGGTAGCAACATCCGGGTTTTTATTTCCACAAGGGTGGCGGCCATTTCAAGAAACTCACCTGCTACAGAGAGATCGTCATAGCGCACTGTTCTAAGGTACTGAATATACTGGGTTGCTAACAGGAAAATATCGATGTTAAAGATGTCAATCTCATTAACCTTGATCAGATGCAGGAGCAGATCCAAAGGCCCTTCAAAGCGATCTAGTTTAAGTTGATAATTTGCAGACATTACTCACTTGCCTTTGGTGGTAAATCGTTATATACACCGTTGATTTGGCATCACAAAGGGATGCATAGATATTTAAGCTTACTCTATTATGAATGGTTTGAAAGCTATTGATATCCGATGCATGATCGTTATTGGCCAGCACTAAAGAATATAGTAAATGGAAGTTCGTTTAACAACTCACTTTGTCATCTTGTATCCCCCTCCCTGTTCTCTCTGCAGGAGCTTCTGAGGAAGGGGTTTTACGATGGAGTCAAAACTGTGGTGGATGCAGAACAAAACAGCCTGAATGCAAGCAATCAGCAACTATGGCAACAGGTCATAGCTCGTCCCCTATGGGATCAAAACCCCGCTTTGCCGGCCCAAAGACCCATTTATCCTATCGAATGGTTTAAGTCCCAACCAGCAACATTATTTCCCGACCAGTTGCCCCACAAATTCTTATCCAGCGGTACAACGGAATCCTTGAGATCCCAGTCACAATTTTCAAGCGCGGGATTAAAATTATACCAAATTAGCTCAGTTACTATATTCCACGAGGTACTAAAACACTATTTTTCTGACCCCAGGACAAGACAAGGCTATAGTCTTGTTCCCCCTGCAACAGAGTGGCGCAATTCTAGCCTAGCTCAAATGATCACGTGGATTGCCGCTTCTTCACCGGTCAGCTTTTCTAGACCGCAACCGGGCCTGCAATCTCCGGTATGGGTCTTTGGGACCGGATTTCACTTTATTGAGTTGTACGACTCAGGTTACCACTGCCCCCTTCCTCCCGGAAGTATTGTCATCGAAACGGGAGGAACCAAAGGCCGCACCCGCGAAGTATCGCGATCAGAGCTGCATGATGCCATACAAAAAATCTTTGCAAGCCGCCATCAAAGTATCCCCATTATTAGTGAGTATGGTATGTGTGAACTGGCTTGCCAGGCATATGAAATTCCAAGTCAGGAAGGACGGCGGTTTCGATTCCCCAGCTGGGTAGCTATAGGAGTCCAGCAAGATTCTGCAAAGGTTCTAAAGGAAGGCAGAGGAGCTCTTGTGATCCATGATCCACTGCGCATTGACTGCTCTGGGAGCATACGCACCCAGGACCTAGTCGACTTAAAGGCCGATGGCAGCTTCACGCTCTGCGGGCGCTTGCCAAATACAGTTTTAAAAGGCTGCTCTCTTAACGCTGAAAGCCTGTTATCACAACACATCCAGGAGGTAGCTGCGGGCTCTAAAAGTACTCACTGGCAAGCGACCATAATCCCTAAAAGGATTCATTTTTTTTATAAAAACCTAGCACTATGGTTATCTTCAGATCATATTAAAAAGATACTTAAAACCAGTTTTGAAATGGACCAGGTGGTGCAATGGGCTATTGAAGATCTGTTAGCAGATATTCCACAAGGCCTCTCTCAGTGGTATCGGGCTGTAGAAAAGACCTTTAATAGGGAAACCCCCGAGCGTTGGCTGATAGTATCCCCGCAGACTCATCCCCTGGCGGTCATTTATCCTGTGGTATTAGCGATCTGTCTGAATCTAAAGGTGACATTACGGGCCACGCGCACCCACCAGAAATTTTTTAATGCTTTTAAAGCCTTTATTGAAGCCAGCGGAGCCAAGCTGAATTTCATGCCTTCACACGAACGCTTAGATGCGAGTAGTCATCAGCAATTTGATGCCTGCTTTCTTTTTGGCTCCGACCAAACCATAGAATGTGTAAGAAAGGAAACGGCCTTAAAGGTACAGGGGTTTGGTAGTAAATTTGCGTTTGATATTATCGACAGCCGTTCTTTGGCAACGGATTTAGAAAAAATCCAAAAAGACATCTATAGCTTATCTGGATTGGGCTGCTTGTCTTCCCGAGGCATCTTCATATTCAGTCCGGATTCCCAGCATAGTTTTGCAGAAGCCTGCCAACAAGTAGCAGATTTAAAGCCCATGGCCTTACCTCTGCCCCACAAGATTCGCACTTTTCAACTCTTTGAGGAGTATCAGAAGCAAGGAGACGTTCCCATCTACCGCGATCACAGCGGCGTTTTATGGTTGGATAAGAGCGGAGATCCTCTCCTCCCCCTCCACTCCTGCTTCGCACCCCACCCTTGGTGTATTAGTGTCATGTCAGGCAGAGAGGAGTCCCTTAAGCAGCTCACCAAGCAATTACAGAATGACCCCTTACTTTATGCCTATGGGGATGCAACCGGCTACTTTAGCGAGGCGCGACGGGTGGGGGAACTAAATCGATTACCCTGGACAGGTACCCTAGATGGCAAACCACTTTTTATTGTATAGGAAACTTATGAGCCTCAGTAAAAAAGACTTTCACTATGATCTCCCCCCCGAGCTGGTCGCTCATCAGCCCCTTGAAAATAGAGCGGAAGCCAAGCTTCTTGTTGCTAGAGGGGGGCAGTTTATCAATACCAAAGTGCATCGTTTGCTTGATTATTTACCCCAAGAAGCCGTCATCATACGCAATAATAGTCGCGTCATTCCCAGCCGGATCATTGGCAAAACAAAGCATGGGGGAAGGGTGGAGATTATGCTGATTGAGCCCCTCAGTCATTCCAAAACTTGTAAATGGAAAGCCATCGGCAAACCCATGAAAAAGCTTAAGCCTTCGGTGGACATTTACTTCGGTACCACAGTGGGTACCGTGGAGGAGGTGCATTCAGCAACAACGCCATATTTCACTATCAGCTTCCCCCTGACTTGGGAGGACTTTTATGGTTTTGTTGAAGACGAGGGTTTTATCCCGCTTCCCCCTTACATCAAGCGAGAGCATCCGTTACCGGCATCGCAAAGCGCAGACACAAAGTCCTATCAAACGGTATATGCTGGTCCCCGTGGAAGTGTGGCGGCACCAACGGCAGGGCTGCATTTCACTACAGAGCTCTGCGAAAAGCTTTCTCAACAAAGCAAAATCAAAATTGTCGACATCACATTGCATGTGGGTGCCGGGACATTTCTACCAGTCAAAACAGAACAGCTTGATCAACATGAGATGCACGCTGAAAAATATTTCATTCCCCAGGACAGCTGGCAAGCCATCTACACGGCCTACCAGCAAAAAATCCCCATCTTTACTGTAGGGACCACTAGTTTCCGATCTATGGAATCATTCCTCTCTTTAACCACCATGGATCAACTTGCTGATAAAGCAGAGCAATGGTGGTCTACAGACCTATTCATATATCCCAAGACACGCGCAGAACGCTATCGCTCAAAAATATTGGCCGGGATCATGACGAACTTCCATCAGCCTGAAAGTACTTTGCTCATGCTAATTTCAGCCCTCGTGGGATATGATAAAACAAAGGCACTGTATCAATTCGCTATTGAAAACAGCTATCGATTTTATTCCTATGGAGATTCTAGTCTTATTTTTTTCGAGGATTAGGTGCGACTGCCATCATACATTTTGATTAGAATTTGCAGATCTTCAACCCTCTGTTTCAGTTGAGCGATCTCCATATCCTTACTACGTAGTTCAGCCTCCATGCGGGCTAATTTACTCTGGTATGTATCGTTTAGGTGCCTTTCGATGGATGCAATCCTACTCAAAGACCGATTACAATAATCTACGAGGCCTTTAATATCTACTCCATCCCCTTGGTGCACTGGATTTGCTATGATTCCTGAGGTTGATTCTTGCTGATTTTGATGCCAGCCGCGCGGGGATAAGACAGCGCCACCCTTATTGACCCCATAGGGAGAAGGAGCTTTCATATCCATAACAGGAGCTGATACTGGGGAAGGACTAAGGGGCCTGATCTCGGTATCAGGACTTTCATGAGACACATGATCGGGATTGATCTGAATGTAATATTTTCCATCACGAAGTACAGCGTTGAGCTTGCCATTTTTAATTCTACGTCGGACAGTCATATCCGATATCGCAAAAGTACGAGCGTATTCGACAATGGACATCCATTGCTCAGCCATAGACCCTCCGCTGAAGTAAACCCTATCAACCTGAATGCGAAAAATTAACCCCGACTCAGACATTGCTGCAAAATACAACTTTATCATTTTACGGGAGTTCATTGCGGTGATGTACTATCGAGCCTTGCGTCCTGATAGATGGCCATACCGCACCAAAACTACCAAGAGGGGCAAAGGTGTCATCTCGCCATTTTTTCAGATCCCGGATTAATGGTATCAATGTTTATCTTACTTAGCCATCGGGTCAAATATTTGACCCTAGCCGCAATTTTCGCCTAACTCAGCGCTACATAGGAAATTTAGATCATCATTATTGAGGTTTCAGAGACAAATCACCATTGTCAACACCAACTTTAATACTCTTGATTTCCTTAG
Organism: Pseudobacteriovorax sp.; assembly: GCA_050293845.1. Taxonomy (GTDB): domain Bacteria; phylum Bdellovibrionota_B; class Oligoflexia; order Oligoflexales; family Oligoflexaceae; genus DT-89. The sequence continues at coordinate 6,246 of JBNKNM010000126.1, read as the reverse complement.
GATCAGCTCCGATCAGGATATTGGCAATTTCATTTTCAACAAGATCCTGAACTTTCCTTTTTAATGGCCTTGCCCCATATTGATTGGTATCAATGGAGTCGATAATATATTTCTTTGATTCTTCATCAATGATCAATTCTATTCCCATATGGGACATACGGGATTTCAAATCTTTCAAGATAAGATCAAGGATTTTTTCAAATTCATGCTCACCAAGTTTATTGAAAATAATGATCTCATCGAGGCGATTGATAAATTCTGGTCTAAGAAAATTTTTGACAACCTTAAATATTTCCTTTGATTCATCATCCTTCGACCATGGAGTTACGTGGGAACCGATACCGATGGGAGCTTTTTTCTCTCCTAAGACTTCGGAACCTAAGTTTGAGGTACCAATAATTACAGTATTGGTAAAGCTAATCCGTTGACCTTCTGCATCTGTCAACCAACCTTCATCGAGGATTTGTAAAAGAAGATTAAATACGTCGGGATGGGCTTTTTCAAACTCGTCAAACAGCACCACAGAATAAGGCTGCCTTCGCACTTTTTCTGTAAGCTGTCCCCCCTCGCCGTAACCAACATATCCGGGGGGTGATCCAATCAATTTGCTTACATCATGACGTTCCATATATTCGGACATATCAATACGAATGATCCTATGATCAGAGTCCAGCACCTCTGATGCGATAGCTTTGGCAAGCTCTGTTTTTCCCACCCCCGTGGGGCCCAAAAACAAAAAGGAAGCAATGGGAGTATCGGTATTTTTGATTCCAGAACGATTGCGACGAATGGCGTTAGCAACCGATTTAACAGCATGTTCTTGCCCTATAACACGGCTCTGAAGGTGTTTCTCTAGGTGAAGCAGCTTTTCCGCCTCTTGGGCGATCATTTTTGTAACTGGAACGCCGGTTTGACGGCTCACTAAGGCTGCTATATTCTCGCGATCTACTACATTATTTACCTGCTCGGTGCTTTCCTTATGCTGCCGTCTTAGCTCCTCTAGGGACTCATCCAATTGAGCAAGCAGCATTTGAAAGCTAGACATTTTCTCAAAATCCTGTTCATTGAAAGCTTTTGATTTTTGATCCAACAGTTCTAAACGCTCCTTTTCAATTTTTCGAACTTCAGGAGGGCTATAAATTACCTTGAGGCGCTTTTCAGCACCCGCCTCATCCAAGAGGTCAATGGCCTTATCCGGGAGACTGCGATCGAGAATGTACTTCTGGGATAGTTCGGTGGCAGCTATCAAAGCATCATCAGCATACTGAATTTTATGATGATTCTCATACCGTCCCCGTATTCCTTTGAGAATCTCTATAGTATCTTCAACACTGGGCTCTTCGATGCGAACAGGTTGAAAGCGACGCTCTAAAGCTTTATCCGATTCGATATATTGCTTATACTCCTTATTAGTGGTGGCTCCGATACATTGCAGCTGTCCCCGCGCAAGGGCAGGTTTAAGCATATTTGAGGCATCCAGCCCCCCGGAAGATCTCCCCGCTCCTACCACCGTATGAATTTCATCGATAAATAAGATAATTTGCCCTTCCGAGGCTATCACTTCATCTTTTACTGTTTTCAATCGCTCTTCAAACTCGCCTTGCATCTTAGCTCCCGCGATTAAGCTGGCAATTTCAAGGGAAAGGATGCGTTTATCCGACAGATACTCAGGGACATCAGCTGAAGCGATACGATTAGCCAGTCCCTCAGCAATCACAGTTTTTCCAACACCAGGCTCCCCTAATAACAGAGGGTTATTCTTCTTCCGTCGGGACAATATTTGGATGACACGATTGATCTCGGCATCCCGGCCAATAACAGGGTCCAGCTGTTCTTTTCTCGCTAGGTAAGTAAGATCAACAGTATATTCCTGTAGGACCGAACGGCGAGACTCCTCTTCTCGGTCAGTAATTTTTTGGTTACCCCTGATATCATCAAGGGCTTTGACACAATCCTTATAGTTGAGATCCACACTCGTTAGAATTTTTTCGTTCCCTGGTACCGCATGATCAAAGCACGCTAAGAAGAGGGCTCCCGTTGATATAAAGGCGTCGCCCATGCGTCGCCGCTCCCGATCGGCAGCTTCAAACAAGTTCTCTACTTCCTTGGTCATGCGTATCTGGCTAACTTGCCCTGGATGGAATTGGGGTAGAGCATTAATAGCAGCGATGGCCATATCGACGATTTCTGCGCGCACGGTTCCTGAATCCAAGTCCAGATTATTTATAATTTTTATGGCAATGGAATCTTTCTGGTCCAATAAAGCTACAAGTATGCCTTCGGGGCCAACCACGGACTTTCGCTGATTTGCATACTCCATGAGTGCGGCTTGCAGAGCCTCTGTCACCTTTACAGTAGAATTTTTAATGAGTCTTTGTACCATATCCCAATGCCTTTCAATTAGATGCCCATGACAAGTCCTCTTTACTGTAGTATCAATTCTTCTTTATACCTGAGAAAGGAGGACTTTTGAAACCCTCAGAGATGGCAATACTATTTGATTTTGACGGCGTTCTCGTAGATTCCCTACCAATTCACTTAGAAGCTTGGAAAAAATCATATTTTTTGCTTTTTAAGCAGGACCTTCCTACAGAGATACTTTTTGCTCAGATAGGGAAATCCACACGATATATTGCATCAACATTGTCCCAATTTGCCCATAAGCCTTACTGCAAAGATCAGCTAGCTGCAAAAAAATCCACATTAGTGATGAATCACATACATGATGTTAATCTACTTCCCGGAACAAAAAAGTTTTTGCAGCTCATACAAAATCTGGGCATGAGTTTTGGAATTGTCAGTAATGCCAGCCGGGAATTTATTTCTAAAATATTGTCTCATCATGATTTAAATGTTCCCTTTTTCTTTGGTATTGAAGATTATACCAAGCCCAAACCTGATCCTTCACCATATCTTATGGGTGCTAAAAAATTGGGGTTTTCCTTTGCAGACCACAACCGCATTTTTGTATTCGAAGATAGTATACCCGGCCTTAAAGCAGCCTACTTTGCAAAAATGACTACCGTCGGAGTATGTACGCAGCACAATGCAGAAAGCTTACAAGCTGCAGGAGCGCACTTCACTTGCCACCACCTTGGAGAAATCATAGAAAAAGGGGGCGTGGGGCCGCTCGTCCTATCTTAGGAGCATGGCTTTACCTCCTGGAATTACGGTAAGATTGGGCATGTGCAAATAGTCATGATCGACGTTCATCAAGATATGATTCCATAGCTCTATCCGTGCTTTCATCACTTTTTCAGCAACTCTTTCTGCTTGCTGGTGATAGCGATTATCCGCCATACAGAGAATTTCCACGAGCCTACCCGAAGCTGAAAATCCTGGCCTTTTTAAGCCTTCAATATGGCTTTCAAAATAGTCTAATAAATGGTTCACAGGGACTTTGGGGAGCATGGCTTCAATATTGGATAAAAAGGTGTCGGGGATAAATGGCTCCCCTTCATAAAACAATGCAGCGGCCTTTTTGAATGCCGGCTCGGTAAAATAGGGCAACATCCGCTTCGCATAAGATACACATTCTGCTGGAAATTTTGCCAACTCTAAGGAGCGGCGTAAGCTAAAACCTTTCTCCACCATGTCGAAAAAAGTCAGTATTGTGGAAACATTAGCCCCAACATCTTCCATGGCCTCCACATACAGCTCGAGATGGCTTTGAAAGTGGCCATCACCTAAATCTTCTACAACTTCATCCAGCACAACTTCGGTTACAAGACGCACGCACTCCTTTTTATCATCAGTGTTAATGGCCTGCATGCCTTCGATAATTTCCTGATATAGACTCTGTAATAGCGCATGGTATATCCAAACACATATAACATGACGTTCCATAAAGTAGGCTAAAGATCTCTGGGACACGACGACTTGATATAAACGGTGATTTTCCAGTATTTGATAGTACCTATCGGTAATGAAGGACATTTAGAGGCCACCTCCACCTAGTGCTGTATCGCTCATTCAACTTTGCGGATATTTTCAGTATAGGGAAAATTTAACTCTGCCACCAGCCTTGCAAACCGGAAGCGTTTTAGTTATGCAAGGACGGCTTTGACGGTCTCGTCACCCCGAGGGATTTAATATAATCTATTGATTATACTATAGAAAATCTTTTTTAATGCGTTGTGTAGCCATCATTATTTTTTCGCTAGAAACCGCATTAAAGCATTTTGGTTCATTATCACAAGACTTGCGCCAACAGGGTGTGCAAGGCACGTCCGCAACTAGTTTATGACCTTTATCGTATAGGTCGATTTCTTGGCTACAAGATACCCCAAACCAAGCTATAGCTGGCTTTTGCAAGGCAATCGCAATATGCAGACCCAAGGAGCAGCCAGAAAGGACTAGATCGCTAGTTGCCATCCACTTTACTCCTTGCCGCAAACCTTGAGTTGTTGGCGTGTTTACTACTTTAGGATCTTCCAAAAAATAGGATTTCATTTGCTCCTGCCGATCACTATCCTCAGGGCCACCCAAAAGGGCAATCGCATAGTCAGGAAAGCGATTGCGCCACTCACGAATAATTTCTACAGCACGTGTGACCGTGAATTTCTTGTATGGAAATAGTACCGAACACCCAGTATTATAGCCTATGATTTTTTTAGCATTAGCCTCACGAAGAATATTCGTTCGCCACTTCTGCACGTCATCTTTTTCACCCGTCGTCAGCTCCAAAATATAAGGGTCCCGCGCCCACTCTAATCCCATGGTTTCTGTGATTTGCTGGGTTTCTGCCTTCTCGTTAACAAAGAATTTTAAATGATCATTTAGCCCCAAAGAGTATTGATAATCCGCTTCTTCTGTAAAGGGGCGGATCACACCATTTTCATCGACGCCAAAACCCCATTTATGATTAGCATGCATCATAGCTGCGAGAGCACCTGCTTGGGCTGACTTGTCCACTGCATAAAGATGATCAAACTTAAGTTTTTGCAATAGAGGATAGTTTACAGGGTCCAATGCCACGAGCCTGTCTATATAGGGATTATTATCCAGCAAAGGCTTTGCATTTTTTAGTGTAACCCAGGTAATATGACTTTGAGGGTATTTACGTTTGATAGCTGGCAGCAGACAGGTGGAGCGTAGCACAGCTCCCATAGCTTCCAAACTAACCACAGCAATCCGTTGATCCACAGGATCGTAATGATGACAGCCTGCACAATCCATCTTATACTTACAAGGTTTATAACCTGTGAATAACCGACAATCATAGTTGTAACCCATGATTTATCCCCCATGAGAAGCTTGTCTTGTAAAACATATAGGTCTTAGGAAGCATGAAGCGAATTAAAATTATCCATCCCGCCAGCAAAGCTCCTGACGATACCCTGGATGAAAAAATATTAGAACTAAAAAACTTAGGCTTTCATATTGACTACAGTGCACCAGCAGGCGATTCCCGGCTGCTCTGGCAGGCAAACAATATAAGCAAACGACTTCAGGAACTTACAGATGCTTTCACGCACCCAGACACCGATGTCATCCTTTGTGGACGCGGCGGCTATGGTTCAAGTGATCTCATTGACCAAATTGACTGGCAGAATGTGGCTAGATCTAAGCCGAAGATCGTGGTCGGATTTTCAGATATCTCAGCTCTACATAGTGCCATTTCCGTTAACACTACATGGACATGCGTTCACGGCCCTATGCCAAATACCAAGTACTGGTCTGACCCTCTGTCCCCCTCGTCACAAAAACTCCTCGCCTTATTAGCCGGCACCGCTCCTTGGCACGGAAATTTTCCCGTTGTGGGTAGCTGGGGGCTTGGTGCAGTACAAACGGGGAAAATATTTGGAGGCTGTCTGTCAGTATTGACTCAGCTTATAGGAACGCCCTTCCTACCTCGCGAATTTCCCGGCTACCTTTTGTTTTTCGAAGACGTGAATGAATCCCCTCCTAAAATACTGCGCTGCTTCAAGCAGTGGCAACAAAGTGGCTCCTTGACTGGAGTCAAAGGCATTATACTAGGCGATTTTGTAGGCTTAGAATCCTTTGAGCTACTCAGTAAAGAGGGACTATGTCGTGAGATTCATGAGAGGACACAAATTCCTGTAATCGACGCCACTGGCTTTGGTCACGGACTTCGCAACGACCCCATATTGCTTAATAGCTGGGGGACAATATCATCACTGGAATTTTCATGGCAAACTACGAGTATCGGTCAATTACCCCCACCTAAAGGAGGGGGCTTGTGAGGTGACTCGCAAGGGAGACTAGTTGACCAGACCACTAGCA
>JBNKNM010000125.1:0-15316 GCA_050293845.1 Pseudobacteriovorax sp. | reverse complement strand
CCAAAAGAGACAGTGATGGTTATTTTTGGTTTATTGGCCGCGCCGATGATGTCATTAAATCTGCAGGACACCTTATTGGTCCCTTTGAGGTTGAAAGCACTTTAATAGAACATCCTGCCGTTGCGGAAGCGGCGGTCATAGGAAAACCTGATCCTGTATTGATGGAGATGGTAAAAGCTTTTGTAACCCTCAATAGGGGCTACACAGCTTCTGAAGAGGTGCACCGCGATATTATGGGATTTGCTCGTAAAAAACTTGGACCAGCGGTAGCACCGCGAGAGATTGAGATTAAAGAAAGTTTACCAAAGACGCGCAGTGGTAAAATCATGCGGCGTCTACTAAAAGCGCGAGAGATGGGCTTGCCTGAAGGGGATACCTCTACCCTAGAGCAAGATCCTACGACAACGGGGGGAACAAACCATGATTGATCGCCATGAGGGTCATCACCTCTTAAAGCAAATGCTTCGCATTAGGATGTTTGAGGAAGCTTGTGCCGAGCAGTATTCCGCTGGAAATATTAGAGGGTTTCTTCACCTTTATATTGGGGAAGAAGCTATAGCTGTAGGAGCTATTGAATCCTTGACTCCTGATGATGCTATTTTTGCGACCTACCGGGAGCATGGTCATGCATTAATTCGTGGCATCTCTGCCCGTTCCATCATGTCTGAAATGTTTGGCAAGGTGGAGGGTTGCAGCCGCGGTCGTGGTGGTTCAATGCATCTATTTGATAAGAACACCAAGTTCATTGGTGGTAATGCTATAGTGGCCGGAGCTCTCCCTGTAGCGGCGGGCATGGCACTGTCCTTTAAGATGCAAAAACTTGATCAAGTAGCCGTTTGCTTTTTTGGCGAAGGAGCCATGGCTGAAGGGGAATTTCACGAAGCCATGAACATAGCATCGTTATGGAAGGTTCCGGCATTATTTATTTGTGAGAACAACCTCTATGCAATGGGTACGGCATTGGCGCGTTCCGAGTCAGAAATTAATTTAGTAAAAAAAGCTGAGTCATACCATTTGCCTGCGAGTAGCGTTGATGGCATGGACCTTCTTGCTGTTAAGAAGGCTGTGGGTCAAGCTATTGCGACAATTAAATCTGAAGGAGGGCCTTACTTTCTCGAGTGTAAAACCTATCGCTTCCGGGCTCACTCCATGTTCGATCCAGAGCTTTATCGGGAAAAAGCAGAAGTTGAGGAGTGGAAAAAGCAAGACCCTATCCTTCTGTTCTCAAATAAATTGAAGGAGCTTGATCTTCTTACTGAGACTGACCTTACAGGAATAAAAAATGACGTTGCTGCAGAAATAGCCGATGCCATTCAGTTCGCGCAACAGGCTGCTTTAGAGGAAATTAAAGACTTGCACCGTTTTGTTTATGCGGAAGAGGGTTAATTATGTCTGAAGAAATCACATACCGAGAGGCATTAAAAAGAGCTATTGACCGAGCCCTTGGGGAAGACGAACGGGTCTTTATTATGGGGGAAGATGTTGGTGGCTATGGTGGCAGCTATGCCGTAACTCACGGCTTGTTTAAAAAATATGGCCCCGAAAGAGTGCGCGATACTCCCTTGTCAGAATCTGGTTTTGTGGGCGCAGGTATTGGAGCCGCTCTAGGAGGCATGAAGCCCATTGTAGAGGTGATGACGGTAAACTTTAGCCTCTTAGCCTTGGATCAGATCATCAATAACGCAGCAACCTTATGTCATATGTCAGGTGGCCAATTCAATGTCCCCATTGTGATCCGTATGTCTACTGGTGCTGGTAAACAGCTGGCAGCACAACATTCTCACAGTTGGGAGGGCTGGTACGCCCATATACCAGGTATAAAAATTCTCACACCAGCAACTATCAATGACGCTTATGGAATGCTCCTTGCCGCCCTCAAAGAGCGCGATCCTGTTCTTATTTTTGAACATGCGATGCTCTATAACATGAAGGGTACCTTGGATACCGATGTACTGGAAGATTTTAATATCGCTAAAGCGCAGATCCACAAGCAAGGACGTGATCTCACTATTCTAACCTATGGCGGATCGTTACCAAAAGTGATGGAGGCGGCAAATATTTTGGGTGAAGAAGGTATCTCAGCCGAGGTGGTGGACTTGCGCGTATTGCGCCCCTTGGACGAAGAAACTATTGTCAATGCTGTAAAGAAAACCAACCATGTCCTCATTGTAGATGAAGGCTGGAAATCAGGAAGTCTTTCCGCAGAACTTGGCATGCGCATTATGGAGAAAGCTTTTTATGAGCTAGATGCGCCGGTAGCTAGGCTATGCAGTGAAGAAATTCCTATACCCTATGCCAAACACTTAGAAACGGCAGCTATTCCACAGGTGGATAGTATCGTAAAGATGGCTAAAGAGGTGGTACAAAACAATGGTTGAAGAATTCAAAATGCCATCCCTGGGTGCAGATATGGAAAGTGGCAAGATAGTAGCTTGGCATGTCAAACCAGGTGATCATGTCAATCGTGGTGATATCATAGCAGAGGTGGAAACCCAAAAAGGAATTATTGAAGTCGAGGTTTGGCATACAGGTACGTTTCGCGAGGCCCTTGTTGGGGTCGATAGAGAAGTCCCTGTGGGCACCGTGCTGGCCCTAATCGATGGAGAATCTTCTGCTCCAGAACCAGCGCTGTCAGAAGCCTCTCCTTCACGGGAAGAGCTGTCTTCAAGAACTCTCCATGATATTGCTAAAAGTGTTGCGTTAAATGATCGTGATGTGAGCGCACCCAAAATTCTCAATATAGGTCCTCCCCGCTCCCGGAGGCTGAGGGCCTCACCGCTGGCGCGAAAAATGGCTGCTGCCAAAAATATTGATTTAGCTCTTATCCATGGTAGCGGTCCCCATGGCACCATTACTCGTAAAGATGTTGAAGACTATTATGACCAGGCTCCAAGCAAGACAGTGCCCCATCATGTAGCCGCTAAGCACGAAAAAACTTCGGCTATGAGGGCTGCAATAGCTAGTAGTATGAGTCGCTCGAAACGGGAAATTCCCCATTATTATCTACAAACTGAAGTTAATATGGAAACCTGTCTTGCGGCTCTTGACAAGCTCAATACCGAGAAACCCATTACCAAGCGGGTATTGCCTGCTGCCCTCTATGCGAAGGCAGTAGCCTTAGCCTGCATGAAGGTTCCTGAAATGAATGGCTTCTGGATTGAGGGTGAATTTCACGCGGCATCCTCAGTCCATACAGGAATGGGTATCTCCTTAAGGCAAGGAGGTTTGGTGGCACCGGCGATTCATGATGTTAATACTAAATCGGTAGATACGATCATGGCTGATCTTCTGGATCTTGTGAGTCGGGCGCGGTCTGGGAAGTTACGCGGATCTGAAATATCCGATCCGACCATAACCATAACTAGCCTAGGGGATCAAGGAGTTGAAACTGTTTTCGGAGTGATATACCCCCCCCAAGTCGCCATTGTCGGTTTCGGTACTGTAACACCCAAGCCTTGGGCTGCGGATGGTATGGTGGGAGTTAAACCAATTGTCACAGTCACATTATCAGCGGATCATAGGGCTAGCGATGGTCACCGTGGTGGTCTATTTCTGAATCATATTAAAAAACATCTAGCTGATCCCACATCCTTGGGAATGGGACTGTAAAGGAAGGTAAACATGGAAGCGAACGAGATTAAAGAACAACTGGTATCAGCCTTAACCCTTATTGCACCTGAGGCACAGGATGAACCTTTAGTGGATACGGAAAATTTACAGGAGCAATTGGATTTGGACTCGGTGGATATTATGAACTATATCATCAAAGTCCAGGAAAAATTTAAAATTGAAATATCAAACAATGATTACAAGAATTTTTTGACAATTGATGCAGGTGTCAAGTGCATGCAGAAGTATCTGCAGTGACTTTTGCAATCCTAGTAGCAGCTGGCTAGACCAGCTGCTCAGGAGAGCAAGTCTGGTGTGGTTACTTTGCGAAAACGGTAATATTATCGAGTTTCCAGGCCATGGCCTTGCTGGCAGTGCAACGATAACGGAATCCCAAAGTTATAGTTTTCTCAATATAGTCATTTAGCATCACCCATCAGCGCCGATCCCCCCGGATCAAATGGAGGAACGGCAGGAACTGCGGTGAATATTGTGAGTTTGCAGACAGTGCATCAGGTAATCGAAAGCATGAAAAATTTTGTTGATCAAGCCTATATCCCACCTGGAGTCGTTTTAGATCGCGATTTATCCAAAGTTGAACCTGTCGATTTTAACGATCCTAAGCAGGTTCAAGAATTTGTGACCCATTCATGGTATGACTACGAAGAGGGCAAAGCTAAAGGCCTTCATCCGTATGACGGTGAAACCAAGTTAAACTATACTGGGCCGAAACCTCCCTACGAGCAATTGGATACCAATCAGAGCTATTCTTGGCTAAAGTCTCCGGTAGAAGTGGGACCTCTGGCACGGGTGGCCGTACTGCTTGCTAAGGACCACGAGCCGACTAAGGAACTAGTAAATAAAACCTTAACCCATTTGGACTTGCCTACGGAAGCTCTGTTTTCCACACTGGGTCGCACCGCAGCTAGGGCTTTAGAGTCGCGACTTTTTATTGACCAAATGGACCATTGGTACAATCAGCTGATAAGCAATATAAAAAATGGCGACCTCACTGTTCATAATCCTGAAAAGTGGAAACCATCAACTTGGTCTTCTCGCTGCCGTGGTGTGGGATTTATGGAGGTTCCCCGGGGAGCTTTGGGCCATTGGGTAGACATTCGCGGTCGTAAAATACGAAATTATGTAGCGGTCGTTCCCAGTACTTGGAATGCCGGCCCTCGTGATGCCCAGCAAGGGATCGGCCCCTACGAAGCGGCGTTGATGGATAACCATACACTTTATGACGCCAAGCAGCCCTTAGAAATCCAACGCACCGTTCATAGCTTCGACCCTTGTATTGCCTGTGCTGTCCATGTTCACGATCCAGACGGTAAAGAATTGACAAAGATAAAGGTACGATAAACGATGTGTTTAGCAATCCCAATGGAAGTTAAAGTGGTCGATGGTTTTGCGGCCACTTGCGAGATCAAGGGTATTCAGCGAGAAGTCAGCTTGTTTATGCTACAAGATGAAACGATTGCAGCAGGAGACTTTGTATTAGTCCACGTCGGGTATGCCATTCAGAAAGTAGATCAGGATGAAGCCGTGCTGCGATGGGAAATGTTAGATGAAATGCTAGAGCTGGATGCTCAACTACATCAGAGGTGAATCAGCCATGCATGAACTTACCGTTTGCCAATCATAATTAAATCAAGTTGAAGAGTTAGCCTTATCTCAGCGCGCCCATCATGTAACAAGAATTACTGTAAGTGTTGGGTCTTTGTCTGGGGTGGAATTTGATTTACTTCAACGAGTATTTACCCTGGACCGTTACGGAACTTTGGCTCACAAGGCAGAGATGATTTTACAAGAAATCCCCATCAGAGTAAGATGCTCTGTCTGTGGCAAGGAATCTGAAGTTCCTGCGCAGAATTTAACCTGCCTGCATTGCACGATTGGAAAACATCCGTAGTCAGTGGCGATGAACTGGTGTTGCAGCGGGTGGAAATGGAGAGTGACGATGTGTGACCATTGTGGATGCTCATTAAATAGCAAGGACTTGATTGTTTCTAGTGGCACAGCTAAAATCCAGGTTACAGAGCTAGCCACACGACTATTACGTGCCAATGACCATGAAGCGCTGCACAATCGAGAGCATTTTGACCGCCACCACGTTTTAGCCATGAATCTCATGTCGTCGCCAGGCTCAGGTAAAACCAGCCTTCTCGAAGCGACGATAGAAGCTCTGCGCGATGAAGTGCGCATGGCAGTCATCGAAGGTGATTTAGAAACAGAAAATGATGCCGACAGAATGCGAGCCAAAGGTGTTCCCACTGTACAAATAACAACAGGAACTACAGCCCCCATTAGCGAGATTAGTGTACGATCGCATCCTGGTATCGATTCCTGGCTCCGTTGGATTCGAGAGAAGCTCGACGGTAATAGGAAACATAAACTAAAGGTTCATTTATGAGCACCGTTCAACACGTTCTGCAAAAATTAAGGGAGTTACCTTTTACAAAACCATTGCGGGTTCTAAATGTTTGCGGAGGCCATGAAAGGACTATTTCACATGGTGGGCTGAGGACAGTATTAGAAGACAAGATTGACCTCATCCCTGGACCTGGTTGCCCTGTCTGTGTCTGCCCCGAAGAAGATATCTTCTTAGCCATCCAAATAGCACTCCAAAAAAATGTTATCGTCGCCGCTTTTGGTGATATGCTAAGAGTTCCGGCAAATACAACAAAAATACGCTCTCTGACGGAAGCGCGGGCAGCGGGAGCTGGGGTAGTCCCCATAGCTTCCCCACAGGAAGTAGTACGACTAGCCCGCGATAACCCCCATAAGGATATAGTCTTCTTTGCTGCAGGATTTGAAACCACTATGGCTCCTGTGGCGGCTTGCATAAAAGAAGGTATCCCGCACAATCTTAGCATTCTCTTATCCGGGCGCCGAACATGGCCCATTGTGGATAGTCTGTTAAAAACGGGCCCCATAGGTTTTGATGCTCTCATTGCTCCGGGGCATGTCGCAACCATAATGGGAGCTGAGGAATGGAGTTTTGTTCCCGAAAACTATGGGCTGCCTACAGCGATATCAGGTTTTCAACCAGAAGAGCTTATTTTTGCTCTGGGAGATCTTGCTCATCAAACACTCTCCCACGAAGTAAAATTAAGCAACTGCTATCCCACCGTTGTTTCACCGAAAGGTTCTATGGCAGCTCAAAATCTTTTATCTGAAGTTTTTGAGATTACAGAATCAAATTGGCGTGGAATCGGGGCCATCGACCATTCCGGTTACCAACTAAGGGGTTCTTATAAGGCATTAGATGCTCGCACAAAGTTTCAAGACTTAGCTGATCCCAAGCGACGGTATAAGGGTCAGATGCCCCGCGGCTGCTCATGCAGCAAGGTTGTACTTGGTTTAAAAAAGCCCTTGGAATGCGCTCTTTATGGGAAAAATTGTACACCACAAAGTCCAATAGGACCCTGTATGGTATCAGATGAAGGCGCTTGTGCCATATGGTGGGCTGCTGGTATGAGGAAAGAAAGAAAATCTGTGGGGATGAGCCTTTGACTCCTCTTTCTGCACCAGAAAAGGATCGCATGCGTAAAATCGAATTACGCGGCCGGGTGCAGGGTGTGGGCTTCCGTCCCTTTGTATACCAGTTAGCTCAGAATCTTAAGCTCAGAGGCTGTGTTTGGAATAGTACTGGCCGGGTCCAGATCATCGTGGTGGGAAATGAAAAAAAACTGGATCGCTTTGAAGAACGGCTTATTACAGATGCGCCTCACCTATCACATCCAACGATTATTCGGAGTATAAGTACAAATGAGTTTGTAGATTATTATAATAGTTTTTCTATTGCTCCAAGCCATAACGAAAATCCCGATATTTTTGTCCCTCCAGATGTCGGGTTGTGTTTAGATTGCTTCAAAGAATTTAATGACAAAAACAATAGACGCTATCTTTATCCCTTTATTAACTGTACCCAATGTGGTCCACGCTTTACGATCATCAAGACCATGCCCTATGACCGCCTCCAGACTAGTATGGCTCCCTTTACCCTATGCGTAGCATGTGAACATGAATACCAAGATCCCTCATCGCGTCGCTTCCATGCAGAAGCGATCTGTTGTCCGAACTGTGGCCCGCAGCTCTATTCTGAGTCGCATTCTAGCAGCGCAGCCCTTTATGAAGCAGGACAAAAGCTAAAAGCGGGTTTCATTCTTGCTATAAAAGGGATCGGCGGCTATCACTTGGTTTGCGATGCCTGTAATGATGAAGCTGTCGACCGGTTGCGCAGACTTAAAAATCGACCAGCAAAACCACTTGCTATCATGGTAGAGGAAACCGGTGTCGATGGTTTGGAGCATATCCGACACTATGCTTATACAACACCATTACAATCACAGGTACTGCGATCCCAAGAACGCCCTATCGTTCTGCTTCCCTCGCGGAGGAGTAGTTCCTTATCTAAACAGATAGCACCGGGATTGGCTGAGATAGGAGTGGTGTTACCATATACGGCCATTCATATATTTCTGTTAAAAGTGGTCGATGGACCTTTAGTCGTAACCTCGGGAAATCCTAGTGGAGAGCCCCTCGCCACAACTGAAGAGGCAGCCACATCTCAGCTCCATATGATCACCGACATGTTTATTCATTCCAACCGGAAAATTATCCGCCGTGCCGATGACTCCGTAGTCAAGGAGATCGCAGGACAGATCATACCACTGCGCATCGGACGCGGACTGGGTCCCGTTGAAATAGATACGGAACAGGAGTTTGCCGAGCCAATTTTAGCCGTGGGAGGTCACAAAAAAAATGCTATTGCCATAGGCTGGGGACGCAGAATCGTTCTTTCCCCCCATGTTGGTGATTTAGATAGCCCTGCTTCTTTAGCAGCATTTCAGGACAGAATTAGGGAATTGAGTGAGCTTTACCAGGTATCTCCCCGAAAAGTTCTCTGTGATGCCCATCCGCAATACACCAGTCACCTTTGGGCTCAGCAATCAAATCTTAAAGTGGAAATGATTTACCATCATCGGGCCCATGCTGCTGCAGCGATAAATCCTCTAGCCCATCATGAGAAGCACCTTGTTTTCACTTGGGATGGTGTGGGACTTGGTGAAGACAATACTCTTTGGGGAGGAGAAGCTTTTTACGGACGCCCCGGTCACTGGCAGCGTATCCTCAGCTTGAGGCCCTTAAGGATTCCGGGAGCTGTTCACTCTGGCCGTGAGTCTTGGAGATCTCGAGCTGGTATCGCATTTGCGCTGCAACAAGACCCGGGGTCGGTAGTCAAAGATCGAGATTTTTTATTTCAAGCCTGGGAAAGGCAAGTGGGCTGCTATGAGACTTCGGCAGTAGGCCGTTTGTTTGATGCTGCCGCTTCTTGGATTTTAGATCGGAATCACTATGATTATGAAGCTCAGGGGCCCCAAGAGCTGGAAACACTAGCCCAAAGTTCCATGGACCACGCCGAGGAGCTCATTCTCCCTGTTTACAGCGACACTTTTGGTTTAAGGAGGATTGATTACGCTCCCTTGATTTCTATCGTGAGCAATCAAAATATACCTGCTTCTTTACGTGCTGCTATTTTTCACAAAAGCCTTATCGCCACTTGTGTACATTTTGTAGTCGCCGAGCGACAACATAGGGGGTCTTTTACGGTTAACTTTGGTGGTGGCGTTTTTGCTAATAAGTTGTTGACCGAAGGAATATGGGAACGCTTACAAAAAGAAAATATAAAAACCTATGTTTCCCCCAAAATTCCGTTGGGAGATGGCGGCATAGCGTATGGGCAACTCATTGAATATTTAGGAAAGCAAAGTTGATAGAAAAAAGAATCATACTGGCAGATGGTAATGGTGGAAAAAGAACACGAAGAATTATTGAAAGCATTTTCGATTTTGGTGAGAGTTTGGACAGCGATCTTGATGCAGCTATTATTCAGCCCTCATTAACATCAGGTAAATTAGCTTTCACCACCGATGGATTCACCGTTCAGCCATTGGAATTTCCTGGAGGAAATATTGGTTCCTTGTCCGTCTATGGAACCGTGAATGATTTAGCCGTTGCCGGCGCACGTCCGACTCATTTGACTTGTGCTGTCATTATTGAGGAAGGCCTGGAGTTTGCAACCTTGTCACGTATTGCCGCATCCATGAAACATGCTGCTGCCACTGCAGGTGTCAAGGTGGTTGCTGGTGATACTAAAGTGGTGCCCCAAGGCCATGGCGGAGGTATTTATATCACCACAACTGGGGTGGGCTATTTACAGCGCGAAACTCTTGGCGTTCCCTTGATCCAAGCAGGGGATCAACTGATTTGCAGTGGCCCCATTGGGGATCATGGTGTGGCCGTCCTTCTTGCCCGAGAAGACTTTGGTTTACGTGGTGACCTGAAGTCAGATTGCGGATCAATTCTTCCCTTTGCCGAGCGAGCTTGGCAAGTTGAGGGGCTGCGTTTTCTACGGGACCCGACGCGAGGAGGACTCGCTACAGTTGCCCATGAAGTAGCAGCAGCTACAGGATGGGGAGTCGAGCTATATGAAAATGCCATACCTATTAGAGACTCTGTCAAGGAACTTTGTCACATGCTTGGTTTTGATCCTCTGTATCTTGCTTGTGAAGGACGGATCATTGCCATCACTAGTTCTGAAAGTGCTGAAATTTTACTGACCCAATGGCAGGCTTTAGAAGGAGGAGAGTCAGCCAGTATCCTCGGGAAGATCACCAGCGCTCCAGACCCATTATCTAAGGTAAAATTAATCACTGAATGGGGAGGGCAGCGCATTCTACCTGAACTTGAAGATGATCCACTGCCAAGAATTTGTTAGAAAATAAAGCCGGAATCCGAAAGACTTATCGCTTGCTGCGTTATGCCAACGATACCTGTTATGCAACTGCTTATATATTGGCATAATGAGTGATACTTGATCACATTTGAAACAGCACAATTCTAATATCGAAAGGTTCATTATGAATGTTTATCACTACGAGCTAAATGGTAAGGATTTGATTTCCGATATTAGAAATATCATACCAACTACGGATCTTTCGTGGATTGATTACCCTCCCTAAGGTCCGCAATATCTAGTTTGCTTCACGAAAGAAGGTTATAGGAAACATGAAAAAGAAGGTATCCAAAAGAAATTCCTGAAATCTCTAGGTCAGAAAGTTAAAATTTATTTTGGTAATGCCGAGCCTGTTTTTTCAAATGATTATATCGCGATAATTAATTGTTCCGATATATCCAATCTACGGTCTAGGTTTGCTGACTACTATAGCTTTAGTTCAGTTGATGTGATTAGGCACGATTCCCCCATCAAGAAACATTACTCGGAACTTCTTTCTCCTGTTGGCTTATCATACTTTGGCGATGAGGAAGTTTTCCTACGAGGTGCTGATTTTTCGAAAGCTTTCGGCTTGGAGAGAATTGCAATTCTACATGAAGTATTGCCACCAGGAAGACGAAGTTCTTGGCCACATGCCCATAGTGAAGAAGAGGAATTTATATATATTTTGGATGGCAATCCAGATCTTTGGATTGATGGTAAACTCTACCCATTAGCTCCGGGAGATGGGGTAGGATTCAAGCCAGGAACTGGCCAAGCCCACTCGATAATATATAGCACCGATAAAGAGGTTAAATATCTTGTCGTTGGCGAAAGAAGTCTAGAAAACGACAAAGCGTTTTATCCTCTGGACCCAAATGGGAACGAATCTTTAAAATCTATTGGAAAATACTGGGAAAATCACCCTAGATGCGAAATAGGCGTAGAATCTCCTATTCCATCAAAAAAATTCTCATTTCAGGAGTAGCTCTTTCGCCACCGGAGCCGAGTCTTTCGCAAACCATCGAACAACATCATATTGACACCTCAGTACTAACATGTTACAACTCCAAGGAATAAAAACATGAAGGCGCAATAAGCTAATGATAATCTTAAAATATCTTCCATTCCTTGCGTTAGTGATTAATCTTTTGCCATCCTGTTCTCCTTCAAATATATCGGCTGACTACTCACAGGTTCTGCGAGAGTGTGGCCCGTTTGAAAACAATATTTCAGCTAAAGCTATTAAACTCCTAACTCCCGAAAATGAAGAGTTGGAACCTGCTGACATAGCGAGAATTAGAGTCAACGCTAAAGAGCAAATTAGCTTTTCAATCTCGTCGAAAGGTTGCATTCAACTTTCTGAGTATGAAACAGCAAATATTGAGGTTCTCGTAGCCGATCGTAATTGGATCGGCCATATCGAGCCTCAACAAAATAATAGACCTAGGCTGTCGCAATTAAATTTTAGAAATTATCAGAAACCGGAGTTTCGATTAATATGCGATCGCAAAAACGAAACCTATTCCAGTGGTATTCTAACAGTACCATATAGCTCAAATCTCAATTCATCGAGTACAACAAGTACAACGATTTCAATCTGGGCCAGTGGGCCGGGCGATGAGATACTGCAACGATCGCTGAAGGAGCCTTTTGCACTAATTGATGCAACAGGGGATAGTCTTGGGTTGGAAGCATCAGTTGGTGGTGTCTATAGAATTGGATATAGTATCGTTGATGCTATGGGTGAACAATTTCGATCCGAGCCCCTGTGTAATATTAAGGTTCTGACTCGGTCACCAAACATTTCCGAAGCCATCCAACTTCAAGAAAACAACCTTCAACTAGCCATAAATTCTGTTATTCCCATTATTTTGAACGACGACACCGAGATCAAGGTTTGTCGCCAATCAATCGAAGACTGGACGGAGTTTAGTTGTCAAAATGATGAAGATTTTGAAAAAGTCAATAGCATCATTCTTTCTGAGGTAGGTCGTTTTCGGCAGGTTCTGTTTCTCGAAGATCGCGCCGGAAATCGATCCGAGAAAATTGTCCAAAATATTTTGGTTGACGGTTCGAAACCTCGTTTGGACATCAAATGGCAAGATCCGACTCTAAATGATAAGTTTTCTACAGTGAGGCGGCCACGACTGAGATACGCCGCAGTCATCAGTGTGCAAGATGATTTGCTCAATCAGGACGAACTCAGAATGAGGCAAGAATGTTGGGTCGAATTTAAATTATCCAGCGGTGCTCCTTTACCCGGCGACGCAGCCACCTGTCTCTCTGATTCCTGTGATCTAGAAACCTTAGGTGCTCCTCGAAGCTGTAACGATCTACTGGAGTTCAGTATTGATCCTGATTGGGCTCTACTCGACCAAGCGACCATGATTGTCAATGCTCGTGTTACAGATTATATCGGTCAAGAATTTCAGAGCCACACCAGTGTCCGCTTTAACCTTAAGGCTTCTATAAGCTGGAAAATATGGGATGATCCAGAGCTAAAGGACGGCGTTAACGATATTCGCGAGAGTCAAGATGGAACCATATATGTGGCCGCCTACAAAGGACTATTTAAGCTAAACCCTGGTAGCCAGAAATTTGAAGCCGTTGCGGACCTGGAAGATAGTCAGATTCGAGGACTTCATTTTGATCGAGTTGGTCGACTATGGTTGCTTGTAAGTAAAGGCTTTGCCTATTTGGAACCTGATGAGACTCTCGTCCGTCTTACGCCGGCAGATATTGGTATCTCAGGAAAGTATTTCACGGCCATAGATGAGGATATGGATGGGACCCTCTGGTTTGCCGGTATGTCAGCTGGAATTGCTAGCCTGACAACGGATGGGCAATGGACCGATCATGGTAATCAGTTTGTTGAGGAAACATCCTACAGGGAATATGATGACATTCAAGCTATTGACCGAGATCCCGATGGCAGTTTGCGGGCTTTTGGAAGCTTTGGTTCGTACCTAATTGGAGATACTAAGTGGATGTACGAATCATACCCGATTTATCGTGGCCGCAAGGGCAAAACATCATACTCAAGAATCACGCAAGTACAGGATGGCAGTATTTTTTGGCTTCAGCCTGGCCGCAGCCGTATTAAAACGGCAAATCAGACTTGGAGCAATGCCACCGAATACCAAAGCTCGCACAGTGGATTTATAGGTTTAGGCGGTTGGAGTGAAGGCAATCGGCAATGGATTGTCGGCGGTAAGACTTCAAATCCTCTAAATGATTCAAGGGGGCGGCAGCCAGTTGTTTTGGAGATCCAAAACCAAAAGATCCAGACGCTCTACGATGCCAGCGCGATTCAAATTCGAGATAAATGGGGTGATTTGAAGTTGGAAGCATTTCAAGATATTGAAGACTTCTCGGTTAGTTTTCGTGATAGCTCTGGTCGACTCTGGCTGGCAAATGACGATATTCTGATCAGTAGTGATGGCGATATTGATCAAACTATATTTTGGGATACTCTGCCTTTCGATAGTCAAATTCTTTCAGAAGATCGGGATGGCTCGATTTGGGTTGGCACCCGTACTGAAGGCTTAGCAATAATTAAAGATAATCAAATTGATAGACTAAATACAAGAAACCGCCGCTTCCCTTTTGAGCGAATAACTCACTTCCTTCGCGGAACCAACGGAATGATACAAGCAATTGCCGGAGGGAAACTTGTTGGAGACAGTGAGTTTAAGACATCCCTGGCTTTTCGAAATGATGACCGGTGGACAATCGATAAATCTTTTAACAAGACGATTGAAACACTTAGCAAAGATTTTGATGATTATGAAACTGAGATTGTTGGGCTTGCTAGCGACGAAAACCATATTTTTGTAGCAACCCGAGCTGCAGGAATCTATGTAAAGGGATCAGATGGATTCTGGAGTTCTTATTTAAAAGAGCAAAGCGACAGTGAGTACATCTTTGGGATTCGTGATATACAGCTTTTAAACGAAAATATCATTGGAATCTCCCATGATGATGGCATAAGTTTTTTGAAAGATGGCAAGATTATTAAAACCTATCCAAAATTCTACGATGGTGATCACATCGTAAGATATCAGGGCCGACTTTTGGTCTTTGGTTCGAACGACGGTAAACCTCCTAAAGTCTACGAGATGAGTACTGATTCGCTTGTGGAATTCCGTATTGGAGAAAATGGTTTTGAAAAACCGGATTCCATCGGTAAAAATGCAAATGGTGATGTGTGGATTTTAGATGAAAAAAATCTGACTGTTCTGGCTCAAGATGAAGTTATATCTTATACAGCAAGAACACGCCCCAAGTGGTTAGATTGTAATCGTGGCGAGTCTGGGTTTTTGGACGTAAACCATGATCTATGGAATATCGGGCTTGAAACTTGTAGGATAAAATACAACAGATAAGCTGTTTCAATATCTAGAACGCGAACTTGTTACTAGCAAGTGGAGTTACCCAGTGAGTCACTCCGGTTCCGTCGCAAACTTGTAACCATCTAAACCCAGTGTGTCAGGTAGTACCTTAGATATCCTTTTAGCTACCGGCAGCTTGAAGAAAAGATGGAAGAGCGCGGTATCAAAGTCGATTGCTCTTCCATTAACCGCTGGGTTTTAATATTCACCCCAAAGCTGGAAACTCAGAATCGTAAGAGGAAAAAGGCGACCAGTGACAGCTGGCGGTGTGATGAAATGTGCATAAAAATCAAGGGCCAATGGAAATGGCTGTACAGAGCTGTAGACACCGATGGAGATACAGTGGAATTTCTCCTTTCCGCAAAAAGAGATAAAAAAGCTGCCCTACGTTTTTTCAATAAAGCCATCCGACAATGCGAGATTCCTCGGGTCATAAATATTGATAAGTCTGGAGCTAACAAGGCTGGCATTGAAGCTTTAAATGAAGCCTATGAGCTTGCCATTGAGGTGAGGCAGGTGAAATATCTAAATA
>JBNKNM010000124.1:0-15368 GCA_050293845.1 Pseudobacteriovorax sp. | reverse complement strand
GTCCTTATTTTTCAAATTTCCAGTGGAACGCTTGTAGTCAAATGCCTCGATCACCTCATGAGAGGTGAGAT
The DNA here is from genome assembly GCA_050293845.1 of Pseudobacteriovorax sp. Classification (GTDB taxonomy): domain Bacteria; phylum Bdellovibrionota_B; class Oligoflexia; order Oligoflexales; family Oligoflexaceae; genus DT-89. The sequence continues at coordinate 15,297 of JBNKNM010000124.1, read as the reverse complement.
TTCGGCCTTGGTGATCAATTTGCGGGTAAAGGGAGCTTTTGTCCTCGGTGTAAACAACTAGATCCTCTTTAGCCCTTGTGGCTGCGACATTGATAGACTCTTTGTCATACAAAGAATCTGCCAAAACGATCCCTTTTGAAGTCGTCTTGCCCTGAACTGAGTCAACTGTGCTCACATAGCCGAAAGAAAAATACTGCATTCTATCACTCGATAGATGATAGCGCTTAGCTGATCCAGCATCGACTAGGATACTGCCACGGTTTTCATCCACTTCAAGAACAGTGACAACAGCTCCCGTGTTTCTCTTTTCACCATAATCGTCATTATGAATTTTCGTCCACCTCAGCCTATCTCCAGCTCTTAAATCCATTTGATTCTGATTAAAAAGTTGCACCTTTAGAGCATCAGGCTTCACCGTAATTGCATTTCCAAACTCGGACCTTACCACAAGTGAGTTTTCTCTGATTTCACTGACGGTATACCTTAGCCCTTTAGTAAGCCGACCCCTGTTTTCAAAAGGGACAAGAACCTGCCCAAGCTGATAATGAAAACTAAACTTAAGCTGATCTTCACTCTTATCGACCGGCGAGAGGCCAACAAATGAGATTTTTTCATCTCCTAGGCTTCCGCCCTCTATGAGCTTATAGCGAATTTTTTGGGTGATTGATCCCTTTTCTAAATTAGTTTTACAGATAACTAGTGTGTCAGGGCCGCTCTCCACGTAATCTTTAGCGACACGATCAAGCCTGGCATTAATGTCTTTTATTTCTATGAGCTTTCCATGACGATCAATTGTCTTAATGGCTTCCTGGGCATTAAGCTGCATGGCATCATTAAAGACCTCTTTCATATACTGAGACTTTGGCCGAAGGGTCTGCTCTAATAGGGCTGTATTTATATTGCTTCTTTTCGATAAATAAAAAGGGTTACCGGCACCGATCGAGCTATTTTGCCTCTCATCACCCACAAGTAGGACTCTGGCATTTTCAATGCTAGCTTTTTCTGCTAAGCGAAGCTTGTCTTCGTTTGAAAGCATCCCCGCTTCATCTATGATCCAAAGCTCATTTCCTTTAGATCGATCCTCATTGGATTTACTCCTAATAAGAGAAGCCACAGTGCCAAAATCTTTAATTTTTGCTTCCTTAGAAAGGTTGAGCGCGGCATCGCCGGTGGGAGCAAAACCTCGCACCTTATAGCCCTTAAACTCAAACTGTTCTCGGAGTATATTCATTGAGGTAGTTTTACCAGCTCCTGCAACGCCTCGCCACCTATGAAACTGATCCTCAGTTGAAAGGGTCACCTCTAAGGCTTGCCTTTGTCCTTCAGTTAATGAAAAGCCACTTGCTACTGAAAGATTATCTGCTTTTTTATTAACAAAATCCTTAGCCATATCTTCTGAGACAACGGGCTGGAATTTTCCCTTTCCCCGTTCCACAAAGTCTAGAATTTTTCTTTCCGTCTCTTGAGCAAACTTGGTTGTAAATTCTTCCTGCGTCAGCCTTAAATTAAAATTAGAATGCTCGGTCTTTACGATATCTTCCATACGCTTGGCGTCAAGATTCCCAAATGGCTTAAACTGGGCAATGGCATCGATTCTTTCATCACCCCCTAAAAACACAACACGAGCCTTCTCACGCTCAGCTTTTTCAAGTATTTGTCTTAAATAGCTTGAACGGATTTTTTCGACCTTATCTATGACCCAAATTTCACCAGCTTGGGAGGGGTAGTCTTTTTTCAAAAATTCATAATAATTATCATGGCTTTTAAGGCCATTGATTGAGTAGAAAAATTCTTTAAGACTAATGCCGTTTCCTGAAATGCCGCGAATCTTCTGGGACTCATACCCAGCCTGAAGGCGCGAGACCATTCCAAAGCGAGACAGTGATTCTTTATCCACTTTGGCTAAATGAAGAAGGTGACGGCTTGATAATATCCCCTCACTAGAAGCTCTAATTGGCTCAAGGGAGCCATTATCACGCTCGCGTAGGGCAAGGATATTAAGCTCATCATAAACGGGCCTTAGAGAGGCATTCTTTAGCTCGGCCAATTTGGAATAAATGGCATCCTGATAACCATTCTCTTTAAATCGCTCAAGTTCATGCTTCAAAGTATCAAGACTTGGATCAATTGTCTTTTTCTGTGCCCTTATAAGCCTTGAGCCTATCTTAGCCTCAACGGCCAGGTGAATCTGGCTAGTATCATAAAGTCCAAGGCTAAAAGACAGAGCAGTTGTTTCGATCTCCTCCTTGGTAAAAGCGACGTTTTTTCGAGATAGGTGAGAAATTGAAAGTTCCACAAAGTCTGCCGGTGTCTTCGGTTCAAGCCTTAGAGCCTTCCCTGAGTTTGCAATCGGGTGTCTGAGGCCAATTTTTTCACCTTCTATCCTATGTCTTTTCCATAGTAGCCCCCGATCAAGCTCATACTCCTTAGCCTCACGAGTTTTCAAAACGGCAAGGCGCTCTTGCTTTTTAGTAACGGCTCCCTGCTCCATAATTTCACTATGTCTCTTAGAAAAATATAGAATGTCATCTCTCGAATAACCTTTTAACTCAAATGTACCATTTTCATTGCGGACAATCTCATAGCCAAGATCAAGCACCCTGCGGGCAAGCTCATTCTGATAAATAACGCCAATGTCTTTTGAGCGATTTCTAAAGATGTCATCATAGACGCTACGCCACCCGGCTTCAGCCTTAGTGCCATTAAAAAGAATATTGTGCGTATGAAGTTGAGGGTCCTTGGCCCTTGAGGTATCGTGGTGAAACTGAGCAACGATCATATTTTCTGTATATTCAAGCCGACGATCAACCTGCCCTCCAACGCGGGTAGCTATATAACGATTTTGGACCACATCAAGAGCAGCCCTTACGGCTTCTTTGTGGGCCTCGATAAGCCTAATGTCTTCTCCTAGAAAAGCTTTTAGACTTATACTTTTTGGCGCTGAAAAAGTAAGATCCGTTCCCGCCCTTTCTTTTAGGGCTTCAGTCCTCTTCTTTTTGGGATCTTTCTTCTGGGCATCACTTTCCTTTTTCATCCGAATACTAGTGCCATCTGGGAGTGAACCGAAAAGAAGTTTATCAAAAGGCTTTTCTTTTATTTTTCCATGAAAACCGACTTCTTCCGCCCCTTGACCGTACCACTCCGAATTAGCTATTGCGCCATCTTTCGTATAGTAGTTATCGCGCTTATAGTACTCTAGACCCTGTGATACAGTTACCCGACTAACGCTAAGCATCTTATGCTAATCCTCCCAAATGGGGATCTCTTCATCTGAAGATCCACCCTCGTCATTAACAGTGCTTTCACTCTTAGCTTTACTATCGTTTTTACTGGTTTTCAAAGGAGCAGCATCGCTTCCCGTTTCTTTCTTCTTGGGTCTTGGTATTTCACTCTTATCAGCAGGGTTAATGCTTGGCCTATTTACATGCTCAATCTGAGCCAAAGCAGGGTTCATTGTCGCAAGCTTAACGACAAACCTAAGGTTTGGTATATTAAGAAAGTCATCTTTTATAAACGGCCTAATTGCCTTCTCTGAAACTGACAAGCTTTTCTCACCACGAGCATCAATTTGCTCAATCTTTTTTAACCAACGACCTTCCCCACAGCTTTCTTCCATCAAGGATAGTAGATCCTGGCCATTTCCGCGAAAAAGAAATCTGTTGTGAAACCCATTAATGATATTTTTTCCGTCCTGGATTCCGTAGGCTGAATAGAACTGAGCGACATCCTGAAGTCCAGCCCAAAGATGGTAGCCATCCTTTCTTCCCTTATCAAGGATCTTAGGGAGACTTTCTAGCTTACCAATCGTAGAAATCTCATCACATCCAGCAACGACTCTCTTAGCTTTGGATTCTTCAAAATTTCTCCCAAAGATAGAATTTGAGACAAGATCAAACCAGACCCGGATAATGTGCTTTGTAAAACTCCAATCACGCTCTCTTGAAACAAGGAAAACCCAGCGCGTATCGCTATCATCTCTAGCCCATCTAGATAGTAGAAAAGGCTCTGTCTTTCCCCTCTGAATAGGCCAGTGATTGATATGCTTTAGCCAGGACATTTTCACAGATAGCGAGGTCATAACATTGCCCGCTGTCTCGCGGGCAAGAAGCATATTTGCGCCCATCGATTCTATCTCCTGAAGGAGGCTCCTAATCCTCGTAATATCCATAGATTTTAAAAGCTGCCACATCTCCACTGTCGAAGATGAGGCGTCCATCAAGCCAGAAAACACTGCGCGCGGTGAAAGGGAGTAAAATTGATCTGCCCCTGTGCCATTCTCCCTTTCCTCAATAATAGAGCTTGCAATCTCATCTGGGCTTGCATCTTCAGCCCAAAAATCAATAAGCTCACTGCGTCTATCATAAAGGGATAAGATAACGTCTTCCTTGCGGCCAAATTTCTCGTAATATCGCCCACCAGGGTCCACAATTATACATTTATTCCCACAGTGCCTAACCTCTTCAAATCCAGCTTCCATGAGCTGAGACTTTCCTGCACCTGAAACCCCAAGATACAGGTTATGACCTGCACCAAGCTGGGCTGGAAATCTAATAGATACTTTGGACTTATTACCAGATAGATTGGGGTCAATAAGATCAAGATTTATATCTGAATCACTTCTTCTAAAATCGTACTCCTTCGAGGAATCAATTTTCTTCGAAAGTTCCGCTAGACTTACTCTCTTAGAGCCAGACAGGTATCGAGGCTTCATAGTACGATCTGCAAGGAGTTCAAAGACGCCAAAAACGACCAATGACAAGCCCCCAGATAATGGGATTGACAAGAGAAGTGCGTTAGTGATCTTTGCTACAAGAAGAGGATTAATAGAAAGCCCCTTAGTCATTGGCAGTTGATTTTCAGGCCATAAAAGATAGACCCTGAAAAGAAGAATCAGAAGAGCTATAACATAAGTCAAGAACACGATTCTTAGATTGTGTCTAACTGATTTAAAGTACGAGCGAGTTGATATTTGTTTTCCTTCATCCACAAACTAACTCTCCATGTTTTTTGAACTTTCTACAAGTCTTAATGCTTCTGAGTAAAGCTCAGCACCTCGAATCATAACAGACTCGAAATTGTCTGGCCTCTGGTTGATGATTTTTTCAAGCGCTGCATACTGAAAAGTAGATAGTTTAACTAGATACTCTAGGAGTCCATCAGACAGACCAGAACTAGACTGCATAAGCTTGCCTTGTCGGTATCTTCTACGAGCCAATTCTGATGGCTTGATTCCAAGATTTTTTGCTGTCATCTCAAGCTCTTTTTTCTCATCCATTTCAATGGAAAAATAGATTGATTTAGTCGTCATATATTCTCCATTTGTATCTGATGATTATCAGATAATTATATTAATAATATCATTAACATAATCATTATATTTATCATACCAATGATGTTTCTAATTATAAACAGAATTAGTCTTGACTTCAAGAAAGATATGTTCATATCGAAATATTCTTGATTAACAGAGATTTAAACCATATATCTGATGATACACAGATGAAATCTGATTATACACAGAATTAAGTCTCTTTAGTGGCGGAGTGTGTGAGCGAGACGAAGGCGAGCTGCGTAGCATCCTTTGGATGCGTAGCTTTGGGTTGGAAAAAAATAATATGACGCAACCGTCTACTACTCTCCTAAAGAGAGTAAGACACATGCGGTCAGCAGGGGGAGATTGCACACATGGCTAAATTGCTTCAGGCAATTTAGTTGACAACGAGGAGTATTCTTTGTGCAAATGGAAATCTTGGGGTACAGGCTTTAACAATATGACGCCTAGCCCATAGAACTTTTTCAATTACGTCCATGGACATGGGAAAAGTTCTATAGCGAAACCACATGATCGGTTCTTAGGATTTCTCCAATCCTAGCCCACTCGGAGCCGAGGCCGCTACGGGACCAACAAGGCAAATTCCAGAGATGAAAACCATCACTACAAATATTGTTATACTACAAATTTTGGAGTGGTTAATTACCATATAATATAGAATTATTTATATTATAACTCCAAATATTGGAGTGCTCTAAATTATAATATACTACAAATATTGGTATGAAAGGAAGGCTGTATATGGCTAGTAATATTGAGGAATATGAGATTCAAATTGCAAAAGCGGCGAAAGAAGGTAAAAAGCGCTGGCAAAATATCGCCGAAAAGATGCTCGAAGTTGAGAAAAATGAGCTTTGGCGCAGCAAAAAGAATACTCCGTCATTTACAAGATGGGTTAAGGGTTTAGCCAAAGATATTGAGGTGAGCGAAAGTTCCCTCTGGCTGAACTACAGAGCTGGAAAAAAAATGGTAGAAATTTGGAACAAAAAAAATCCTCAAAACACAAATTCTTTCGTCGAAATTTCTGAGGAAATTGGAGAGCTATCTGCCTCTGCCTTGGATTCCTTTGTAACCATCGAAAAAATGAAAGTTGAGCCTGAATATGTTGAAGCCATTGAGAGCGAATATCTTGAGGGCAAGATAAGCGTAACAGAAGTTCAGAAGGTTGCCAAAGAGCTAAGGAGAGCCAAAAGGGAAAACTTGAACCCAATCGAGGTTTTTGGGAGGCTCCATCGACTAGATTTTAGGGAAATTATTGGGACAGAGCCAGGGCCTCAAAAAATACTAACATCTATCCCTGAAAATCTGAAAGTTGACGCAATTGTGATCCTACCTGATCCAGACGAAAAGCCAATTATGATTGGTGTAAAAACACAGAAATTTGATGAGGCACCCGATGAGTTGTATGACTATGTTATTGGAATCATTAAGGCAACTGATCCAATCCCAAAAGTGATCCATGGCATAGTAGTTATCGATCCTATTAAAGGACAGGTGAATGAGTCAAAAAATATAAAAAAGACTGGCATTTCTGACGACAAAAAGGCTAGACTGGCGCTTGCCATATTAGGCAGAATATTAACAACTGAAAAATCAAAAATTGAGGTATAGAATGGCTGTTAATAAACCTAAAAAGAAAGTAACAAAGTCTCCCAAGAAATCTAGCCCTATGGCTCTAACAAAAATTGTTGATAAAGAGCTTGACCTAGATTCAAAAACCTTAAGAATTCTTGAGGACTATCTAGCAAAAAATGGCGGCAAGGACGGCCTAAGCTTATCTGATGTTGTTACGCATCTCCTCCTAGAAGAAGGTTCAAATGGTTTTACGTTTAAAGTAGAACCCAACGAAATTAAAAAGGTAAATCTATCACTACCAATAGCAGCTTGGGACATTGCTGATAAGTCTATGAAAAAATCAAACAACTCAGACTTAAGCGAGGTGATCAAAGCTCTTGCAAACCGACTCTAAGGCTCGGCTATTCATGGTGATCTGAGCAGGCTTGAGCCTGCGATGTGAGCCATCTTTAACGCCCCTGCCAAAACAACCTGACAAAGCTCCCTTGATAGTGCCTTTATTTCAGTTTTTTGAGCATTCTTAAATAGTCTATCAATCCTTGTTCAACCACTTGAGCGAGGAACTCTCGAAAAGGCAGAGGATCGCCTAAATTCCCAGCCTTAGCTGCATCAATATACCTACCTCTATATATCGGAGGAATTACAATAATTGGGTAGCCATTTCCAAGCAAAATGAGATTCATGAGAAGCCTAGCAGTTCTCCCATTACCATCAACAAATGGATGGATATTAACTAACTCCTGATGTGCAAGCGCAGCATGTTCAATTGGATGTTGACTTTTATCATAGTTACAAAACTTGCTCATTAAGTTAGGTACATCATCGGAATCTGGAGGTAGATAGTTGGTCCCAGTGATGATGACATTTTCTCGACGATATGCACCAGCATTATTCTCGTCGATTCTAAAGTAAAACAATCGATGTAGCTCACAGATGACCTTCTCATTGTAACCACCAGAACAAGCAGTAAATAGATAGCTTAGCGCATCCCTATGACCAAGCGCTTCCATATGCTCCCTGACGGATTTTCCGCCGACAGTTATGCCATCCTCTAAGATTACCTTGGTCTCGGTCTCAGTGAGGGTATTACCCTCTAAAGCATTTGAGGAATAAGCAAGGCCAATTTGCCAAAAAGACTTAATATCTTTCATGTGCTTTTGTTCAATCGGGCGGAGCCCGTCAAGCTCCGCTTTTAACTCATCGCATTTAGAAAAATCACCCATTAGAATTGATCCTTTGCCTAGGCTGCTTCAGCCAGTTTTATTTTGTTATCTAATGTCATGCCGTTTTTATTACAAACCCTTTCGAGTCCATCAATAAACCGCTGGTAATTAGCGGACCATGGCTTTCCTTTGGAACCTCGAATATACCACAATTTTTTGAGACCCCAATAAGCTAGACCTAAACCTTTTCGCCCTAGATCCTGACTAATTTCTCTAGTTGATCCGTAAACAATAAAGCCTTCCTTTTTTGAGAAATCGATAACAATTTTTGGTTTAGCTTCTTGCTTCTTTATGGCTTCGTCTTGCGCGACTTTAGCTTTTAAAAGCCTCTCGCTTTTATCAGACAACTTGTTAGTATCATCGAGTGATTCAATGCGTAATTCTATCAGGTCAAGAGCTTTAGATATTTCACTCTTTGAAACTATTTTAGGATCTTGAGAAGTGATTTTTTCAACTTGTCTGTCGCAAGCTTGACGCCTTAATTCAGAACGCCTTAAAAGCCATTGTTTTTCAAACTCTATAACTTCATTTAGTGGGTCAATTTCTGGTTGATTATGCGTCTGCAAGAACTCAACATTTGCAGCATTTAACGCCTCAGATTCTACAGCATTTATCGTCTCGTTTTTGCCATTTAGAAGCTCTAGGGCTTCATCTGTAAAAGTAATTTCACCTGTAGAGTTTCGATAGATTTTTAAAGTAAAGAACTCACTTTCAAAATTCATGGTTTTAATGAGCTTGAGCGCGGCTAAAAAAATACTTTCTTTCCTTTCTTTTGGAGGTATTTTATAAATAGCTCTTTTACCTTCCCTATATTCAATATCCCAGGTTTCCTTGATCAGCTCATTTAAAAACTTGTCAGGTAAATTTTTTCCCGACAATTTGTATAGCGCATACTCCAAATTTGCTAAATTCTGCCATTCTTTTGAGTCTGAAAAAAAGTCAATGTTATGGTTTTTAGAAATATCCAGGGTTACACCTTCGACGCGCACAGTCTGAGATACTTTTCGATTAATGGTATCGGGACTTTTTTTAATCCACTCAATAGCCTTTTTTTGCTCCCTATTAAGTTCAAAAGAGCAAGTTTTTTGAGGTTCCCATGACTTATTAAAATGATACTTTTCTTGGTTAAGTAAAGCCAATGCTTTAGGTGTAAAAGTGATTTGATCGGGGGCTTTTCTATATGCTCTTAGCTCAAAATATTTACTTTTAAAAGAAAAGGTTTTAATTCCATCTGGTTTATAGTCAGTAATCTTCGACTCGTCTTCCCAAGTTTTACAAATATCATCGGCAAGAAGCCGATCAGGTAGCTTCTGATTGTCAAGGCTATATAGAGCAATTTCTAACTTTCTTAGGTTATCGTATGCGCTCTCAAAGCGCCAACGCCAATGATCAGTTCCTTTACTAACTTGCGGGGTAGCCATAAGCCTCACGACTTGAGGTATTGTTATGTAATTCTTTTCCTTCCACATATACCCGTCGGGTGTCCTTGCTCTTTTGACCCAATTGATAACCTCTCGCATTTCTTTAAAGCGTTGCCTTTCAATCTCTTGCTGCATTTTTTCGAAAAGTGCAGGGTTTGAAAAAATTGTAGGCTTCTTATAGCTATCAGCCTCGAAGCACCGCTTTATTTCACGCTCCATACTCTCGGTCATATGGGGGCATTTCTCAAGCATCATGTGAAGAGCTGAATTACTAAAATGTTGTTGAGAAAAACCACTTTCTGTGCCACTAGCTTTAGTGCAACCACTGATAATAAAATTAACGCCAATTGAATCTAAAAGGTCCTTTTTTTCTTCAATTTGTTTTTCTAATTCTTTTAGAAATGACCAGGCTTCAAATGCTTTCGACTTATAGATTTCTGCTAGACTTACTTGACTTAAATTAGCACTCATGACAATAATCTCCTAAACATTTTTTGTTTAAGGCGGGGTCAATGTTTGGCGACATCCCCGCCTTTTTCTTTATGTTACTAATATCTCACAAAAAAGATTCTTAGTCAACACAAAAATGCAGTTATTTCAATGACTTACGCTTTAGGAAACGGGACGCCGCCCCTCATTTCTAAAATCTGAAGCCGAAAGGCTTCTTCTCTATTTTTGATAAGCCTAGTTTTACTTCGTAAATCTTTAACCCACCCTTTGAGGTATCCGGTATCGCTTGCCCTAAAAAAGAATCTCACGAGCAGCAAGGTTCGTCAGGATTTTTTTTGGGGGGAACCGCTTGCGGGGGAGCCGAAAAAAATCTTGGCGGTTCTTGATGGTTGTGAGATCGGAAAATAGGGGCGAGCGATACCGGATATAGCATGGATTGGGTTCAATTATCGAAAGTGTGAGGCTTATCAACCTCCCCCTTAGAAAGGGGGCGCTCAATGAGCGGTGGGGGATGAGTTCGCATGTGCTAAGGTATTACTAGAGCGGTGAGCTCTGCAACGGAGTGAAAGAACTCGCATAGCGAATGGAGCTGTCATCAACCCTTACACCGTTTAGCTTTTCTTCTGATGCGTTCTCTCTCTCTGATGGGAACTCCTAGCGAGATTACCAGCATTCAGAACAAAATCCCGTCTTTCCGAGATCTTCAGCCATAGCTATTTCTAGCGGTGACAAGTCTTTTCCACATCTTTTACAAGGGTTTTTATATGCTGTTAATTTTGGGGTTTTTCTTATGCTTTCGCATTGTGGGCATATGGTGGATTCATAAAGAGGATAGTACTCATGACCGCAGTCGAGACATAAAGCCGATAGATGGAATCCCTTCTTTCCATGTATTGAATAATCATTATGTTCAGTCATGTGAACTTCTCCTCCGATTACTTTTTTTTCCTAAGCTTGAGTTCATATTTCAGGGCATCCAAGATTTCATATAAAATATTCAGTGTAAAGTTGGCTTGGTTATCAAGCAGTTTGGCAATATGACGCGGGTTTATTCCTACGTGCAAACTAAATTTATGAGCCGAACCATTAAATTCATCATCCACTCTTTTTTTTACTAACGCCTTTAACGCTTCCAGAAGTTCTTGCTTCGACATTGACCCACTCATCCTCAGTTAACCATGCATAATTTACGCAAAATACAAAAGAAAGTTGAATAGGGCGATTGATTTCTCAATTGCAATATTATAATATTTATTTTAGTACATACTATAATATATATTATGAATGGTAAATCCTTGAATTTTAAAAGCAAAATATCTGCTAACGAATATTACTTTCTCAAAAAATCCGTTTCGACTTCCACACTTTATCACAGAGGGGGCATCAGAAGTGAACCTTAGAAGTAAAATAAAAGCAGAGGATATCAGGAAAATTGTTCCTGGAAGTACCCACAATTTCCAGGACGGTAACGGAGCTACTTTAATTAAATCTGTTGAGAGAGCGACTTGTTTGCTCATCTCGACAGATGATGAACAAGGCTTTTTTTATGAATTGGATAGTGGCGACTATAGATTTATACCGGCTCGATATGCGAAAACAATGGACGAAGCTTTTAGAAAAATCACTGACGTAGAAACCGTAATTTCTGGATCGGTGGCAATCTTAGAGGATTCTAGAAAAAGGTTTGAGCGTTCCTATGAGCGGTTAGGAGCTATTAAGCGTGAAATTATGGGGTATAAATCACCTGGCAAGACAAAAAAGTCACGTGTTTAATACATCCGACTTGGGAGGTGGTTTACCCTGAATAACCGTTGAATCAACCGAAAACTGCCCATGATTTGTCGGTAAACTTCCCAATTTAGGATCAATCTTTTAAAAAAGATTGATCCTTTTTTTACCTTTGAATCTCTGTTCATCATAAATCTGCTACTTTTGGTTTATCGTCTTGATTAAACCATGGGTTTGTCACCCTACCTTCATTTTTAAACAGGTCGCCGAAGAACACGCATATATACGCCCAAGATTGATTAGAGATATCCTTATCCTCGTTTCGACGCCACTGGCTTAATTGGGGCGTGGTAATATGCATCATGTGAGCAAGTTTTTTGCCTTTCAGTCCTGAAATATTGCAGAAAAAATTAACATATTCCCTTCTTTCTGATTGTGTCGGGTCCTTCTCTTTTAAAATAATATCTATAGCTGTGTTTCTCTGAGCAGAAATCACTTTGTCCATGTCTAAGTTGCCATTTGAATCAATACAGCTCCGAAAGTTGATACTATATTTCCCGACTCTACTGGAGACTGGAAAGCTTCCTTTTTCGTGACTCATGATTTTATATTCCCCTTAAAAATTTGCTTAATGTCAAAAGTTGTTTACCATCCTCCTAAAATTCTCATGCCGTGCTTAGTGACATAGTTCTTTGCGTCTTGTAAGCTGTCAAACCATATATAAGCAAAAACGACATATTCGTTGTCGTTAGTTCTACAGCCGCAAACATACTCAAAACGTGCCGAAAGTGGCATTCTTGGATCAAGATCGTACTGATCAAGATCGTTTAGAAAAGCGACCTGTTGTTCACCTATTTCTTTCAGATCCTTGATCGCAAACGGCTGAAGCTCGTTTTTTAAGAGCGCGGCTCGGTCAATTCCCGTTTGATATCTGGTAGCCTTCTGTTGATCATGGTTGTGGTCAATTTGACCTTTCCAGTTGTAAAGTAGTGAGCTTAAAATTCCAGCCGTCAAAACACTTTCCTCCCTTGAGTCGCCTCTTAAACAATCATACTAAACGTATCGGAATTTTCAATAATTAATTTAGCCCAGCATAATTAATTTTCAAAAATAGAGACAAAGAGACGTTGGTAAAAAATTGGAGCAAATTCCGTTTTATTTATGTGATATCTGCCATTTTAGGTATGGCATTACTGTAAAATAGAAATAGTAAACATTTTTTGAATAGCGCCAAATTAAAAACGCTGGAAAGGAATTACCATGACTGAAGTCATTTTAGCAATTATCTCAATAATAATAGCTATATATAATCTTCTCGTCGCGCTAGGGCTTTTATAGCCCTAGCCCCGAAAGGGGCAAAACTTCCTTAGTTTCGCTTTCTTAGTATATATAAAAGGCTAAGCATATGAATTTATTTAGAAACCTGAATTGTGATCCTTCGACCGATGACCCTCAATTTTTGAGGTGCGTTAGCTAGGTCATCGGTCGAAGGAGTGTAAAAAATTCAGTACACCGTTTTTACTTAAATAAATCTAAGAAGTTACAGACCCTCTTTCTTAGAAGAAAGAGAAGTACATAATGTTTACCAAATCTATTTTAGAAATCATTTGGAATTTTATTTTAATGATAACAGGTGCATATGGTTTTGTAGCATCATTCGCTAAAATTTGTCTAATTTTTGAGAAGTTTTTTAAAACATAAAACCAAATTTTATGCATGCAAAAGGTTGATAACTTAAAAAGATTATAGTCGTATGTGTTTAATCACGCTTGGAATTTCGAGGTCAGTCCGAAATTCTCACTTGACTTAAATCAACTTTTGGCAACGATACTGTTGCCATTTGGCGTTGAGCACTACTCCGTTAGACTATGCGGATGATGACTTTTTATCATACCTATGATGCCTTCGGGCGATAACAATCCGGCTCAAAAAGAGGCCGGATTGTTTACTAAACAGTTTTAATTGAGAATGGGACCACGTTAGCTGAAAATGAGATTTTTTAGTTGTGGATCAAGCTCTGGTTGATCATGCGTCTGCAAGAACTCAATACACGGAGCCAAAGGCTCTTTTCTATATTTTGGTATCCGGTATTAAATAGAAGAATCTGATTTAATATCCGCTGCTAGCCTTTTCCACCATGACAGTTATAAAAAACTAGAACCGATTGTTAAACAAGTGCAAGAGCATCTGGATATTGACGAAGAAGATGCAATGTTATTGCTTACCGAAAAACGATCTTATTATGAAATCATAGAAAAAGATTATTACGACGATATCGATACCGAAAACTGTTGGTGGATTCAGTTTAAAACTGCGGAATGTGCCAAAGCTTTAGGATATATTGGCTGCGAAATGAAAGATGAGCAAGGTACTGTTTATCTTTTGGATGGTAAAAATATCAATCTCGTGGAGGTCACTACCAGCACTTAAAAGCGATTTCGTCTGCAAATATTTAATTCTTGCAGCAGCACTTATGTGCAAGCCTTAGCATAACTTAGGTTCTTCCAGCAGAATGCATTTAATACCTCATCATCCTTAATATAGTGAGGGGTAATCTTCACTCCCATGATCGACGAACGGTAGCCGCCTCGACAAGCTTTGAGTCCATATACTTTTCTAAATTCTTTTGAAAACATGACTTTTGTCGCATTAGTACCCGGAATTTTTGTCTAAAAGAATGTATATACCGATTCCATCGGAACGAAGTGTTCTCTTTCTTCAGAGGTAGCAATATTATTACCAAATACGTATGTAATACCTTCTTCTAATGCACCTTTGAAATTGTTATGAATATGTTTATTCCTAGCCTCTTCCTCAGCTTTATCAGCTTTGTTTGAATAATATTTCTTTGACCTTTTTATAGATCTGTAAGACTTGTGCCATTCTTCATTAATCTCATTGAATTTCTTTGTCATAACTTCAAGATCTTTCTTAACTCTATAAAGCTCATCCAGAAGTAGGGTGTCTCTAGGAACATATGATTGTTCAAAGCTACTTTTGAAGATTTAAATATCCTTAATCGAAGATCCATACATTTCTTTCAATCCTTGGATCGCTGAAAACGCCTCATGAGGGTTACTACTATCAAGAAGACTCAGGACTTATTTGACTTTTTTCTCGTCATCCGTTCTGATAACCATCCTAGTGTAATCTGCAACAATTTAATAATTACTGCATGATATGAATAGTACCTCTAGCCAAATTTGGGGGATGGAAACGATTCAGTATATGAAAAACTATGAGTGCAAAAATTATTGGCTGGCTGCAAGTTTTATATTTTTGCAGCAACACTAATATTTTATTCGATTATTGGCTGTTTCCTTGCTGCAAATATTAAATTGTTGCAGTTGTTTAATAAATCAAGTTACTTATTGATTTTATCAAGATCTCCAAGGACGTCAGAGTAACTGTTTTACCAACGCACAGTTTTAACGAGAGATAGCGTACCCGGTGAAAAGAGAAATCTGCAACTATTGGATTATTGCAGATCAACTATCAGTAGCCGATTTACTGGCGCAGTATGACTCTCTTCACCATTATCTGCAAGAATTAAAAAGTTGCAGATAAC
>JBNKNM010000123.1:0-15408 GCA_050293845.1 Pseudobacteriovorax sp. | reverse complement strand
TTTCTTTTTGTTTACCTTCTTTTTAGCAACTTTTTTCTTAGCGGTCGCTTTCTTTTTGGCTACCTTCTTTTTAGCGACTTTTTTCTTAGCAGTTGCTTTCTTTTTGGCTACCTTCTTTTTAGCAAGCTTTTTTTTGGCTGTAGACTTCTTCACAAGCTTTTTCTTGGCAGTTTTCTTTTTAGCAGCAACTTTTTTTGCTGCCTTTTTCTTAGCCACCTTTTTTTTAGTTGCTGCCTTTTTTGCTGTTTTTACTTTTTTCTTTGCCAACGAACTATCTCCTTTGCTGAGTTAATGTATATGTTTTTTCACATCATTCAAGATGTATGCAAGCTATTTTAATGGGCGTGGATCAAAAAATTTTGCAACAGCTGGAATTTCTCGTCCACTCATTATCTTGGCCAAAAGCTTTGCTGAGCCGTGGGCCCAGGAAAATCCGTGCCCTGTAAAGCCACTCACAGTATAAATGAGTGGGCTGTTTGTCGGTCCGATGAAAGGAAAACCGGTCTTCGAGCTGGCCATGATTCCGGACCATGAGTATTTCCAGTTTATGTCTTCGTCAACTTTGTAATGAAATTTAGCAAAATTCTTTAATCCTTCTTCGACAACAGGATTAGGGCTCAGTTCATAAGTCCCTAGCTCACCCTCTTTAGTATGATTTCTCCAGCCTCCTAGCATGAGACGGTTGTCAGAAGTGGCAATAGCATACTCATATCCGTGATCAAAACTATGGGGATAAGTGACAGGTAATTTTGATTTTAATGGGTGTGAACAGATAATTTGCCCGCGAAAGGGCTCTACTAATCGATGGCTGGCAAAGTAGGGACTGAGTAAGGGGGAATAAGCATTAGTCGCTAATACAGCGGCATCCCATGGTATAACCCGTTGAGCGGTCTCCACGTGAATTCTTCCTCCAATATCGTTAACACCTAATATTTCAGTAGGTTGGCAATATCGTAGGCCTTGCGAGCAGGCTTTTTTCAGGAGAGCATTTCTAAATTTTACGGGATGAGCTTGAGCTGAGTCAGCCTCGAACCGAGCTCCAAGAACGTTTGAGAAGCCCATTTCACAAAGCGTTTGCGCTTTGATAAACTGATTTTTAAACCCAAATTTTTCAATAATTTCAATGGATTCAATGATTTCCTGGCGCTCAGTATCGTCGATAGCAAGAACCAGATAGCCATCCTTTCGATATTCTGTATCATCGGGAAGAGTATGCGCTGTAGAGGCTACCTCCTCACATAGCTCCACAGAAAACTCCCAGATCTGCTTTGCCGTTGTAAAACCGTGGAGGGTACAAAGGGCTTTGGCAGATTCTACGGAACCGTGTAAAATATGTCCACAGTTGCGGAAGGAGGCCGATTTTTCGGGTTCAAAATCAACTAAAGTGAGATCATTAAAGCCCATTTTTTGTAACCAATAAGCGGTACTTACACCGGAAAGTCCAGATCCTATGATGACAATTTCTCCAGAATCAGGTAGGGAGTCTTGTCCTGTGATCAGTGGCTCGGTTAACCAGTAAGACGAATGATCTAATGTTACCATGGAATAATCTCCTACGTGTGCTTCATATACCCGGTCATAACTCAGAAAATTCAGGGCTTTCCAAAACTTTCAGAATTGGCTAGATTGCGTCGTTTGGCAACGAGATTTTAAGGAACTCCAATATGAGCAAAGTCAGAGTCGTCCTTATCGGCACAGGGAACATGGGCAAAAATCATTTGCGTGTACTGCAGAAGAGTTCAGATTTTGCTCTGAAATTCATTGTAGACCCATCATTCGATAGGAGTTTGTGTCCTGATCCGAATATTCCTGTTCTCAGCTCACTGGAAATGTTGCCATTTAATGCCATTGATTGTGCGATTGTCGCATCGCCAACAGAGACACATTTTGAAATTGTTAAAAAATTGCTCCATGAAAGAATCCATACTTTGGTTGAAAAACCTGCGGCCAGTAGTTTTGAGGAAGCAAGAATCCTTGTCGAAAAGGCGCATGAATACAGGGTCAAATTGGCAGTTGGAAATATCGAGCGTTGCAATCCCGTAATCGACAAACTTGAATCTGTATTACATTGTGGAGTCATAGGAACCCCTGTCCACTTTAGTGCTATGCGCGGGGGAGGCTTTCCTCGGGCTGTTAAGCCAGGCAACAACGTGATCCTTGATCTTGCTGTTCATGACTTGGATGTCTTGCGTCGGCTTTTGGGCCCCCTGACTGTGACCCATGCCTTAGCTCATCAAAATACTCTGCAAGGAATATATGATACAGCTGAAATTTCAGTGCGTAGCGCAGAAGGTATCTCTGGCTCAGTTCATGCCAATTGGCTAAGCCCTCAAAAGTTACGCAGTATAAAGGTTTTTGGCACCAGTGGTGTATGCGAAGTCGATTATATTGCTCAATCATGTACTATATACGGCCAACAGCTTAATATTGGCGAACTTAAGCAACCTTTCGAGTTTGTCGACCACCCATTCTGTCAGCAAATCACTTGTCCTGTGACCAGAGTAGAGCCTTTAGTGCTGCAACTAGAAGAGTGGCGCAAAAACCTTTTAGGCACCGCTAATCGTCTAGCCCAAGGAGAGCAACTGGTGGAATCTGTAAGGCTAGCTGGTGATGCCATTGACCACGCCAACCAAAATTTCAGGAGTATTTGTTTTGTCGGTGAACGGTGGCAACCTAAAACTGCTATAACTCGCGATAGCTCCATATCTTAAATGAGTACTGCTATGGGCTCTTCTTTTTTCATCTCGGTGGGTGAGCCATCGGGAGACCTTTTAGCTAGCGAGTTGTTGGTGCACGTGCAAAAAGAGCTGCCAGGCTATCAAGCTTTCGGTATAGGTGGCCCTAAGTTATCGACCATCGATAACTACGAAGTTATTGCTGATATCAGCGAACTAGCTGTCATGGGGTTTGCCGAAGTGATCCGACATTTAAGCCATCTTAAACGCTTGGAAGACTATTTGCTCGCTGAAATTGATAGGCGTCAGCCAGAATTTGCGATTTTGGTGGACTATCCTGGCTTTAATCTGCGGCTTGCTGAGTTCTTACGCGCCAGAAAGATAAAGGTTATCCAGTATGTAGCTCCCCAACTTTGGGCATGGGGAGAAAAGCGAACGGAAAAGCTGCGGCGGCTTACGGATTTGGTCTTGGGGATCATGCCCTTTGAAAAGAATTTTTTTATTCAGAGACAGGTCAATTATCGCTATGTTGGAACCCCACAGGTAGATAGGTCCCAGGATGCTAGACAGGATCGTATAGCTTTTCAACTCGATGACCGGCCTTGTATTGGCTTTTTCCCAGGTAGCAGGAAGGGGGAAATTAGTCGTATGCTCCCCCTTGTCATGGAGATTATAGAAGAACTGGGAACTAGATTTACGGATCTGCAGTTTGCAGTTTCCATGAGCCCTGCTGTACCACCACAAATTTTTCAACCTGTACTAACTCAGACGATACCAGACGACCTAAGTGCTCAGGGAGGAGTCTTGCGTGGCAAATCCATAAGCCTGGTAAGGGGACGTTCGTTAGATCTAATGAAGTCGGTTGATGCCGCTCTAGTGACTTCAGGAACGGCCACCTTGGAGTGTGGTTTAGTTAAAACGCCTCTTTGTGTAGCTTATCGTATGAATCCGCTGAGCTACAAATTGGCGAAGCACTTGGTCAAGATTAAGTATATCAGTCTAGTTAATCTTGTTGCTGACGAGGAAGTGATCCGTGAGTTTATCCAAAACTTTACCGCTAGCGACTTGGCTAATGAGCTTTATCGCTTGTCAAATCCAGGTGAGTATCGCAATCGTACTATTAGTAAACTGAATCAGCTGGATAATCTAGTGGATGGTAATCTGGCTCATAATGCAGCTGTTGCAATTCGCCAGTACCTATTAGGTGCGTAAGATGGGCATTTACATACTAGAGAGAAAGGAAGTATGTCGAAATTGAAAAAATATACAGTTTGATAATATCTTGAAATCGTTGATAGTTATTTTTTTAAAAGATAAATGTGCGAAAATATGCCCTATTTTTTGGGTGAATTAAAGATAAAAACTTGAAATTTTTATCTTTTGATTTTAGACACATACCCCCCGGTCCTAGAAAGCAAAAAAACGTCTTGCACGTTCCCTTACGCTGTGTAAAATGGCCGCACCTTTACCGAACCGAGAGGAAGGAAAGTTCGATGATAACCAAATGGATCTTAGGTATTCTTACTG
Source organism: Pseudobacteriovorax sp. (assembly GCA_050293845.1). Taxonomy (GTDB): domain Bacteria; phylum Bdellovibrionota_B; class Oligoflexia; order Oligoflexales; family Oligoflexaceae; genus DT-89. Next base: position 11,206 of record JBNKNM010000123.1, on the reverse strand, counting down.
CTCTAAGTACATGTTATGCTTTGGCAGCCGATAAACTAGTCATTTTGTCTCCCCACAGAAAGTCCATTCAGCAAGAGTTTATTCCGGCGTTTAAAGTCCATTACAAGAATACCTATAAGACAGAGATCCAAGTGGATTGGCTAGACCAGGGGGGAACTTCTGATGATGTACGGTTTCTAAAAGCTAAGTATAGTAAAAATCCGGCTTCTGCTGGAGTCGATATTTTCTGGGGAGGAGGATCAGCGACCTTTATTGAATTACAGCGGTTAGGGTTTTTTGATTCTCATGAACTACCCCAGAAAGTAGCTGCTAATATTCCACAAACCGTAGCTGGAGTTCCTTTATTCGATCAAACTAAAACCTGGTACGGCTCGGCCATGTCTTCGTTTGGCGTGTTCTACAATAAGCGCATCTTAAAATTTGACGGTATTCCCGCTCCAAAGACCTGGAACGATTTGGCTAACCCTCAGTATATCGGAAATATTAGCATCGCTGATCCTCGTCGTTCTGGCTCTTCCAACACCATGAATAACATCATTCTGCAAAGTTTAGGATGGCAAAAAGGCTGGGAGCTGTTGGCAGCTATAGCTGGAAACACTAGGTCTTTTACCCATTCCAGCTCCGATCCTATTAAAGCTGTTGTGTCAGGGGATGTTGCTTTAGCTATGGCCATAGATTTCTATGCCCAGGCTAAGATCGGCGACATTGGGGACGAAAATTTAGGGTTCATGATGCCTGAAGGGCAGACAGTGATCGACCCTGACCCCATAGCCTTACTAAAAGGTGCCCCTCATAAAGTTCCTGCAAAGCGCTTTATAGATTTCGTATTGGGCAGTGAAGCGCAGAAGCTTTTGGTCTTACCCAAAGGGACGAAGGGTGGGCCCAAAATTGCTTCCTTGGGTAGAATGAGTGTCAATCGACAGACCTATAGTGAAACAGAGGGAAGGCGCATTGGAAACTTTAATCCATTCGTGCAAAAAACCTTCCTACAGTTAGATTTAAAGCAAGCCACAAGGATGCAACGAGTTTTCAATGATCTTATCGGTGCTGTCCTTATTGATGTCCATCATGATCTGAAGCGTGCATGGAAGCGTCTAGTAAAGTCGGGTTTGACCCCGGAAAAACTGACCGCATTTGGCACCCCGCCTGTGAGTGAGAAGGAGTTTTTCGAGCTTGAAAAAAAATGGGGTGACGATGTCTTTCGCAATAAAACCATTAATAAATGGGTATCCTACGCAAAAAATAGATATAAAAGTTTAAAATAGTCCATTTACGCGGAGCAATTCCTTTCATGGAAGTAGTATTCAAAGATGTTTCTAAGCGGTATGGTGATTTTACTGCTGTAGAAAACCTAAATCTTAAGATTAAAAGTGGAGCTCTTCACTTCCTTCTTGGACCTTCTGGGTGCGGTAAAACCACCACTCTTCGCATGTTAGCGGGTTTGGAATCTGTCTCCTCAGGAAAATTATTTTTTGACGGGAAAGATGTCACGAAGTTACCAGCTGCAGATCGTGGTATTGGGATGGTTTTCCAAAACTATGCTCTATGGCCCCACATGACTGTTTATAAAAATATTGAATATGGCTTAAAGCTTCGTAAGCTTTCGGAACAAGCGTTGAAGCAAAGGATTAGTGAAGTTCTCAATTTTACTCAGTTGGCAAATTTCAGCCACCGTCTCCCAGGACAACTTTCTGGGGGGCAACAGCAGCGGGTGGCCCTAGCCCGCGCTCTTGCTATTAGGCCTAATGTCTTATTACTAGACGAACCATTGTCTAACCTTGATGCCAAACTTCGTATGGAGATGCGCGATAATATCCTGAAAATCCACAAACAGACGGGAATCACCACTGTTTATGTTACCCACGATCAAAAAGAGTCTCTATCGATGGGAACAGATATCTCCGTAATGCATGCTGGCAATCTGATTCAAACAGCTCCCCCACGTCAGCTATACAACCATCCCTCGACTCCTTTTATTGCCGGCTTCATTGGCGAGACCAACCTGATTAATGGGCAAGTGAGTAAATTAGAAGGCGGATTAGCGGTAGTGAACACCCCCTTTGGAGAGATTCAATCTTCAAGGGTGGAAGGTAGCTTTGCGATAGGTGATCAAGTTTGCTTGTCGATCCGCCCAGAGGCTGTAGCTATCAACTGGTCGGGACAACAAACCGGTGAGAATCCTGTAGGGTTGGAGGTGGAGCATTTGACCTATTTAGGAGAATCCGAACAGTTTTTATTGCGTGGACCCCACGATATTGCATTGCGTGTGAATTTTTACCATGCACCTGAGCACTCTTTTCGCGAAGGAGATAAAATCACATGCTTCTTACCTAAGGCGGATGTGCTTGTGTTGCCTCCACAGGTAGAAATGGGGCCAGGAACTTAATATGGCTACACCAAAAGAAGAATCCTCCAAATTTGCAAGAATCCTTTCCGAGGCTGTAGGATATGGCACTGTTGCCTGTACCTTGGCAATGTTGTTTTTTTTCCTGATCTGGCCAGTGTCCATTATTGTCAGCAAGGCCTTTTTGAATAATGGGCAGTTTACTCTGGAATACTTTCCTCTTCTATTTCAGAACGAGCTGTTTAAAAACTCCATGGTGAACAGTTTATTGATTGGAGTGGGAACTACCGTCGTTGCTACATTGGTGAGCCTGCCGTTGGCAGTGATCAATGCAAAGTTTGAATTTCCAGGAAAAGCTCTTTTATCTGGCTTGCTTCTTGTTCCCATGGTCATGCCTCCATTCGTTGGAGCTATTGGTATTCAAAGGTTTTTCGCACGTCGAGGTTCGGTGAACCTGGCTCTTATGGACTGGGGTTTGATAGATCAACCTGTCGATTGGTTAGGGCCTGAAAATATGTTTTGGGCTGTGATCGTATTAGAAGTACTTCACCTTTACCCTATTATGTATTTAAATCTATCAGCTGCATTGGCCAATATAGACCCAAGCGTCGAGGAAATGGCTACGACTCTTGGAGTCCCTCGTTGGCGTCAGTATTTGGATATCATTTGGCCTCTTTCGCGTCCCGGTTATTTCGCTGGTGCTATCATTGTATTTATCTGGGCTTTGACCGACTTGGGTACGCCACTTCTAGTGGGTTTTCACGAAACGATCCCGGTGCAGATTTTCAATATGATTACTGATGTGAATGAAAACCCAGTAGGGTATTCCCTAGTGTGTGTGGTCATCGTGTTGACTGTTGTTTTCTTTTTGATCTCTAAATTTGCTCTTGGCAACCAAAAGTATGAAATGATGGCCAAAGGCCATGTCACCAGTGGGAAATCAAAAGCGACACCATTAGGCATGGTGGTCATTTATAGTGTTGTGCTAGGAACAGTTGTATTAGCACTGATACCTCATTTATCTGTTATGGTAACAAGTATTTCCGATAAATGGTTCATGACGGTGCTTCCTGATGGATACACCACCAAGTACTATGAGCAAATCTTCCAAGCTGAGCTGCCATTTATTGGGATTAAAAATAGTTTCTTTTTTGCTGGTCTTTCTACCATTGTCGACCTGGTACTAGGTCTGCTAATAGCCTATGTTGTGGTGCGCAAGTTGGTTCCATTTCCCGGCTTGCTCGATAGCTTGGTCATGGTGCCATTAGCCCTCCCAGGCATTGTATTAGCCTTTGGCTATGTAGTCACTTATACGGATACATTTCTCGATCCCCTGCATAATCCTGTTCCCTTGTTGGTCATTGCCTATGCTATCAGGAGACTTCCTTATATGGTACGATCAGCAGTGGCAGGTCTGCAGCAAACCAGCCATTCATTAGAAGAGGCTTCGGAAACATTTGGAGCTTCCCGCTTCCATACTCTGAGAAAAATAACTGTCCCCCTTGTGATGGCTAATCTAATTGCAGGTAGCTTGCTTTGTTTTTCTTATGCCATGCTAGATGTATCGGATAGTCTGATTCTAGCTATGAAGGAAAGCTTCTATCCTATGACGAAAGCTATCTATGTTCTATTCCTGGAGCAAGGTAGCGGTTCCCTAGTCGCCAGTGCCTTGGGTGTTGTAGGGATGTTGATCTTGACTATTTGTATCCTGGGAGCATCATTGATTCTCGGGAAGAAGATGGGTGAGCTGTTCCGGTCCTAACTTGCATTGATACGTCACAGCCATGGGGGATGATGCAGCTAAGAATCATGGTCTGCTGGGGCTGCTCGCGAACGCAATAATCCTACAATAGTGATTAATAATCACCATTGAAAAGCTATGTATCAGGATGTTAATTGCGCTACGATTGTAGTAAGCTAATAATACCTGTATTAAATGTGAGTATACTTAGGAAGGTAGCTAATGGGGAAGAAAGAAGAAGGCCCAGCACGCAACCATTTTCGTATCGAGTATCCGAAGGAAGTGCGACCAAAAATTGAAATTGGTGATCAGGTGTTCGAGGTTATCAATCTCTGTGAAGGAGGGGTTAAGTTTTCTCTAGTTAAGAGTTCTCCCAAAATGGATGAGAAGAAGCCCATTCTAGGAAAAATTGTTTTTTATGATAGCGAAGAAAAAAATGTAATTGGAACCATTATCAGATCTGATAAAAGTTCAATTGTTTTAAAGTTTACCGAAGGTATTCCGTACCAAAAAATCATGAATGAACAAAGGTTTATTCTAAAAAAATTTGGTGGCCTGAAACGTCCGGATCAAGTTTAATAAACTATCGATAGCGGCTATGCGTTGTATTATCTTGACCACAACGCTTGCCATCTTTACATCTTTATTCAGATGTAGAAAACCTGATGAGCTGTGAGAGCACGGCGGCTTTTGAGTGAACTCCCACTCTGCTGTTAATGCTTTTGATGTGGATTCTAGCTGTATTTGCTGAGATACCTAGTGCCTTGCCGATTTCAATACTGGTTACGTTACCTTTAACTAGCTCCTCAAGGACATCCTTTTGACGGCTTGATAGACCATGCTCTTTGGTGAATTTTTCAATTTTGTGGTTTAGTGCAAGCATTACTTTCCCCTCTGTTGTATCAAGAGTTTTTTTGTCTCTTACTAATCTTTCTGTGATGTGTCAATACAGGGGGGGGCATTAATTAGTTCATAGTGCTCATTCATGGTGATCGACAATTATATTATAGACTTGTAGCATTATGAAATTAATATATCTATTTTTATTCATGGTGAATCCATTCCATAGGCAAGTTTAAAAACCTCTTCATTGTGAACATAATCTTTAATGGATAAGCTCCGCTGGATAGCAGATATTCAACTGTGTGCTGATGATAGAAACCAAGCTTCAAAGCGGTTAACTAACCATTTTGAATATGCTTTATTGACATGTTTTACCCTTGTTTTATAGATTGTGCCCCTCAATGTGGCCAGCTTGTTTCCTAATGGGATGGATTCCTGGTATATTGAATACATCCAAATTGTTTACATTCTAGAAACTTAGCTGGCTGAGATGTTTATGGTTAACTTCAGTTTTACATCCATCGGTTTTGTAGCTGTCATGATTGCATTCAGTTTTGCTGATGTCCTTGCTAGCGATTTGTTTTCAACAGCGCGGACCCGAGGTAGGGGGCAAACTTACGTCGCTCAGTTTTGGGGAAACCATAGTTCCCGCTTTAATCCAGCAGTTTTGGCAGAAAGTAAGAGCAGTTTTCAGCTGAGGCCCCTCGAACTGTCTGTGGTAGCTGGGCAAAATTTGATCAACACTATACAAGATATTTTAGACCAGGATTTTTCAAGTGAAGGTTCTGATGCCGTTATAGGATTTATCCGAAAGTTTGGTGATAAATTTGGCGATCGGCACTTTGCTCATATTGAAAGTGAGATTTTATCCGTAAAAATTTTAAACCTAGAAGTTATGCCATTTGTCATGAATAGCTCCTTTATAGAGATTCGCAGACCTAACTTACCGAAGTTCGATTTTTCACTCGATACAATGGCAGGATTGAATATTGCCTATGGCCATGATTTTGGGGGAACTTTTAAGGTAGGGGCAGCGGTGCGACCAGCTTTTAGAACTACGACTATAGGTAGTTTAACTTTTACCGATATCTTGGACATTGAAAATTCTAGTGTGGAAGAGATAGCAAAGACCGATAAGGGAACAGGTATTGGCCTAGATCTATCAGCCATTTGGAGTCCTACTTTAAATTGGCGATTTGGAGCTTTGGTGCAGAATATAGGAGGTATGGGTTACCTTACTAGTGGTGACAATCCTGAGATACTACAACAGACTTCAAGTATGGGTATGTTGCATCGTCTCCCGTTTCAAAGGTGGGAATTGAACCTTCTTCTAGATCTTCAGCATATTGAAAATTCACGAGGGATGCACTGGAGCCGCCTATTACACCTGGGAGCAGAACTAGGAACAAGAGTTTTCACAAGGGATTTGGATTTTGGTGTTACTAGTGGAGTTCACGATGGTTATCTTAGTTACGGTTTGTTTGCCGATCTTTGGATCTTTAGGCTAGAGTTTGCCAAATATGGTGAAGAACTCGATCTCAATCCTGGAGAAAGAGGTGACCAAAGGGTAGCGCTAAGTTTACGAACTAGCATGAGCTTTTAGGGAGGAAACATTGAAGTTTTTATCTTTTATCCTTTGGGGAGTGCTAGTGTCTTGTAGTGGGAATCTTTATGAAGGTCTAGTATCTGAAGAGTCAGATGCATCTCTGCTGGAAAAAGCGGCGAATCAAATCGATGAGCAAGACTACCGAGGCGCAGAAGTGACCCTAGCAAAGGTTGAAGGCGATAGCAATCAAAAGCGAATCCTGCAAGTGGCAAGTTCTCTAGGAACTGCGGGGTTTGATATTTGGCAGATCATCCTAGATGTTCTTGATACAGGTTCTGGTGGTGGAGATATCGGCTTTGATAGTTTATTTGATTCTGTTTCCAGCTCAATTTTTGGTGTAGAGAAAAAAGTAGAGCGAGCTGAAGCCCTACGTTTTAGCATCAACACCCTATTGGGGGCTCCCGATACATCTCAAAGTGAACTGAAAAACCTTAACTGTTTTCTGGGAGGTTTGCTTTCATTTACTGTGGCTGAGGATGGGGACTCCAGAATTTCTGCCGTTCAGAGCAGTTTGTCCTCTATTCAAAATAATGTCGTTGGTAGTGGGAGTACGGCTGCCGAGTGTCCTGGCATTGAGCAGCTTGAAAGCAACTTAAGCAGTTTAGCAACGATCCAGGAGGATTTAGACCTCATATTACGAGCCACTTCAGAATGCTCTTTTATTGATACTAGTTCATCATCATTGAACACAGTAGAAGAGCGTCTCCAGCAGTTTGTGAGCAATGGTGATAAGGGATGCTCAGACCAACCTGATTGCGGGGATTCGCTGGCTTGCCAAGCTTTACAGTTTGGTTGTGTGCAATCAGAAGTAATAGATAGTAACAGTGAAGTAAACGATGGAGTGGTGAGCTCTTGTGAGATTGTTCAGAACTGCCTAAATGCAACATGTTTCTAAAGTTTATTCGCTGAGAATCTCGAGCAGTATCTGTAATAAGTCCTTGTCCTGCCTCTCTGTAATAGGGCACTCCATCTCGTCTATTCTTTTAGCAATAGCAGAACCATCTCCAGCCATTAAGGAGGTGGGACCTAAAGCAATAAACAAAGCTGTAACAAGCAGTAGGTTATTTCGTTTCATGAGATTCCTCAAGCTTCGTTGAGTCAAAAAGACCTAACATAACATTGGCGTAAAAGGCGATATTGCCAGCATATTTCTCGTTATTTTTAATCTCTGCCACAGTAAAGTAAAAATCTTTCGCGGCTTTCTTAATGGCTTTTATTCCAGCAAGGCTTAGAGATTCAGTATGGGTTGCTAGAAAACATCCATCGGTGCCTGCAAGGGAAACATCAAAAATATCGACACCATGGCGAATCTTTTTGAGAATGGTACGGATGTCCATGGAATAGTATTCACGAACTACTGTTCGTACAGTGCCACTTTCGTCTTCATATAAAAAGCCGTCATCGAGCATCATCTTAAGCTTATCCACGCCGTTTTCACCAAACTGACGCTGAATATCCTGTCTATTTGTGCCCTGATGAGTTCCAGCTACTGAGAAAATCCTGTAAGTTACTTGATCATCAACCATCGAATCAACAAGGTGGTCGGTTACCATTTGAGTTTGACTGGCTTCCTGAGAAGATGAAAAGAATTCTCCCAATTCAGGATAATACTCTTTCACCGAATCAACGACACCCTTCCGGCTTTCCACTACCCTTAAAATAGCCAAGACCGTTTCCAAGGTCGGTTTGTCAACTTGACCATTTGCGATTCTGCGGACTGTATTATAGGGAACGCCCGATCTGTCCGAGAGAGTCATGAGGCTTTGGTACTTTTTACCCTCGACATAGTTGTTGATTTTACACTGTAAAAACTTTATGAGAGGCATTTTCGACATGCTTACCAATCCTATTTAAGAAAGCGTTTGAATTAGAACACAATTTACCACCTGAGAAAATATAAAATGAACAAAATCTGATATTTACAAAGCTGTTTTTTGTTTAATGGCTCACGGAAGGTTCTGTTGGGATGGCTATGGGTTGCAAAGTCTGTCTTAATTTAATGCTGCCATTTAGGTCTGCAATATAAATAGTTATATATGTCATTTTGCCTGATATGTTCTGAGGGCGGTCGAGTTTCAGTATAGTATTCCACTGTTTTTTGAACTTAAACTTTTTACCCAGTTTGAAATCAAGAACGGAGCCGTCTTTATTGAAGACCATACCGGGCTCTGGAGCGCTGAGGTAGTACGGTGAACCATCATCTTGATTGATTTTGGCGATAGCCCAAACGATACCCTCTTGCAAATCATTCGTGTTATTTACAATGGAGAATGAGACAATGCTGCCGCTCTCATCTGGTTTTAAATTTAGGTATTTGAAGTAAATTTCAGGACTGGTGATATTGGGCTGCCAATTTTCTGTTTCGTGATCGTCAACAATGACATTTTCTTCTATCTCATCAGGGCGCTCAACTAAACCATAAGCTATTTCGAAAAGGTTTTCGTACTGCGCCTGATAGCTAAGGAGCTGCGATTTGCGTTCTTGTAACTCGGTGGATAAACGGCTTGATTTTACTTTTAAAAAACTGCTACTAATAAGTCCAATAGAGCCAGCTAAAAGGATAAAGGTTAAGCTTCCTAATAATCCAACAATACGTCTAAAATTGAAGACCTTGCGGTGGGTTTTGCCCTTACCAACAAAAAAAACGATGGAAATATTCTCATTAGCGACGAAAAGTTTTTTCAATTGGCGGATGGTATTGCTCATTTTATCTCTACTAGTTTTCGATTTTGGCTCCGATTTATAGCAAATCACCTATACTATTGCAAATTTCTTAGCAGTTATTTAGATTAACTGGGTCAATATTTCAAGTTGGTGAAAAATGGATGTTAAGCTGGACAGGCGGAAGCTTGTGAAATATGGAGCTATGGGCGGAAGTGCTCTTAGTTTTAATCATCTTTTTATGCAGCCGATCTTCATGGATCAGGCTTTTTCGAAAACCTACCGTTACAGTCACCTTACCCAAAGCGATTGTTTACTTATGGACTCTATATCCGACTTACTGGCTACATTGCTAAAGAAAAATGATACCCTTTTTGAAAGTAAGCGGCTCTTAGCTATTTCCTTAGACCAAGTGATAGACTGTTTAAGTTTGGAGGACCAAAAGGGATTTCACTACCTATTGCGTTTGTTAGAGCAGGCCTCTGTTCGAGAACTTTTAGAAATTTCCAGACAAGTATACTCCAAGCTCGATTTAGCGCAACTAGGGTGTGACAACGCTTTAAAGCAGATAGATGAATTATGGAAGAAGGCGAGCGAGTCGCTTTTTGAGATATAGCTCCTGATCTTAGTGGTTTGAATGACATTGGTTAGTTTTGGGAGCGAGTTAACTTTAGTTAACAATTGGTCTGGCTGCATGTTCTCAAAGCTTCTGTTTGCTGGGAACGTTCCGGAAGGATCAACACCCAGGTACGACGGTTAGAGCTTTGAGAAGTTACGCTCTTCGATAAAAATCAGCTTCCTTTAGGTAGTAGGGGCTTCAAATGATGTTATCATCTACGGGACGTCCATTTAAAATGGCATACTAATCTTGCATCATTACTAAACTGTAGTTTTATTACGAAAATACTGCCCAAATTCTAAATTTTACCCGCTAGTAATGTATCTAAATAGCCTTTTTTTTCTTAAAATCAGTGTGACTTGATCTTTCTATAGTGGCTGCCCAAGGGTGCTACTAGTGGTATGTCAAATGACTTTTGCACAAAACTCTTATCGAGTGTGCCCCTTTTTTGGAGAGGGGGATCGAAGATCGATACCCCCTTTTTTCTCAAACTTACCGGCAAAACACCATAAAGCCCTGGATTTAATATTCAAACTAGCTGGTGATTTTTGGCTTAATTTGAGCCGATTTTGGCCAGTATTTGGTCATAGAATTCTGTGGCTCTGATCCATATCTTAAAAAATACTAAAATTATCAACCAAATATATCCCATCATCAACACCTGGAATAGTATTTGCTGAATATATCCAGTCATTGGTTGTTGCGGACAACCTAAGCCCTAAAACTGAGTTTCTTAAAAGAGGTATATTTTGCCAAGTTACTAGCCAATCTCTCAGTTTAATCATCGCATCCATTAGGTCGGTTTCCTAGTGTAGGGAACCTAATTGAATAATTCTGGAAGGTGTGCGCAGGTGAATCTGAGGATTGGCAGTAGATTCTCAGATTTAAAAGTCGTGACTCCTTCTTAAATTGAAGTCCGTCCATAATATTTAACGAATCCAAGCGCCATCCAAAGTCACCTTCACATTTCCTGGGGAGGTATCTATGCGTATTTCGTCAAGCTATATTTGGACTATCTTACCGAGAGAAGCACCCACTGTATCTAGATATTGTCGTGGTTGCAGAAACAAGAGTGTATTTTTTTCTAGTGAAAAATTTCGTGTGAATGGCAATCAAAAAGTCTTAGATATATGGCTCATATATAAATGCCAAAAATGCGATCAGACTTGGAATCGCGAAATTCTGTCCCGAATGCATGTAAACAGCATCGACCCTCATCTTCTCAAATCATTTCGTGACAATTGCAAACAAACAGCGATTCGATATGGCTCGGATACAACTTCTTTAAGATATAGTTCTAACGATGTCATCTGGCAACAACCAGACGTGATTATCACCCACACGGATAAGTCTGTAGACGGTTTGTTTGAAATTTTTATAGAAGTTAAGGGA
>JBNKNM010000122.1:0-15625 GCA_050293845.1 Pseudobacteriovorax sp. | reverse complement strand
TTTGAATTCTTGTCGAAATCAATCCCAAACGGTTCTGTTCCATAATTTATGGCATTCCGTCGATATTGAGAAGTTACATAAAGTCTATCTAACTAATTGAAATTATATTATAATTCTCATAGCATCGATGACTTCCGTGAATGCAAAAAACCATGACTTCGCCACCGAACATGCTATTCGATACTCAAATACGGTGAGTCATAGAGGCAGTCATGAAGAAAGTCTTTTTACTTATATTTATCGACCTTCTTTCAAACGCCGTATTAGCTATCAAACCTATCTCCACAGCGCTTCGGTTCTATTTTAGCAAGATACATATCTGATAACCATCATCTGCGAAAACGGATAGATCCCACTATTCGAAAATTACATCTTTGTTATTCTACTTTAATAAGGAACAAGTAGTCCTTAAATCACTAAGAAAAGAGTCGACCGTTTCACGCTGAGTTTCCCAACTTGTTACCCAACGAACGATGTTCTGATCTTCTTCCCAAACATAAAATTTCCATTTATCAGACAGGTTCTTAATAACCTTATGAGGAACTTTGGCAAAGACCTCGTTAGCTTCAACTGGATAAACAATATCTATACCTTTTACAGTACCAGCTTCCTCTGCTAAGTAGCTAGCCATAGCATTGGCGTTCTGTCCGTTTTGTCGCCATAATTCATCCTCAAGATAAGTATTAAATTGGCAAGAAATGTAGCGCATTTTCGATGCCAACTGCATCGCCTGCTTTCGAATCCAAGGCATCTCAGGGGCTAGATTCTGATTCATAATGACTACAGCTTCACCCATTAACATTCCATTTTTAGTGCCACCTAAACTTAAGATATCTACACCACAATCCCTCGAAATTGATGCCCAACTGCAGTTTAGAGCTACTGCTGCATTGCTAATTCTTGCACCATCCATGTGAAGCAGTAGCTGATTATCATGTGCAAAGGTGGCAATAGCCTCAATTTCCTGTGGTGTGTAAACAGTCCCTACTTCCGTGCATTGCGTAATTGAAATAAGGCGGGGCTGTGAGCTATGGATATCACCACGACGATCTAACTTGCTTTTGATCTGATCTACTGTAATTTTACCATTCCGATGTGGAATCGGTATTACCTTACAACCCGCGTAATTTTCGGGTGCCCCACTTTCATCACAGGCTAGATGAGCTATATCGGTACATATGACACTATGAAAGGATGAGCATGTCGCTTTTATAGACAGCACATTGGCTCCGGTTCCAGTGAATACAATGAAAGAGTTGGATTGGGGGCCAAATATCTCCTTCATCTTACTTTCAAAAATGGCAGTTTGTTTATCCGCTCCATAAGATGACTGATAGCCATCATTACAAAAGCTCAACGACTCTAGGATTTTCGGATGGACACCAGAATGATTGTCACTACCAAAGCTCATGGATTTTCCTCAAAAAGAAGTATTTGTCTGTCTCTGTCTCTATAGCAGAGTTCAATATAAATTGCTGCAGGAGTCTTAAGTGAATCACCTACGATCAAATCTCTATTCTACCGCCTTTTTGACATCAAAAGACTCTAAAACGTGTACTCCATTGGAGTACATCTTAAGTTTGGTCATTTTTATATTCGAATAGACTCAGTAATTAAACTGAGTTGACCTTCCAATCAATTTCATTCAAATATTAATCGCCAAAAAAATACAAAACAAAACGATGACTTAGTGTCTAGCAAAGGAATTGCTATGGAAGGTCTTCTCACTACATTTTTATCGGTGATTTCTTCTTGGGACAAGTCATTTCCTTCAAAAGTTTCAAGAGAACGCTCCAAACTATTGGCTATCAGTATTTTGATCACTATAGGGAAAAAAACAATTTCAAGGGCGCTAATGTCAGTTGGGCTTGAGCATTTTGACTGGACTTCTGCCTATCGGTTTTTCAGCAGAACCGTGTGGAGGCCCTGTGATCTATTTAGGGCTAATTTGAAAAACTCTACGATTTTCCTTGATGAGGATATTATCGCAATAGCTTGGGACGATACTTTGGTAAAAAAGACTGGTAAAAAATTCTTAGGTGCTTCTTGGCAAAGAGATTTTCACTCACCTCCTTGGCGTGTAAACTTTGCTTGGGGATTTCGTTTTATCCAAGCAAGTATTTTACTTCCCTTATACAACAGACAAGATTGTAAACCTTGCAGAGCTATTCCTGTGCAGTTAGAAAAGCTCCCCAAACATAAGAAACCCAGGAAAAGTGCTCCGCAGGAAGCGCATGATCAGTATAAAGAACTTTGCAAGAAGTCAAACGCATCAACAGCATTCGTCAAGTTAGTAAGATTTATGCGGAACGAGCTTAACTCATTGGGCTTGGCGTCTAAGAAGTTACTGGCTGTAGTCGACGGGTCTTATATCAACAGAACCACCTTCAATCATGGGATAGAAGGAGTTTCGCTTATAGGTAGAACCAGAAAAAACGCTAGATTGTTCCTCAAGGCTGAGTCCGGTGGCAGACGGTTTTATTCTCAAAAGAGTTTCACAGCAAAAGAGTTTAGACAAGATAAAGCAAAAGGGTACAAATCTACTAAAATTCATTATGCCGGGAGTTGGCGAGGGATTCGTTTTAAGGAAATTGGCCCAGTGTTTCAGAAGCATAGTACTAAAAAGAAACCGTTAAGGTTAATTGTAGTCGCTCCTACCCCATACAGGAGAAACAGAAAGGGCAAGCTAGAGTACCGTGAATCTGCATATCTCTTAACTGACGATTTTGAACTAGATGCTGTAATTCTAATACAAAAGTATTTTGATCGCTGGCAGATCGAAGTGAACTTCAAAGAGGAAAAACAGCAAATGTCTCTAGGAAAACAACAGAACTGGTCGCAAAAAAGCATTGAAAAAGTGCCGGCCTTTATAGTCGCCTCCTATGGTGCTCTTATGCTTGCCGGCGTTATCCACTTTTCCGAGAATCGAAATCACAAAAGCTTCAATAAGCTACCACGCTGGAGAAATAAGAATGGAAAACGGCCATCTTTTGCAGATTTTCAGCAGGTATTGCGGAAAGAACTTGATGTACTTGGCACAGTGGAACTCGGAAGCTTTACAATAAATACATCATTTGAGTCCCTTGCTAAGAAATTCTGCGCTTAATTTTTGGCCAAACTTAAGGTGTACTCCATTGGAGTACATTTTCAGCTGCAGATAATTCTATTTCCTTTATACCTTAGCTGACAAAGATTAGAAGAAAAATAGAGTTCATTCACTTCTATTGAGGGTACTATGAAAATTATTACTACATTATTCACTCTACTTTTGTCTTCAAGTCTTTTTGCAGCTCCAAAGCACGTAACTATAGATTTTTCGAGCTTCGGAGCCGGTATCAACCATAAACTTTATGATGAAGTTACTGAGATTTTAGAAATCGAAAAAGACTTTAAAAACGTATTTTCAGTCCAGGAAGATCAATGGGGGCTTGAAGGAGAGGTTCAACTCTGTATTAGCGCGGATCTTAGAAACATGAGTCGCCTGGCAAGAATATTTAAAATCCTTAGTCAAGAAGATGCAACAACCTCTGTTAGTTTCACTCACTACTGTGGCGGATAGATACCCGTACGCCCTGTAATACTTCTTCCTAACGATGCTGGCTGCTACCCCAAAATTGATGATCGCGGATGTGACATCTGGGTATGTAACTAAAAATCGCCTTCCATATCTTCTATCCTTAGGCTTTCTAACGTCTCGACTTGCTGAGAAGTACTTCTCAGTAAGTTTCTTCTTTTATGGAAGGTTAACTCCAACGCTCTCAACTCGAGTACACCTAATTTAATCAAAATCAAAAACAGTATATATCCACCTAAATAAATCCTTAAAACAGCTGAGCACAACATTTAATACGGAGTTTGGTATGAGCTTAAATTCAACTTTTCTTTATACACTTTTAGGATGGTCATTCCTTGGATTTGCACTTACTGATAAAGAATGCGGATGTCGTTTCTTCTGCACCCCGGATATGAATCCACATGTATACGAAGATCTGGACACAAGTTAAAGTGCGAAGGGCAGAAATGAATGTTAAGCATTTTTATATGTGGTACACTTTACGATAATATTGGGTGGCGCTTATTTGCTAATATTCGACAGTAAACCAAGGCAAAAATCCCTGAAAGTTTTTTGCCACATAGGATACTTATTGAGTCCCTTATCCATCGGAGACGCTCCCAGTTATCCAAACAAACTGTATCAGAAATAAAGCCCATGACCATGGTTTTAAACTTCTCTTAGTGATGCTTTGAGGAATTCAGCTTACCTTGGGGAAGATGTGCGGAAATAAGTTCTGATAGGCCTAATTTCATCACTATCTTCTCCCATTACAACTACCACCTAGTGACATGTCGTTATAGATGAAATTTCAATTTTTAGCCACAGGGATAGTCGCTATAAATGCTTGTAGCCATTGGTGAAAAATGGATTGAAAGGGGTTTTGGAAAAATTTTCTGAGGATTTAGGCTATAACATATATAGGCCTCATGGTGCTCACTCTGGAAAATCTCCTTTCGAAATCTTGAAAAAAAGCTAAAAGCATAAAGTAAGTCTGTACGGCGAGTTTCAAATTAAAACAGCTTAGATTATCAATATTTTCTGGCATTTATAAGATGAATCTCCTTTTAAATTTTCTCCTTTTCACTATACCACAAGTTGCTTCGGCGGCAAGTAACTCAGAACAGAGTCTAATAAACGCTTATACAGATCTTGTTATTATAGCACAGCCGTTATACCTTCTGTTGTTACTTGAAAAACCTAAATCGATACTGAGATTCATTGCTTTTGTATCGCTAGTAGTCACTCCTTTTTTGAATTTAACTCAGTTGCCTGAGAAAATTACATTAGGCCGGATCTTAACAATTATTCCTATGCTTTCTCTAGTATTTATAGCATTTGAGTCATCCAAGTTCAAAAGAAGGGAATCCATTGTCGTATTTCTAGCAATACCTCATTACCTTCTCCCTTGTTTCTAACTTTTCAATCTAATTTTTCCCTACTAGACTAACAATCAACGAACCTCTTTCTTAATCATTGCTGGAATCGGGCAAATTTTTGATGCTTTTTCAATTTACTGAGTAACGATATTATTACTATTATCAAAGCCTGAAATTACTTTTTCCTCGTTGTATTTTGAACTCATTATATATCCTCCTTTTGATAAAGGCGGAAGGATATTGCAAGTTTTATGCGGAAAATAGTCGTGGGTTTATGAGGCGGTTACCTACGAATATTGTGTATCATACTGCAATTATGTACTTATTAGGCTATGGTTTTAAGAATGTTGAAAACGTTAATTCTCGTAGAAATTAACTAAGGTTTCGTAAAGCCTTGGATATAGGTAGAAACAGAACCTGCAAAGACGCACTCAAGCTAGCGAGTATAGACACTCCCATCCCAAGGCTTAAAGCTAGTACACCATCAAACCACTTGAGCTCAATAGCTACAGGGAGTTCACGATTGGTACCCGGAGTAGGTGGCATAGGAACGCCATCAGTCAATATCGAAGTTACAACCCATGTCAAAAGCACACCCAAAATGCCACCGCAAATAGCTAAAAAAGCATTTTCTAAGGTCATCAATTTAACCAAAAGATGTCCACTGAGACCATTAGCTCTCATCATTCCCAGCTCTTTTGTTCTTTCTAGAACTGTGTTAGCCGAGCTATTGTAGATGGATAAAGAGATAACACCTAAAAATACCAATCGAAAGATATTAAGAAGTGCTGTGAGAAAATTCTCACCATTTTCAGCCCATATTTTATCTAGAACATTCACTGATCTAGCTTCTAACGTGGGAAACTTTGACTCAACGTAGCTCTCTACATCTGACCAAGCCAAGTGACTGCTATTACCTAGTGAAATACTTTCTACTTTTTGAGTATCTAAGAGTAATTGAGCTTGATCTAATTGAATTTGAAACATCATGTCATCAGCTTCTTTCAAACCCATATGAAAGATCCCAACTACTTTTAGATCAAGTGCATTGATAGATCCATAAATAGTGTTACCTACTAATGTAACGGGATTTCCTACTTCAACACTTAAAGATTTTGCTAAACCAACTCCTAAAACAATACCATCTTTATGATCAGAAAGAACAGTGCCAGATACAATATTCATTTTATTAAAAAAATGTTCTTCTTGCTCACCTTGGACTCCAATCCCACGTCCTGCTACTGAAAGGTCACCATTCGTCAATAAGGAAAAAAATTGTACTCGTGGAAATACTTGTAAAACATTTGGATGTTCTAGCAATACTTTCATAACATTATGAGAATTATCAATCCAGTGCTCCCATGGTTTGGAGTGAGGTTGGTCGTAGTAATTTCTTTTAAAAACTTGTCCATGTCCATGTCGCGAATGAATAGAGTTTTCACGATGCATAGAAATTAAACCAGTAAAAAATCCATCGAGAAAATAAAGTCCAAAGATGCTGACTGCAATACTAATAATGCATACTAAGGAACGACGACGATTTCTACTGACATTAAGTAGCGAAAATTTCAGTTGCATGACTCATTTCTCCTTTGTCAGTAATCACACCATCAACTAAATGAATGGTTCTTTGTACATAATGGTTGATAATATTATCATGGCTAGCGACAATGATAGTCACGCCCATAACTTCATTTAAGTATTGAAGGATATTCATAACAGTAGCACTGCTTTCCTGATCTAAACTAGCCGTGGGTTCGTCGGCGATGATTATTTGAGGCCGTTTCGCAAGAGCTCTAGCAATGGCTACTCTTTGGCGTTGGCCACCGGAAAGCTCTAAAGGTTTTTTTTTATATAAATTGAGTAGCCCTACCCGACGCAGGGCTAAGAGAGAACGAATACGTGATTGGTATACATTTAAACCCTGTAGAGAAGGGAAAAATTGAACATTTTCAAGAACAGATAATGTATTGATTAGGTGAAAATCCTGGAAAATAAAACCAAAGGTATGTAAGCGCAAATAATTTTTTCTGCTCTCAGAAGCCTGCCTAAGAGATTCACCTGCAAACTTAATATCTCCATCTTGAATATCCTCAATAAGTCCAAGAATATTAAGAAGTGTTGATTTTCCAGATCCTGAGGGTCCTGTTAGACCTAAAAACTCTCCCTGTTTTATACTAAATCTTAGATCATCGAAAATACTCTGTTTATAATTAATATCTCCATAAGAAAATTTGAGATGTTCAACCTCAAAGAGAGTCTTCATTTTTACCCCTTATTGGAAATAGACGATCAATTTATTCTTATATTGATCTCTTGCTGGATACTGCAATAAAGCAAAGATCACACCAATGGAAAGAAAAGGATAATTCTTAACTTTTTTTCTTAAACTTAGTACGATAAACATAATGACAAATAGATTTTATTCCATAAATTCAGCTAGATAGGAGTTCACAAGACAAAACTTAGAACTAAGTAATTGCGTTATTTATCCATCAAACAGCACATATCACTGCATTGATTACATTTTTTTGATAGTCAGTAAACTAGCAGTATCTAGAGGCCTTCAAAAGCTATGCACCTCTCTCCATTAACATATCTTTTCATCCTTTCTAAATTTACTCATTATTTCTGAATATTGTTCCATAACAATGTTTCAACTAGTATTGGCCAACACTTTGCTTAGTAATAGCAGGGTATATTTTTTCTACTTGTTACATATGGATTTAATCTACCTTTTATAATCAAAAATCAATGTTCAACTATAAAGCAAAAAATCAATAGTATCCGATGCACACGAATCTATGGAGAAAACAATGAGGAACGAACAAGATGGAATCGCTATTATAGGGCTTTCATGTTGGTATCCGGGAGCAAGATCTCCCTTAGAACTTTGGGAAAACATTCTCAGTAAACGTCAACAATTCAGAAGAATACCAGATTCGAGACTCCCTCTTAGCAAATATTACAGTTCAGATCGTAAGTCTCCAGATATGACTTACGGTACTGAAGCAGCTGTAATAGATGGATTTAATTTTGATTGGCAGTCCTATAGAATACCCCAAAAAACATATCAAGGAACCGATATTGTCCATTGGTTGGCTCTCAACGTTGCCCTTAAAGCACTTAAAGATGCGGGATACGATCACACATCACTGCAAAATTATCAAACAGGTGTAGTATTGGGGAATACCTTAACAGGAGAGTGGACTAGAACCAACGCTATGAGAATGAGGTGGC
This sequence comes from Pseudobacteriovorax sp., assembly GCA_050293845.1. GTDB lineage: Bacteria > Bdellovibrionota_B > Oligoflexia > Oligoflexales > Oligoflexaceae > DT-89. The sequence continues at coordinate 7,453 of JBNKNM010000122.1, read as the reverse complement.
CCTTTTTTAGAGATGCAATGATGGCATCAGCCAAAGCCCATGGCATAACTGGTGAAGCATTTAAAAATTACCTAAAAACCACAGAGTATACTTTTAAATCAGTTTTTCCCGAAGTAACTGAGGATACACTTGCAGGAGCTTTATCAAATACTATTGCTGGTAGAATCTGCAATTTTCTTGATTTACATGGTGGTGGTTATACCATCGATGGTGCTTGTTCTTCATCATTACTTGCTGTAATCAACGCTGCAAGATCATTGAAGCAAGGAGATCTCGATATAGCGTTCGTTGGTGGTATCGATATCAGTCTCGATACCTTTGAGCTTATCGGTTTTGCCAAAACAGGAGCACTAACAGATTCAGATATGCGCGTATATGATCGTCGTGCTTCAGGGTTTATACCAGGGGAAGGCTGTGGCTTTCTTCTTTTGAAACGCCTAAAAGATGCCGTGAGAGATAATGATAGAATTTATGCTGTACTCAATGGTTGGGGTGTATCTTCGGATGGTAAGGGAGGTCTAACAGCTCCCTCTGTGAAGGGACAATCCCATGCTATTCAATCAGCTTATAACATGGCAAATTATAGTATTAATGATTTAGACTTTATTGAAGGGCATGGCACAGGGACACCCCTTGGTGATCGCATTGAAATCGGTGGAATAGTTGATGCATTGGATAAAGAAAATAATCATCCTTCTATCGGATTAACATCCCTTAAGACCATTATAGGACATACAAAGGCTGCAGCTGGTATTGGTGCATTGATCAAGGCTGTCATGGCTGTCAATCGTCGCATATTACCACCTTTAGCTGGCTGTGAAATTCCCCATGAAATGTTTAAAAAAGAAGCTAGTCAATTATATCCAATTATCGAAGGAAATTCTTGTGATCCTAAATCAATTATGAAAGCAGGGGTTTCAGCGATGGGGTTCGGGGGCATTAACTCCCATGTTACCTTGAGTTCAGGGCCACAACCCGATGAATCTTTTGAGCCTGAACTATGCGAAGAAAAATTAATGGTAACTTATGATAATTGCGAAGTATATCCTTTATCAGCTCACAATACTATGGATTTGAAAGCAAAAGTTCAAAAGCTACTCAGAGTAGTCAGAGACATCAGTAGGGGTGAAATGCTAGACTTAGCTGTTGATTGCAGCCGTAAGATACAGCACCGCGACCCCATCAAAGCTGCTGTGGTAGCATGGAAGCCAGCAGATCTTGCAAATAAGTTAAAACTCCTTCTTGATGCAATTCCCAAGCTAAAGGAAGAGGAAGTAATTCGTAATGCTGAGTTTTCATTATCCTCCCATGCAAAGCTTGGTGCCGTTGCTTTTGTCTACCCCGGACAAGGGTCACAACACCTCAATATGGCAAAAAAATTGGTACTGCGCCATGAATGGGCCCAGGATTTGATGCAGCAAGCTGAAGATACTCTAGCTGACGAAAACATTTCCATTGTACAAACATACTTTATTAATAATCCTCATCGTCTGACCCAGTATTCATTGGATCATATTATCAAACAGTCCCAGCAGACCCAAATAGCGCAACCAGCTATTTGTACAGCTAGTGCTATCTGGACACAAAAACTAAAGAGAATTGGAATATATGCTGATACCGTAGCCGGACATTCGTTAGGAGAAGTTACTGCTCTTTGGTCTGCAGGAAAAATAAGCTTTGTCGAACTGATCGAAATTTCCTCTTTGCGTGGTCAACTTATGGCAACAGAGGGTGAAGACTCTGGCTCCATGGCCTATATTGCAGCCGACGAACGCAAAGCTGAAAAGTTGATAAATCAAATTGATGATTATCTCGTCATTGCTAACTTAAATGCCGAAGATCAAACCATAATTTCAGGATCTAAAAGCGGTATTGTAAAACTTGTAAGCTTAGGACAGGAATTAGGAATTAATGTACAAGAAATACCTGTTTCCAATGCTTTTCACTCAAATTACATGAACCATGCCAGCAAACGCCTAGCCGCATACCTTAAAAATAAAAAATTTAGCAAAGGTAATATAAAATTTTTCTCTTCCTTTTTACTTCGTCAACTTGACGAACATCCTTTCGGTGAATATTTAGAGAAACAAATGTTAGGGAGAGTTCATTATAAGGAAGCCATACAAAAAATTTCACAAGATCATCAAATCATTATTGAAGTAGGGCCGGGAAAAATTCTAACTAATTTGAATCAAAAAAATCTAACTGAAAAGACGTTACTTTTGTCAGTAGATGAACGTCATGGCGATGAAGAATTTAAAAACCTTATTTTACAATGGTTTGTTTCTGGAGGTAAGGTAAAATGGAACGAAGTTTATCAAGATAGATTTGTAAAAGCTTTCGAAGATCCTAGTGACAAGTTATATATTGAAAACCCCTGCGAAAAAGAATTTAAATCTATAAATAAGTCTTTAATAGCAAGCACTGAAATTCCTTTGGAACTTGCGAATATTTCCACAGTCCCTTTAGAGCTAGAAGAGGTTAAGTCACCCGTGAGTCATGAAGGAGATGCACTTTTAAGCATCGTACTGAAAACAGTACATGAACTCACTGGATTCGAAAAAGACACAATAAGCATAAATATGAGACTTCTTGATGACCTTAATATGGATTCTATCAAGGCAAATGAATTAGTATCTCTCATTGCTATGAAGCTTGAAAGAGCTGGAGAAATTGACTTTGGAAATTTCTCCAACGCATCAATTCTGGAATTAGTTGAGGCCATTGAGGGATGTTCCTCAACCATACTGATGGCATCAAGTTCTTTAGAACCATCACCTCGTCACCCCCACTTAAACTCAACTACTAAAAGGCGCAATCGAACTCCTTGGGTACGCACGTTCACGGAAGAATATATTGCTGAAGACATCAGTATAGATACACCCATTGAGTCACTGAATCTACAATCTACACTCATACTGACTTCTAATTCTTGGTCGCAGCAAATAGTTGATTCATGGGCCCAAAATGGCGAAGGAGCTACCCTCAGATCTTTGACTGATTATACAGTTATCGAAGTAGCTAAATATCGTGATATTATTATTTTTGTGGATGATTTAGTTGATCTAGATACCGTTAGTACGGACGAATTTATAACAAATCTCCACAAAATCGGCCAGTTTCCTATTGATTCGCAAAGCCATGGTATACATTTTATACAAAGATCCGAGCAACTCATCCAACTAAAATCATTTGTCAGCAGTTTACATCATGAACGACCAGATTTACGACTCTCATATTTATGCTTTGATCAAGATTTAGATGACGGTTTTATAAGTCAAAAGTTAGAGTTAGAAATATGTCAAAATAAAAATATAAATTTAGTTTGGTATGACAGTCATAATAAACGCCTGACAAGTAAACTCAAGATCATCAACAAAGAAGATCATGAAGCATATGATCCCGGGCTTGGTTCCCAGGATGTAATTTTAGTGACAGGAGGAGCTAAAGGGATAACTGCTGCATGTACATTAGCATTAGCAAAGATAACAGGTTCAAAATTCGCTTTGATCGGCAGTACAGTATTACCTGATAAACCATGTACAAAAAGTCAGGAAATTTTTGCTACTCTAGATCAATTCAAAGAGTTAGGGATTGAAGCCCAATATTACTCATGTGATATCTTACAAAAAGACTCGGTTTCAGAAGTGATAAAAAGAATAGAGTCTGAATTAGGAACTATTTCATCCTATATTCATGGGGCCGGTCAAAATAAACCATCTCCTCTCAACCTATCATCAGTTCAGCAAGCTCAAATTGAATTTAAAGTTAAGATACTAGGTGCTGATAATTTTCTAAATTCAATTGATTTAAGTAAGATAAAAGTCTTTGCTTCCCTTACTTCTGTTATTGGAGTACTTGGTATGCCCGGAAATGCCTGGTACGCACTCGCAAATCAATCATTAGACAGACTGTCACGAAAGCTAAAGTCGCAATTCCCTCATATTCATACCGTAAGCCTAGCTTACAGCGTGTGGGATGAATTAGGCATGGGAGCAAAATTAGGCAGTGTTGATAAGCTGGAATCTATGGGAATTAGCCCTATATTTCCTCAAGAAGGTGTCGACAGATTTTTAGATGGTATTTTTTCAACTATCGGTGATCAACAACACATTATTACATCTCGCATGGGTATGTCTGGAGTTGAATTACCGAATATCAAAAAACTCCGTTTTATCGATGAGGTGATTACATTCCATAAAGATCTAGAAGTAATATCACGAGTCACCCTTAATCCTAGCACAGATACGTACCTATACGATCACAACTATAAGGGTACGTACCTTTTTCCAACTGTTTTTGGGTTAGAAGCTATGGCACAGGCAGTCTGCTATACCCTTGGTATCGAGGATATAGGCGGGGTCAATATTGAAAATATCTTCCTTGATAATCCAATTACTGTAGGACAACATGGGGACCAAATTGAAATTTATGCCGAAGTACAAGATCATAAAACAAAGTGTGGACATTTAATTGTAAAAGCTGGAATACGCTGTGCAAAAACCGGTTATAAGAAGGATCACTTTTCAGCGCAATTTGTACTTTATTCACCAACCATTGATAATTACTTAGGATTTGACAACTCCCTTTGCCCATTGGGTATTGATCCGCAAGTTGATCTTTACGGTCCTATTCTATTTCAAGGTAAAAGTTTTCAACGTATAAAAGAAGTCTATAAACTTGAATCCGATGATGAAAACGAAGGTATGGCTATTTTTCGTGCAGAATATCGTGACAAACTTGGCATGACGACTATACTAGGAGACCCTTACTATCGCGATGCTCTTTTACAATCAGCACAGTTAATTATTCCCAAAAACCAGTGTTTACCGATTCGTATTGCGAATCTTCAAGTCACTCCAGCTTCTTTAGAAAAAAGTACTCTTAAAAGAATGGCCATAACCGATGTTCAGAGGATCGATGAAACCAGCTTTGCAGCAACTATCAAAGTTCTCAACTCCAGAGGAGTAGTGCTGGAAATTATGGAAGATTACATATTACAGTTTATTGAACGTATCGAAACTAACCCCAGAGCCATTGAATTAATTCACAAACAAAAGCAGACGTTTATGAATTTCGAGGCTCATAACAATCGATATAACCTTGGTTCCAACCAAGCATCAACTTACGTTGGACCTAAAGAAGATATTGTTTCTTTGTGGAGCACATTGTCGCAAAGACTATCTTTATCAGAAAATGAAGTTGAGAACTTAAAAACAATAGAGTTATCCGACGGCTCCCATATTCTGGATCTTGGCGGAAAATGCATTTACTTGTCAATATCTTCAACAACAAAAGACCGACTTGTTCATGCATCCTTCAGCAAGATTTTACCCTGTCATCTATCAGTTAATCACAGTGCTATATCAGAATCCATAGATAGTGAATTAATTAAGTCTGCCATCTCCAATTTTGAGGCTATGGGTAGTAAAGATCCTTTTCTACATGATCGATTCATCGGTATGACTAAGGTGTTAAGAGAACTAAATATAGAACCTAAAGATAGCAGTATCAAATTCAAACGCCTAGATGATCGTCATATCGACTTTTTTTGGAATGATGATAAGGATCGCAATGTTCATATATCCAGTATGCTAGTTAGTAATGGCGACCATCGTGTTTATACATTAGTAAACGACTACCGTGAACCGCCATCTATGACCAAGGAGTACCATTTGATACCTGATGAAAATAACCAAATTCTTAAGCCATATCTGGAGCTATCAAAAGTTCTTAAAATAAATGCTGAGCCTCATGGCCCACAAGGGCAATCGGTTTTTGTTAACAGTTTTATCCCCGATTTTAAGTCATTTTCGAACTTAAGCCGTTCAATATATTTCAGTCACTTTTTTAACTGGATGGGCTCAGCCCGAGAACTTTCCTCAGTTCCCGTACTAGATCGTATCCGTAAACTTACAGAAACTGGAAAATGGGGTTTAGTAACGAATTGGTCTTCCATTGAGGTGTTGGGGCAGTGTCGTAATCGAGATCGTATCGTGCAGGGCCGCATGTGGTGTGGAAAAATCAGTGGAGCTTATGAGTCAACTGTCACCTTGAACTTTGATTGGATCTCATTAGGTGAAAGTGGAATTGAAGAGCGTATTGCTACAGGAAAAATGGGGTTTACATGGGTGGAGATTTTAGGACATGGAATTGTGAAGCCTGCAAAATTTCCGGACTATTACCGTGAATTTATCAATAGTATGGTTGCTCAAAATGACGATCAAGACTCATATATTCCTGCACCCGAACCGTTAAAAAATCTTACTCCTGGCACTCGTATATTCAAAGGCCCTACAGGACCAGTCAATAAGATAGTTCTTAAGGAAAAAACTTTTGAAACTAGCTTGTTTGATGCCAATTTAGTAGGAAATTTGTATTTTGGAAACTACTCTATATGGATGGGTAAAACAAGGGATCACTACTTACAAAGCATTATTCCAGAATATTTTCAAGGAGTAGGAGAGCAGGGAGAATTCCGATGCAAGGATTGCACGATAAAGCACCTCCGCGAGGCTATGCCATTTGACGAAATCAGAGTGAGTATGTCCTTATCCGAATTATACGATGGAGGTTTAGGATTGTACTTTGAATTTTATAAAGTGAATCCAATTGGGCCAGATGAAAAATTAGCATTTGGTGAGCATAAAGCAATTTGGTGTAACAGTGACAAAAAGGGTAATGTCACTCAAATGCCTTTACCTGAAAAACTTATGAAGACACTGAACAAGATAATTGTTGATAAAACTATCGCCAGTGTTGGCTAATATTAGGCTCTGCATTCACCTTTGGTGGATTTAGTGAAGCGTGCTGGATACTAGGGTTAAACGTTAGTTAATCTAACGTTTAGCCTATTCCAGCAGTGGATATATAATTAAAAAGGAATCCAGCATGAAGTATCGAATTATCATTATGACATTTTTATTCGCAAGTAATGTCTTTGCCATTGATGCGGATACAATTCTCATGAAAGCTGATGAAATCAGAAACCCCTCGCATACATATCGAATGGAAGTAAGTGTACAGTCATCAGATGGTAGTCATAATCGTTTTGAAATTTCTATTGGTGGTAAAGATAGAAGCCTTATTAAAACGTTAAAACCACGACGTGATGTGGGAAAGAATTTTCTGATGATCGAAGAAAATATGTGGGCATATGTACCAAATATAAATCGTTCCTTAAGAGTATCTTTAAATCAAAAAATTTCTGGTCAAGCCTCAAACGGTGACATTAGCCGTATGAGATGGCATGGAGATTATAATGCTACGCTAGAAAAGGAACTATAGTAATCCAGATAATTTTTTTGGGTTTTAAGCCTTTGCAGAAGCGGCTTCCAATTTCTTAAACTTCCCGAAAACTTTCATTACATCATCAGCCCGCTCACTAAAATATTGCATAGTTGCCTCAACTCTAATAACGAGTTGATCAAAATCTTCGAAGTAAATCATGTGA
>JBNKNM010000121.1:0-15633 GCA_050293845.1 Pseudobacteriovorax sp. | reverse complement strand
AGTATCTTTATAATTCACATGAAGCTATGGAATTTTTAATGAGGCACTATCCATTTATGAAAGGATTTTGTGAAAACAATATTGAAAGGAGAAAGGCAATTTAAATCAATTTATATCTATTTTAATACCAAATACTTTGAACAGTTGAATATAGGATTCATATTATGAAAAAATTGCTTCTTTATTTTTTGTTATTTACAACGACAACCAAATTATGGGCTATTGACATAATTCAATGCGAAAGAGAAAAGCCTACTACTAGACAGTTTTGCCATATAAAAGACACAGTTTTTGACACTGCAATTGCTTTTCCTAAAGTAGCGACTTTACATGACGATTCAGGCACAAACATCCTTTATGAAGTAGATCTACTGAAAATATTTCAAGATGCTTCTATCGAGTTAATAAACGATCAAGGTAATCTTGATGTATTACTTATTAATTCTTTAAGACCCAAGCTAAAGTTTTCAACAAACTGGAATAATTCAACTGAGTGTCGCAGAAGTAGTTTATGGGAACATGATGTTTTAACACGACTTAAAAATCAACAGTTATCAGAAAGATTAAGACAAGGAGTAAATAGTTACGCAATTACATTAGCTAACTACTTTACAGATGATTTTTCACCTATCACAATTGAACCTAATACAAATGGTGATAAAATAATCATGGCCGCAGAAGTCGATTTTTTTGATGCGACATACGATCCCAATTTTCCATACCCAACAGAAAGAATTCCAGAATATTGTAAACTAGATCTTACATCACCTATACTTGACTTTGAAGCTACTGAGATCAACGATGATCTTTCCTTTGTTAAGCAACTAGTTCAGTCAAAAAGTACTATCATTACACAAGCAACAGTAATTCACTCTCATATTATCGACAAGCAAAAAGGGGCTATTTGTAGTGCATATACCGTGGCACAGAAACTAAAAGCAGCAGAACTTTTATTTCCTGATGAAAGCTTTTTTTATCTTAGTCTTGAATCGAGACGATATATCATATCTTTACTAGCTAACGCGAAAGCCCTTGGTGTAAGTGAATTGATTGGGGTAGATAATAGCAATCTGCTTTCTTATCTAGATAGCCATTTTAATCATCTTAGAAATACTTGTCTTGCTCCAGAACTGTATGAAGTAAATAAAGAACGTTTTTTGGATAGTAGTGGTTCAATTACGAATCATCAAGGTTACGAAAATGCAGTACGTTTTGAGCGCGAAATAGCAAATTTAAAAAATCTTTTAAATTCAACATGGGCATTAGTGAGAGCTAGCGAAGTCGGGTCAGGGAATGCTGCTAACACTGATTGGATATTTGCACCAGATCTTTATGTTCATTTTTAGACTGAGGTATTGATATGATACAGATAATTTGTGGGATTCTTAGTATATTTATAATTAACTGTCAAATGTGTTTAGCTTATAATGAGGATGTATCCGCGGCGATAAGTGAAGCAAAATTAAAAATATCAGAAGCTCAAAATTTTATAAATTCTGCTTCGTCGGAAGTGTCCTCAATAAATGCAGAAAAATCAATCATTTTGAGTGAATCATCTCAGCTTAGAAGTGAGGAAAGTCAAGCTATTGCGTCAAAGAATCGACTGAATGAGCAAAACAATCAAGTTGTAGATAAGATTAAAAATGAACTATCACCAGAACTCTATTCCCTAGAACAAGATATTTTAGAAGAAGAATACAATATTACAAATTTAGGCGAACTGCTTATCTCTTTTAATGATCTAGATGAAAAAGTATCTTACAACCAAAATAGCTTCACAGATATAAAGAATAATTATGGAGAGGTTAATCGTCTCTATCAAACATGGTTGCTTGATTTTAATTCCTTCGTAGAAGATAAAAGTCCAGATTTTGATAGTATCATTGATCGCCAGTCTTACAATACCATTGTCGCTAGTATATCAAATGCATTTCAAGAGCTTCCGAATACTGCTCATCTTCTTGCAAAAGAATCAACCATTCAACAGGCTTTAAACTCTTATTTAGTCAGTACAGACAGATTAATAGAATATATAAGGGTATTCCCTGGAACAGTGAATTTGGCTACGTTAAGGAAATTTAATAACAATGAGATCGATTTAGAATCACTCAAATATCTTGATTTAGCATTAAGACATACCTATAAACAGGCAACTCGATTCAGTAAAGCTATAGAACAAATGAGACGTCAACGAGAACTAATCATTTTTAATTTAGTTAGAATTTGGCAAGCCTACGCAACTTTGAAGCTTCATATTGTCAACATTGAATTTGGGGTAGAAATTATTCTGGAGGTAGATAGAGTCTTAAAAAGTCCTGATATTTATGCGCAGATAAAATCAAAGACAGAGTTTTATGCATACCAAATGCAAGATTTAGCGGGAAGCATATATCCTTTTAGTGCTCATAAATCAACTATTGATGCTTATAAATTTCACTCATTGCTAATAAAGCAAATGGAAAATCTAGATCTTTCCGATTCGTTTAAAATTGAAGTTAAAAACTTGATGACTGATTTTTTAATACAACGAGATATTTATTTTGAACTTGCTGAAGGCATGCTTATGGAAGCAGAAATATACTTATCAGAATGGCAAAATATCGTAGTGCGTAGATTAAGAAGACTAGGAGATTCTGTTACTTCTCAATGCTTATCGCTTGCAACACGAATACAAGACACATCTGAACCTACCGCGGAGATAGAATCAGAATTTCTTGAGTTTAGAGAAGGGTGTTAGGGGGAAAAATGAAGCTATTTTATATATTATTTTGTCTTTTAATCTCGTTATCGTTAAAGGCTTCTGAGTTTGCAGATGTACTAGTTATTGGAGAAATCAAAGGATTAAACTATCCTTTCTCAGAGCAACAGTATTTTGAACTTTCTGAAGAAGCTTCCACGAATGAACTAGGTGAATCATTTTCCTATAGAGATCAAGCGAATGGACAAAACTACACAGTATATGTATGTTATGTTCCTTGTAATGATCCAGAAGGTACTGAAGAAATATCCGGTTTAGGGTCATTCTCTGGACCTTCCACAGGTGGTGTTGGTGGAGTTGGTGCCGCACCCGGTCAAGGTAGTCATGAATCAGATTCTGACTATGCTCAACGAATAAGAGAAAGACAAAGCTTAGAATCTGAACTGCGAAGCCTAAAATTACAACTTAGTTCATTGTCTAGTGAAGTAAGAAATGCAGAAAATCGAATCAATGATGCAGTTAATCAGCGCAACCAAGCTGCAACGCAAAGAAACAGCGCTTCACGTGCCGCTGCAAATGCAAAGGCCAAAGAAGCTGATGCAAAAGAAGAGCTTGAAAAAAATACCAAGGAGAAGAATAGGCTTGAGAAAAAAATCATTGATTCGCAAGAAACATTAGAAAATAAGAAATTTAATCGAAACTTACTGTTACAACAGAATAATAGCAAACTTAATTTAATAGAAAATCAAAGTAATACTAGCATAAATCAAGCTCAAAGTGCTGAAACCTCTATTGACAATTCTGTAGAGCAAGCCAACAGTTCCACTGAGGAAGTAATAAATACTTCGAATTTGGACAGTCTTGAAGAAGAATCTCAAATTGCGGCTGAAGAAAGATTAGCCGCGCTATTAGCTCTTGAAACCGATTACGAATTTGAAACTCCAAAAACCTCGGAAAAATATTATAATCTTCATCACATACAGAAGAGAATTGAAAGTACCAGAGCCTTAGTAGCTACGGATCAGTCCGAGAATCGACCTTTTCGCGATGCTTTGCTCGATAGTGCTGAGTTTGCAGTAGGGGTAGCGGACAGTGCATACGCTGAAGATGACGACTCATATGGTGACTTCTTCCTAGGATTCGCTATTGGTGCCGTTGATTTGGCAACAGACTTTATTCCTGGTGTAAGCGCAGCAAAGGATGCCTACAAAATCTGGACTGGTAAAGACCCCATTACAGGAGAAGCCATTTCGGATGTAGAAATAGCAATGATAGCTGGTGGCTTTTTTATGCCTTCTATATTGTCTGGCACTGTTAAAGGTATGGTTAAGTTAGGTAAGTTCGTTGGCAAAGTTGCTGGTAAAGTAGGTAAAGCAGGTAAACTGGCAAAGAAGCTGAAAGGTTCCATAAAAAAATCGGACGATGCACTAGCTGACTGGTTCGGCAGAGTACCTTGCTTTGCAACGAATATTTGGCGTAGTCCGATAAGATGGATGAAAGAGTTAATTATACCGACTGCTTTTGCTTGTCCTCCTCTAGGGGAAACATCCGGTGAATTGCTCGAATCTGCATCGAAAGTTCCCAAAGTAAATGGAAAGACAGTGAGAAACTACCTCTTTGCCGGCAAGAATTATAGTCTCGATGTGAATAAAAATCCGATCCTAAAACAAAGAATAGAAAGAATAAAAGACCCAATTAAACGGCAAATTAGGCAAGAAAAGCTAGCCCAGTTGGCAAAAGATTTTCCTGACGGGGTTAACTTTTCTAAACAAGGATTTCCTGACTTAAACCCCTATGTCATAAAGCATAAGGGGATGAAAGTAGAGGTAGACATTGACTTTTTAAAACCAGGTAAAGGGGGAAGAAATGCAGATATTAGAGCTGCGAACAAAAAAATGAAAAAATTATATAGAGATTGGGATATGACCGATGATGCCACTTGGCATCATGTTGAGCATTCAACTAAACTACAACTAGTCCCCAAAGACCTTCATATTGCAATAGGGCATACTGGAGGGCGAGACACTTACAGCTTCTAGGAGATACAGAAAGTGGAAATATCAGGTAGTTTTGAAAAAATAACTCAAAGAGAAATTGAAACAGTTAATGAGCGTCTTAAAATTGTTCTTCCAATAGATTATTCAGAATTTATATTGAAACATAATGGGGGAACTCCAAAAAGAAATCGTTTCATTCATGAAAGTGATAGCAATCTAGATTTTCACGTGCATTTCCTCGGTATCGGTACTAAAGGACAAACATCTAATGATCTGCTTACCGTATATGCCTTTACATTTGAGGAGGTGCCTGAGCAAATTTTGCCAATAGGTGACAACGGCATTGGAGATTTAATCTGCATTGGTGTTAAAGAGGAATACTACGGGAAGGTATATTATTGGTACAAGGACGACAGAGTAGAAGAAGGAGAAACACCGACTTTCGATAACGTCGAACTCTTAACCAATTCATTCCAGGATTTTTTGGATCGACTTACAGATAGGGAATGACGATATTTTATTAACCTAGTTTCATAGCTTATTCGTGAGTCATTTAAAGATATCATAGGGGCTGTCATTCGACAGCTTTGAATAGAGTATTGATTAATTTAGAAAATAAACACACTTCATGATTGCGAGAAAGGAGGAATCGCTAATCATCAATGAACGATATTGCCCAAAACATGCTTAACATACAGAGTAACCTCAACACAAGGATATAAAAAATGAGATACATTATTTTATCACTATTTTTGATTTTCAGTAATGCCTATGCTGAAGACGCAACACCCGCCGAATTAGCGAATCGACTAAAAAATAGCATCAACAATCTAAATATACCTGTAGAATTTATTGTAACATCTCCAAACGGAACGATCACCGGCGAGCATATTGCTATAGCGAACTCTTTTCATAATAGCAATGAGTCTACGTATAAAGGCTATACCTTTAAACCTCTTGTAAATGATTTAACCGTCACAGACTTCACAGATACATATATTATATTTACTATTCAATATGATAGAGTTGCCGCTTTCAAACCTTCTGGTCAAAAACATTTCAACCTTGAAAATAATTTTTATGCTAGAGTCAGATGTACCACTGCTATTATAGGTCAAGATTACGTTTGGGCATGTGGCTATCTACACGTGGTACAAGATTTTGGTGGTAACTTGTGGCCCCACCCAATTCGAAGATATAGTTACGATGCTTTTAGATCATACATGGGCCCAAACAAAAGAACACTCCAACAAAGCATACTTAATGTTGTCACTGCAATTCATGAAGACGAGTATTAGGGGTAGGATATTTTGTTATTCATGAAAGAGGGCAACTTACCTCTTTCATGAATATTTCTTAAATTTGTAGATATTTTATTGTCTTGATAGTAAAACGGATTATTTGGATAGACTTCTTTTTGTAACCTTGGGAAAATAAAGGGATTGTATGAAAACTATTATTCTAATTGCTTGTATCTTGCTTGCAGGGCTTAGTTGTAAAAAAGGATCGAATGAGAAGGATGAGAATCTTGGTGTTGCAGATCTCACTCAGAACACTGATATTGGAATTGTTAGTAACGGTGAAGAATTAAAAGAATTACTAAGTCTCGATGAACCTCCTACAAAAATCACTCTCGACTTTGAAGATGCAAGTAATCTTTACCTAATCTATATTCTTCCTATTGATCCCGATTTCGATAAAGTTAATGTTTCTGAATGGAATGTATCTAGAGTCAAGAACATGAAAGGGATGTTCAAAGGTGCCGAGAATTTCAACCAATCTTTAGCTGATTGGGATGTCTCAAACGTTACTAATATGTCTTCTATGTTTGAAGGAGCAAGCTCTTTCGATCAATCTATAAATACTTGGAATGTATCTGAAGTAACTGATATGCAAGGCATGTTTAAAGAAGCATCAAGTTATAATATGCCACTTGCAAATTGGAACGTTTCAAACGTTACTAATATGTCTTCTATGTTTGAAGGGGCTACCCTCTTTAATCAACCATTGGAAAACTGGGATGTCTCAAAAGTTACAAACATGAATAGAATGTTTGCGTCTACCTCTAGTTTTAACCAGAAAATCGGAACTTGGGATATTTCAAACGTTACTGATATAGGATATATGTTCGATGGAGCTACAATATTTAATAATAGTCTCAATACATGGAATATCTCCAATGTAACTCAGATGTCGGGTATTTTTAGGGGTGCTTCTAGTTTCAATCAACCTTTAGCAAATTGGGATGTATCCAAAGTCGAAGATATGTCAGAAATATTCAGTGAAGCTATGAATTTTGATCATCCTATCGAAAGCTGGAACGTTTCTAATGTTAAAAGAATGAACAGTATGTTTGCAGGAGCTAGATCATTCAATCAAGAGTTAGGAAATTGGAATGTGGCGAATGTAGAATACATGTCTAATATGTTCGCAGGTGCTTTTTCCTTCAATAGAGCAATAGATGGGTGGGATGTCTCTAAAGTAAAAAATATGCGCGCTATGTTCTTTCGTGCATCGAAGTTTAATCAACCCATTGGGACATGGGACGTTTCCTCAGTTTATAACATGGTAGCTATGTTTAGCGAAGCTAGCTCATTTAATCAGGATGTCAGTAATTGGAATGTGGCGAATGTTCAAAGAATGTACTTAATGTTCTCAAAAGCAAGATCATTTAACCAAAATATTGGTAGTTGGGACGTATCTAACGTAACTAACATGCAAGAAGTATTTTTACTTGCAGAGTCCTTTAATCAAGATCTAAGTAACTGGAATGTTGAAAATGTAGAGAATTTTAGTTTTATGTTTTATGGTGCAAATCAGTTCAATCAAAATCTTGAGGGTTGGTCAACAAAATCTGCTAAAAGGTTTACAGGCATGTTCACAGATACAGCTATGATAAGCTTACCGTCGTGGTATCAACCTTAATTTTAAAGAGAAGGCAATCTTGCCTTCTCGTCAACTTAAAAATGAATTAGAGAGAAGAAGATATGAAAAGCATCTATGTGTTTCTAGCAATATCCTTATCAACCGCAATATTTGCGAGTGAAGATAATAGAGTCGAACTACTGGAAAATAAGATAGAAAGCCTCGAAAATAGGTTAGAATACACTCAAAGCTCTTCAGTAAAGACTAGGGAAAGAAAAAAATCTAGAAGTAGAGGTAATGCTGATCTAAGAACTGTTTCTTTTAATAGAGCTTTAACTGACTATAGAACTGATCATTCAAGCAAGGATTATCGGTCTTCATTTATAGGATTTAGTTTAGGCAACTCATGGTCATGCGAATTCATTACTTTAGATTGGTCATGGCTAAGTGTGGAGCAATTTTTTCCAGGAAATAGATGGCAATGATATAAAGGATAATGAAGATTTTCGTGAATATCGATTTAATTTTCTAGCTACCAAAATAGCACTTGGTGTTAGTTTTTAGACGAATTTTAACTGTAATTATCCTATTAAATTCCGCTTGTATCTTCAGAGTTCGGACAGATAACCGATCGTTTCAGGTCGGTTCCTAGAAACTTTTTAAATTGCGTCAATTAGTGGTGATTTACAGATGTCTTGGGTCCGAAGATATCCTCACTTCCAAGGACATATTCTTGTCGTGGCACGCGCAGAAATGACTGCTAAACATTCTCAAATTAATACAAAAATACAATAGTCAAAATAGCAAAATGCTTAGAGAGAACGCATGGTGAAACCTATTCACTTTTCAAAAAAACAGTGAAAATTTGTCTCAACAAATGTAGAGTGTTCTCCCTAATTTTTTGGAAGCGCAAACATGGAAAATGGCACAAATTATCCCTACAAATCCCAGTTTAACTTTAAAGATTCTAGCGAGATGAAGATGTCAATAATAAGTCATCCCGAAATGAGTTTAGCGGAGTGTAAATCAACGAGAATACGCCGGAAAGAATATGATGATAGTTTGAACTACCTCTGTAAACCTATGCTTATTCCTGAAGACTTTAGAAAGTTGAAAAGGCAAATTGATACACTAGAGAGGGATTTAGAGACTTATATGTCAAATAGACTTCTTTATCAGAAGGAAATTCAAGCTACAGTTGAGACGCTAAGGAGCATTTCAGTATTGGCATACGCTGCGGCGAAAAGGATGAGTAAAAAGGGCTCAAAGCTAACGTTAATTTGCTGATTTTAGCTTTTATTCTGGATTATTCGTTCGTCTTTCTTTTTATCAGCAATTTGCTTAGCTCTTGCAGCTTCAACTGCGGCATGTTCACTCCTTTTCCTAGCCGCTTCTTGTGACTCAAGTTCAGTCATGTGACGTATACTTTGAATTCTTATGTCAGTTACTCTTAGTCCATCTCTCATGTCTCTAATATAGTCCCTCAGTGTAAGTTTTGCTGGAAGCGAAAAATCGGACAAATCTTCAAAAGCAGTTTTGCGAATAAGGACAAGATCTACACCAAATTGCTTGTCTTCAGCAGCCGTCTCAAAAGCTGGCTCTATTTCATGTGAAATTTCATTCAGTATTTGAGTGCGATATTTTTCTGAGGTAACGAATAGTTGAGTTGAATCGAGCGCTTGTGCTGTTACATAAGAAACTGAGCTAATACCCGTTCCTTTTTTAACATGATAAAATCTTGGTTTTCTAATATTAGATACAATATCTGCTATTTCCACGCCTTCAATACACTCTTTGTCAAGGTAGCTATAGCCTTCTCTGCTTCCCATATCTATATTATATTGTCCTTCGGATTGGTTTCCTTTGGAATCCACATGGTATATAGGATCGTAATTTTCCAGATCTTCACCAAAACTCAAGGAAGTTGCTAGTTCACTATCAAGATCTTCAATGAATCCATCCCTAACCTTTGACCAATTACCTTCTATCAAGCTATATACTCTATCGTCTAACTCAATGGTGGTTGTGAAAAGTTCTAAGGGGACTTTTTTTAAAGTTAGTGAACTACCTTCGTAAGCTACAGTTGCGTAATCTAATTTCACTTCCTCTGAAATGAAGTTTTCATCGATTAGTTCAGAAACCACTTCAAAGGACCAATCATCAGGCAAATACTCTTTATTCTCGCCATTACTATTAAAAATAGTGATGGAGGATGGTTTTCCTTCAGAAAAAATATTAGTCACATAGAATTTACCTTGTTTTTTAATTAATCTATCAAAAAATATTTCATTTAGTTTTCCGACAATACTTGGATCAACTGCCTCCATAGCTTCATCATAAAAACTGAAATTTTTTAAATAGTCTTTACACAGATAGATTTTTTCAACTTTTTTTATAAATTCGGTCAATACAAAGTCTTCAACTGAAACCCTTACTTGCAGTCCTTTTACTCCTTCAATATATTTTGCGAGAGATGGATCGTTCGGTACACCACCGACACCTGTCAAAAACTCTTTTCTCGGTATAAACCCTAAATCACTGATATTCACCTTATCTTGTGTTTTTCTTGATATGTATACTCTGTTTCCTTCTTTTGTTTCGCTAATTATTTTCTTTATTGAATTAACACTTAATGAATTCAAGACTACCTTTATGCCAAAATCATCGACTGCTTCATTCGAAATCTTTCTCCACCCCGATGGACCATAACTTAGGGCATACACTCGACCTCGGTATTCGATGTACAAAACACAGGAAGTTGATGCAGATTCAAGTTTTTTACCAGAGTTAGAGAATTTCTGTGAAATAGTTTGATTACTAGTATCTATTAAAATTTCTAAATCTTTTATCCAGTTTGGCTGTGTCTCGTCTCCCTGGAAAAAAAATGCTTTAATAGTCATATCTTGGTTCTGTACAACATTAATTTGAACATCTGCCGAATCAGCATCAAAAACATCACCTATTGAATTAATATTTCTCTTAAAAAGATATAATTTGAAATTGATGAATCGTTTTTGTCCGGCCATTAGAATAGATCCTCTTCTAATTCAAAAGAAGGATCGGATATCTAGTTGGACTGGGTTAACGAATAGCCATTTTCTTACTAAAAAGTATATATTAGGAAAAAGTTTAATATACTTTGGAATTATTTAGTATTTTTAATACTTATAAAAATATAATAATTACTATTCATATTGTTACCTGTTTCTCACATCGATCAAGCTACTGCGCTTCAGGAGGAGTTTTGCCTAAAAATTGGCTATCCTTTATTTCAAAAGGGTTTTGGGACGCCTCAAAACCCTTTCTACCATAGAAAACCTTCTAAAACGAAGTAGCTTGATCAACATCGGCTGTTTCAATGAATTTCAAAGCATCAAGCCCTGGACGATTTGGCTTTACTCTATAGATTTTATTCCCTAGGTTATTAATTTATAGATCGAAATTCTACTCATGGGACTAACCGTATTATATCCAATACGTTTCACTGTTACTACAAATAAGTTTGTTTCATTTATTCCATCTTTTGGGAGTTTACAGTACTATACTTTAAGGCACGGCTTTAAGAGATAGCGAGAACATTGAAACCGCGTATGGAAAAAAGATTATTGAGTTGTTTCTTAAATCCTTCCTTTTATGGAACGCGCCTATGTGTGAATTACCTTACAATGCACATATTGTTCAAAAATCATCAAAACATCCATTTAAAACAATGTAAAGGTGTTCTCTATCCTTCCGATAGCCTTAAGGTAGTGCGAATAAATCAGGCTTAAAAATGAGTTTAGAAATTCAAGTAATCATACCACTAATTTTATGTATTCTCGCACTAGTCATATACCCCCTCGTAATCTGGCTTAAACTTAATAGTCAAGCTAACTTTCATTTTGTCTACTCTGAAATCTTAAATGCATATCTTGGAATTTTTGTTTCCGGCTTCCTCTGGATAAAATTAGAAGAGAACGCCTATTCTACAATTTGGATTTTATTCATTATAATTATGGTTTATATAATTATTTCCTTACTTTTAGCGAACAAGCGGGCAAAAAAACAAGAGAATTATGAGGCCTTATATAACCGTGAGAAAGCTCGTGTTAATCTATACCTATCGTTTGTTGGAATACATCTAAGAGGACACCTTAGCTCAATATTTGAATTGGTTTACGGTAGTCCACAAGATGCAGATGACCAATGGGATTGGGGCTACAAGAGAGTATCAGTATACTATTTTAGAAAAAATACTAGTCGGACGGAAATCATGAATCTATCAAGGATATGCTCATTTGGGGGTCATGAAACTCCAAGTGATCCAGTTGTATCAGAAAACCCTGACTCCTATGTATATAGCCTAATGTCTAATCGTGAGGATGCTAGAGGTAAAATTCTAAAACTTGGTGACTCATGGTCCTCGCTGAATAGAGGGCGTGCCCAGAAATGCATCAAATACATAGCAGCATTCATTTATCAGATTACGAATGGACTAGATCCTTCAAGCGCATTAATTCTATTTGAGTTTCAAAAGACACCGGAAAACTTAGAAAAAAAACATGGCAAAATGATGCAGACTTGGTTTAGCGAGACGAGTCCACACCCCAACGTAAAAAGCTTGTTAGATTCGTTAAAGAATATTCCCGGAGAAATTAGGAATTCCGAAGAGTATTTACAAATGCAGACATTTAAAGGAAAGTCTCCCAAAATCGACATGCGAACCTATGAAAAGGGGAAGACATTGAAGTGAAATTTTTTCGGGTCTATAGCTTTCTTTTAGAACAAAGAAAGTCACCTCCATAAGGTGTATAAATTGATTCATACCGGTCTTTTCAAAGCGTCCCTTAAAACTTTCTTTTTAAGAGAATTTTTGTCAATCTTGATTCTGATTCTTTTTGTTGATTAAGAAGTGCTCTAGCTTTTTGGCAATACCGATATTAGAAGGCAAAAGTTTATATCTACACAAATCTTTAGGATGCACAAAAGCCACTTGATAATGAACCGATAGCTTAAGATTACCTTCTAAAATCGTAGCAAAGTAGAAACTAATCTTTGCATCAAAATCCTTATATGAGTAACTAATCGATGTAACTATATCGTCGACAATGATCAATAAATCAAGTTCTTCCTTAATTTCACGGATCAAACAATCCGCATCGGATTCTCCAGGTTCTCTTTTTCCACCTGGAAACTCCCACAATTTATCAAACTTCTCGTGCTTCCTTTGAGCAAGTAGAACTTTATCATCTTTCATGATTACAGCTGCAACAACTGGAACTTCCAAAATTGTCTCCTTACGCTACCATTTTGATAGCCTGATTCTGACTGATCTTTAGAGCTTCTTCATAGTTGTCCTCATACAGATGAAGACTGGAAATGAACAGTGTTAATGATCCTGATTCAATTTTCGAGAGACCCTTATCTGTATTGATTTTAGGTGCGCGTTCCCTGATATCTCGAATCATATATTTCATTAACTCACAATGCCATGGAACATCATATGGAAGCCCCGTGAAGATATCACTAGATCGTTGAAACACAGTCATATGAAGCTTAAGATCCCGGATAAAAACCTGTCCAGCAACTGTGCAAGGAATATCCTTAGCGTCTTTATTAAAGTGCTTTGGTAGGTTGTAGTGAAGAATAGCCTGTCGTGTTTTTGGTTTCCGGAGCAATAAATCTGCACAGAAATCATATGATGTAGCTTTTCTGCCTTTTCCTCTTTTACGCCCAAACCGTTTCATCTCTCGAAGAATCATATACCCGTAGTTAGAAACGACAAACCCTTTCTCATCAGCATAATTTTTCCAAACATTTGGTGATGGTGTTTTTTTGTAGTGTAGTTCGTTCGGTCGTTTCTCAAAGTACCAATCAAGCTCTTTTTCAAGGTAGCGTTTGTAGATTTGTTGGCGATCAGGCAAGAAGGTATGCTCAAAATCAATCTCGTAGGAGTTTATATCTGCCAATTCTATCCCGATGTTTGATATTTCAATATTGTTACCCTTGCTACTGTTGACTGGTGATGATAGATGCGACAGCAAAATCGCAGTCGCTTCCTTGTAAATTTTATCGAACTGATCGGATTGGATTATTCTCATGTTTCTTCCTCCAGTTCCGATATCGGTTTGTATTACTCCTACTTGAGAAGGAGCTATCAATGGATAGTTTTAATAGTTTCAAAAAATTCCAAGAATGGTTGAAAAATACCTGGTTCCCAAATAATCCAAATGCGGTTCAGTTGGACGGAAGTACAACAGCTCAATCAAACCGCAAAATAGTTTGCACCTTTGATCTCAACGAGGTACCCAACTTAGAAGGGAGAGTATCTCTACATGGTGATACTACAGTAGCTGCTCTTGAAAAAATTCTGAAATCTGAAATAAATGACTTTTTAATAGTCCCTCCTCAACGTGGAGAAAAATTTGTAAATTGGAGGTTTCATCATAAGTCTATACACGGCTTTGATAACGATACCAGCGCAGATGGAATGTTTGCATACGTAAAATAGCTTCTTGTTCCGCAGCAAATTAGAGGAAGATACGAAAGAACTCTTACAATCTTCAATGCTATTTATAGTGTCGACACTACTGATCCCGTTTTTATGTGCGAAGTCAAGTTGGTTAATATAACAAATTGCATATTGTCATCTATACCTAGTAAAAGTGTGCCTTAAAACAGTGGTTTTAGGGAATGTAATAATAGATAAGCAAATAGAGTGTGACGTCATACTGTGTTGTTTGAAAATAAATGTCCTAAATTGAAGTAGCCCTCGGTGTGGAGGGCTTAGTGGTCTAGTTAAAGCACGTTGATAATCCTTTCGATCGTAGAATCACCAAGCTTGGCTTGCTTAAGTTTTTCCACCAATTGATCAATATCAACCTGAATCATCCTTTTTGCTGTAAGGCCATTCTTAGTTTGCGGAGACTTTCGCAGCTTAGCAATGCAATCAATACTAGGGTCGCGCTTATAGGCTCTAGCCACAGAATAGACCCTAGAATCCGAGATCTTGTTGTCTGCGATCCAATCCTTTACTTCTAAGGGTAAAGCGGCTACAGCAAGGCCGTTGGTCACTGTCTTGCGATCCTTGGTAAGCCTTCGCGCTATTTCCTGAACCGTTAAGCCAGCATCAACAAGCTTTTGGTAAGCGGCTGCACGTTCGAAAACTGTCATATCCGTGCGAAACATGTTGGATACTATCGAGCCAACAATGGTTGATTGGCTCTCTAGCTCCTCCCTAGTACCTCGTTTTAGCTCCGTGGGTAGATTATAAAATATCGTCGCATTGGCTTCTCTTAATCGCCTTATTGCCTCAGCGCGATGATGGCCGCAAATGATAAACCGCTCTTTGGTGTCCTTAATTTCGAAAACTTTTATGGGTTCCTGCAAACCAATTTCACGAATCGAGGCCATTAGGGCTGCTACTTGATCCTCGTTTATGGGTCTATAGTTGGCCGAATTTAGGTTTTCGATGGCTTCAATATTGTCAATATGCTTAATCATAGCTATTTTCTCCGATTTTTGGGGAATGATTCCCCTTTCAATGATTTCAAGTTGTTACAAGATTTTTCCACTCCAAACTTCCTGTACGAACTGTACGGGAACTGTACGGGATTAACCGTGATGAAATGGGGGAAAATGAGTTGAAATGGGTAGAATTGGGAGATGCAAGCTTGCGATATTATTAAATATTGAGTGAATATGAGTACTTACAAACGACGGTGGTACATCCCGCTTACCTCCACCAAATACCCAAATCCTCAGAAAACCTTCTTAAACTAATCCCAAAGACTTCTTCAGCAACTAAACCTACGCTAATTCAGCCCAACACACTCCAAAACTGCCTCTATTTGCAAATTCTATCCTCCTTTGCAGCGTCAAGATTATCGTGGTTTCGATCTGCATCCCACTAGCCAGCAATGAATATCTGCTTTTCTACACAGTTATTCATAGGAGTAGCCGGCAACTCCTTTGGGTCGGTATGCTCAGTTGGATTTTGATGATTCTCATGTCAAAGAGCGTGGCGTTTTTTTCTCTATGGGAATGTTCCAAAAACCCAACCGATTTATTTTGTGTTTCCAGTGTTCAAACTCC
>JBNKNM010000120.1:0-15701 GCA_050293845.1 Pseudobacteriovorax sp. | reverse complement strand
CGTCCGCCCGGCGCCTTAATTGGGCACGCCGGGTGGGAAATGGGGGCCGGATGGGAAACCTACCCGGTCTACCAGCTTCAGGCACGAAAATACTATAAAACGATGGTTTTAGTGCAACCAGCTATTGGATTTCGGGTAGTTTTTTTCCATGGCTTCTAAAACTCCAGGTGTATCGAAAAAGCTTCTTCCTTGAAATCCTTGGACCAAAAAGTAAGACCCTATATTCCATTCGATAAAAATAGGGCCATTTGGAGAAATAGCAATGTCCCAACCTATATGTTCAATCAGCTTGCATAAGGATAAATGAGCATTTGAGACTTCGTTCTTTATTTGGTCCCAGAATGGAACTTTGAACCCTTTGAACTAGTTTTTTGAAACCGGATGCACGCTGAACGACCCATTTGCATTTGATTCATCTGCTGCCTCGCTGATGATTTCACCAGAATCGATACCTATAGTAGTGACCAAACCACCTGCATGAACGTTATCAACAATGGCACCCTTCTCCCGGGCAATTCTGAGTAAGGCACATGTTGTAAATATCTTGTTATCGACCATAAGAGTGACAATCCTGAGGGTTGAAAGCGCGCTACAACCGCCAGTTAACTGTGAAATTGCCGGATGATTCTTTATACACTCTGTTAAAAGATATGATTTTTGTACAGGCAAACACTGACCTAGGCTTGCGAAGGTTACCGGTTTCTTCGAATCGCTATCACTATTTGTGAAGTATTTGCTACCAAGGATTTGAAAAGATAGTATCCAGCTCCTCCAGCCCCAATAGTAGGCTTGCAGAACACACTTTGATGTTCAGACGGTTTCTGCTGTAGTAATACGATCTGTTTCATTACAACACCATATAAATCTGGCACGCTTAAACCTAATTGATCGGCAGCAGAAACTAGTAGTAACATCAGCGACAATCACTATCACTAAAAGTGGGAGGGACGTTCTTAGCTACCTAAAAGGTCTTGGATCTAAGGATATCATCTCAAACGATGGCGTTTGCCAAACGCACGTTGAAAGTGCGAGACGGCATGCTTGCTACCACCGACAATCAGTGACCCAGGTGACTCGTCACTGGTATCCCCGTGTAAACTTCCTCAAATACTTCGCTTCTATTTCCAGCGTGATCTATCGACTTGACACATACCTTTAGCGGAAGTTCCCTGTCTGAAACGTGAAAAGGGTTCCTTCTGTAGGGTACGTATTTTGCTGTTGCACAGTCAGTTTCTGATTGCCGGCCCCATGCCACTTCAAAATCCGAGTGCTCGGGAACTTCGAAAATGGGCTCAAAAGTGATAGTATTTCCAAATATTACATAAACAACAAGTGGTCTAGTTTGCGGAGGAATAGTATCGACAAAAAGGTTGAATACCGTGGGGTGCAATGGTGTTTGCAGCAATTGACTTTTCTTAACAAAGCAAACCTGATATAAATCATTCTTATTGGGAATGGCAGTACCCTCTATAGGGAAAGCGCCACGATTGAAGCTATGATAACCTTCAACAGATTTGCAGGTTAGTTCAGACCCTCGGCCTTGTTGCCATAGTATTTCATCGGGATCCTGCTCCATAAAGTCGAAGTTCCACTTGAAAGGCACTGCCTCTTCATCTGCGGGTCGGGTAGGATTTCGCAATGTTGTTGTGAAAGATACGGAATCCAATGTTGGCAAAGGGCATGTCTCTGAAAAGGAGGCAATACCATTCTCAAAACAAACATCGACTCCAATGAACTCAGAGCCGTAGTTCTTACCGAACGCCGGGGCTGCCTCGTTGGAATTCACTTCACATGGGTTTCCTAAATAGCAATTCTGGCTAATAGCTCCGTGACTCGTCGTGTTAAGAACAGCAAAGACTTGTCCTGCCGCATTGAACATTGGTGAACCACTGCTTCCACTGGAAATATCCAAACAAGAATTGCGATGAGTGTTGCTCCAGAACCAATGCCATTCAGCGACGTTGAAACGCCCTTCCTGTTGACAGTCAGCTCTGCGAAGATAGGCCTCGTGACTCGCCACTCCACCAGATGGGACCCCAACCACAGATACTTCCTCGCCGACGACGGGAGGACTGTCGGCCAACACCAGCGGACTAATGCCTTGGGTCTCAAGTTCCTCGTAGGTACTATCGATTTCAAGGATCGCTAGATCTACCTCTTTCATGGTTGAATACACGATTTTGGATATGGGTATTGTTACCTGGTCATCTTGAGTATCAACAAAGTATTTGAATGTCACGCTCCAGTTTCCAGCAGGTTGTTCCACAAGCACGTCGTAGGAGGTACTTCGCTTTTGATAGAACTGAACACAATGACCACTAGTAACAACCCAAGCTTTGTCTGTTGCCTGAGTCGGTTGCCAAAGCCACCCAGTGCACTGCGACCTTGCAGATATTCTCGCAATCCCGCTATATCTATCATTGATTCCTTGGCTATTTCGTAACACCACCGAGGATTCCAAGGCGGAGACTCTTGCATAGCTGCCAATCAAAATGGTGTAACAAATTGGCATAATAGCCAGTGTAAAAAATCGAAAGGGCTTCATGGGGGTCCTCCGTGTGACATTTTCGTTTCCCTTTTAATTGTGCCGCACGTTACGGATCTGAAGTAATCATAATAACTTTATTCATTTTCCACCTCTCATAGAAGTTTTCCAAAAGGTTTTAAAATTCTGCTACAGATTCTATAAAATTCATCGAGAATGAAAGACATTCTAGGAGGCATTACGAGGCATGGAGTTTATTTTCGCAGGATCAAGGCAGGATTGTGGCCGCCAAAAAAGTTGAATGGTGATATGTGAACCGTTTTCCATTCAGTCGACATTACCGGCCAGTCTTCCGATGTCTTCGGTGATTTATAGTCTAGATATAGAAGCTTCTATGGCCATATTGATGTCAATCCAGCACCGAAGAAAAGACTGCACTCTGGCACTGGTGCAAACTTTAGTAAATCGATCCCAAGTTCGCTAACATTCATCCCATTAGTGCCCTTATGTTTACGCTTACCCTTCATCCATAGCTTCAGTAATACACTTAATAATATCTAAAGGTTCTTCAAATTCTTCGGTGCATTGATCCAAAATTTCTGGATCGATAGGATCTCCTTCATCACTTAAACCTAGGAACATATCTATCACCCGGTCTAACTTTTGAAAACTTTGGCTGGATGAGAAAGAAGTTCTCATATACTGCATTTCGGCAAATACAAATACTGCATCAGTTTTCAAGGATATTCTGTATTCCAGCATTTCCTCTCTATCATCAATGTAAATGCGGGTTATTGTCGCTGCAAAGCCATTGGCCTTTAATTCTTCAAGATACCTAGACTGGAAGGGTTCATCTAACACAACATCTACGATTTTATTTAAGGCTTGTTCACCAAACAGTTCAAACAAGGCATCTCTGATTTGGTCTTCATTTCCATCCATTGGCAACTGACTTTCAACCTCAGCCCAATCAATTCCCTCAACGTTTTGATTCGTTAAAGTCTTAAAATAGCTTTTTGCAAAGGATTGATTCTGTAAATAGAATTGTTCATTTGGATTCGGCTTGTCTGAGCTTGTAGTGCTGCCACAACTTGAGCTTAGGATCGCAATGGCAAGAGCAGCTATGAATATTGATTTCATCTTTTTTCCTGTAGTTTGTTTGATGATATATCTGTCGATTTGCGTCGACGAAATATCTAATGCAAACCAAGTTTCGGAAAAGGCAAGTTATATCTATTTATAATTATTTCTATTTCTTCATAGGAGGTTAGGATGTCATATATAAGACTCTTACCCTATGGGTACTATTGGACACAAATATATCTAAAATATGAGCGCCAATTTGTGTTAGCTACATCTAAGGTTTACACTTCCAACTCCACATTTTATCTATCTTGATTTACAGCAGGATTTGACTTATCAATTTCTTAATGTTGTATCCTGATGACACCGATATCCTGCTAATGGAGCAGTATCAAAGCAAGTTTGATAAAGATTTATTTTTAACATTCGAGTAAAATTTGCTCACTGTAAAGCTTTTCTTTCCATCTGTGTGATGAGTTTTCCCAAATAGATCCTTTGATACTATGGATAAAAAAAGTACATAGGAGCTAAAATTTCACCTCTGAATATCCGATAGTTCTTTGAAAGTTAATATTTTGAGGAGAGACTATGAAGCGGTTTAGCTTCATTTTATTCTTTGGTATCGCTTATTTTGTCGATGCCTGTGAATCAAAGACTGCTACTACTGTACCTAGCACTAAGGAGAAGAATCCAGAAGCAGGTTCTGATCCTAATGAAAATAACCAGGACAGTAGTAATACGAATACTAATGATGAAACTGAAAATACCAATCAAGACGGTGAAGTAGCATTGATCACCGAGTCACGAGCCAGATCAATTATGGCAGCTTCATGTATTGCAGGTGATTGCCATGGATCAGTGGACGATATTTTCACATCGGAAAATATGATTTTCCAATTAGAAAACAATATCATGCCACCTCCAGAACAAGCACGCTATACCCTTAGTGATCAAAGACGAGCTGAGTTAGTCCTTTTTTTCAATAACCAATAAGCTTTTGGAATTAAAAAACTTTATGGCAGCGTCTAACTTTTTGAAAGTTGCCTGCCTCAGAATCACTGTGACAGTGAATATTTTGCGCATCCATACCATATAAACTAGTAAGCTTTTTTGTACGTTGCTCCAGTGATGTCTGATGGCCCTTAGCCAAAGGTGCAACTTTTTGTTGCAAGTGCAAGCATTTTTTGCTACGTGATTCGCAGGCCACGTTCAGCCAACTCAATCCCTCAAGGGTGTCTCGCTGCACTCCTTGACCATTCAAAAGTAGTTTTGCTAGAAAAAATTGCGCTTCTTTGTCACCTAACTTGGCAAGCTTTATGGCCAATGTGTAAGCTCGAGTATAGTTTTCAGAAATTAATTCGTACTTTAGCTCTTCCACCCCCTTAGAGAGAATTGATCTCAGGTGTCCTCTTTCTTCAAGATGAGAACAGGAAAGTAGTAAAGAGCAGACAACAAAAAACCATTTG
Organism: Pseudobacteriovorax sp.; assembly: GCA_050293845.1. Classification (GTDB taxonomy): domain Bacteria; phylum Bdellovibrionota_B; class Oligoflexia; order Oligoflexales; family Oligoflexaceae; genus DT-89. The sequence continues at coordinate 10,667 of JBNKNM010000120.1, read as the reverse complement.
GACATAGCGACATCCTCCATTTTTCGCCATTTGGTGAAGAAGACGCAAAACGGAAGATAAACTTGCAAAAATATTTAGAGGACGCTGCTGACAACTGTATCGATGATACTATTTTGTATCATAGGCATTATCATCGCTAATTGAGATCACTTCAATTTTGTTAGCAAAATAATATCGAAACTTTCTCAATAAGTTTTCTTGGATCGTTTTCTGTCGAAATCGTCAATGCTTAAGATAAGCACCTCGTATTCCATTCGGTCCAAAGAACGACTCTTAGAACAGGTCTAATATAAAGGAGTAAGTAATCTATTCTTCAAAATTTTTTTGGTAACAACGGCGGATTCGTATATACTGAACGGCAGAATAAAGGACGCTGTGCTTGCAAAATTAATCAATAAAAATTTGACTTGAACTTAACTAGATTTTCTTAGTGAACTAAAGGCTTTATCAAATTTGTAAAAGAGTTTTTTAGCACTAGGGTCATCTCTAACTTTTACATCAAACTCATCCAACACAAACTCTTCAAAATAGTTTTGAATCTCTTCTGAGAGCTTTTCATAAACTAGTTCTTGTATAATAATAACGTTTCCCTGAATTTGGAATTTTTCAAACAAAATTTTGCGCATTTGTTCATATCGTTTTGCCATAACTATTCCATGACCATAAAGATCGTACTCGATTGGAGTTGATTCAGGGAAAAAAGCTTCGATTGCTCCGAATCCTATACCGATGCCGCAATATATTGGTTCATGATAGGCGAATTCCCTGAGGCGATTCTTGAAAGCTTGCAAAAACTGTGACGATAGATCGATAGAAGCTTTGAAAATATCCTCTTCAGGACTAGGTAGAGGAAATCCTAAGGTGCAAATAAAGCCATCGCCCATCTCTTTAACACGAAAGGCGTTAGACCGTAATGGAGAACTGGAGTAATCCTTGATCATGATTTCACCACATTCTCCAAAAACATTCCGAAGAAACTCTCTGGTTCCTGCTACGCGAAGTCGGCTACTACCAACGATATCAAAGGAAATTACACAGGCTTCTCCGCTACCGATGGGCATACTTTCCTCTAGCTGTTTGCCTGCCTCCATCAAAGCAATTTGATGAGGGTAGAACACTTTAGCAAGTTGCTTATAACTATGTTTTGCTTTTCTTTGTGCTTGGGCAGAAATCCCCGAAATAATCGCACTTTGGGTCAAGATAAAAGCTACAAAGGTATAAGGACTTAACCATGTAGTGTTGATGATCTGCATGTAATAAAGAATGTCATTGCATACACCTACAAATAAAATAAAAAATGCGGATATAATTTTAATTGCTATTTTGTTGCCAGCATAAGCATGTTTTATGAGCTCGATAGCCCCTAACAAACAGGAACCAACAAGGTGTAGATGAATGAGCCATAGCTTTTCCCCAAAAGTCGCTAGTGGGGTCAAGAAAATAAATATCACCAATGCGAAACCAGCATAAGCGCAATAATATTGAGTAATCCTTGCCATCCTCTGAGTACTGATTTTAAATGATACATAAAATAACCAAGCACACATGACGATTAGAGGCATGCTTGCATAGGTTAATCGTATGTTCATTGAATAAACAAAGAGTGTTTCAGGTAAACCTATGAGTTCAAAAAAACGTAGAGTTGTACATTCTCTAATTGCAATCGTAAAACAAAATAATGCAAATGCTAGAGATGTCTTGTTTTCAAGCTCTTGAAAGAAATGCATGAGGTTGAAAAAACCTGCAATAAAGCAGGTTGCGACAAGTATAGAACCCAGTGCAAAATTACGATTTTTTTCTTCGATCATTCGGTTGTAATTACCGAGTTGAGGTGGAGAATTTATACCACCTGTTTTAAATATAAAATTGCTTGTTTCAAGTAGAATATAAATATAGTTCCCTTGAAACTTCGGAAGAGGAATTATTTTCTCTATTGAAGAAGGACGTTGCCCTTCGGCAGTTTGACTGGTTCCACCCTGCCTTAAAACTGTAAGTAATCTTCCCAGCTCATCCCATACACGAATTCTTGCAGTCGAATGAATCATTCCAGACCTAAACCCTAAGGTCTGCTCCATTTGATTCCACTGTGGATTGACTTTCACTTTCAATAAATAGCTACCGAAACCAAATTTTGGCAAAGTTTCAGCAAAGGTTTCAGATGCTTTTTTTCCTTTCCAATTGCCTGGTACTTCAATTTCCTGTGTAAATTGATTCCTTATACTTAAGAAATTTTCAAGGTGTTCTGGAAAGTGCGTATGGGGGGCGTATAACCATTTACCATTCAATGTTCGGGGCTCAGACTGAAAGATATTCTCCTTTGATAGATCTACATAGCCCCTAGAAATAGAAGACGATAGTCCCACTCCGTTCAATGTTACGAGAACAAGAAAATAGAATATGTATTGGAATATTTTAAACTTCGCCCTCAAAGGATACTCCAAACCGTTCGATCTAGTGTTTCGGAGAGTTTAGTCGTCAAACGAGAGCAATCATTGCCGGCTTCGTGATAACAATGGGCGGGTAGGGTAATTGATTATTAGGTTTGAAATAATTTATTTCTATGAGAATTAGCGTTTTTAACGATTTTTTAACTATTTTTCGATATAGAATATTATGATCTATTCTCTTGTTGGATTAGACTTAACCAAAAAACATTGGTATAGGGCGTTGTCGATAGAATTCATTTACATTTACTATTATAAATGGCTACCACTTCCTGAATAGAACTTCTTGCGGGAACAAAAATCCCTGTCCTGGAGAAGAAGTAGAAAATCTAAAGAAAAGTAGTAATTGGCATATATCAGGAAAAAGCTATATTAAGATTCTATTTGTTCGTAAAATTAGGTACCAAGCATGCTAATATAGCTAACCCTAAGACATTAGGGTCTATATTTGAATAATTTCCTAAATATCAAATATATTCGCTTGGTTATGATTACAGTCTTGATTGGGTTTGGCATCATCGGCTGCGACTTTTGTCATCTGTATCCAACAGCATTAACTCTGACATTCGCTATTGTGAAATCGGAGAGTCACACATTAATCCGTCCCAAATCCCCATTCTCGGGCAGTCAAGTTCAGGCCAGTAGCTCTGGAATTACTGGAGCACACCAAGTGAAAGTCACAAAGACTGGATGCCTAGTTCAGCCTTTTGGACGAGAAGAAAGCACCATAGTCCTCACCGTTGTGGATGAGGAATCAGTTACCAATTTTTGTCCTACAATGAAATAATCAGTGAAGGCACTTTCCAGCTTGAATCTAAACGCTCAGCTGCTTTCCCGCCAACTAATCTCCCAAGTCCTAGTCGACTCGTGTACAGTTCCTTTTGCCGCAGTAATAGTGATCTTGCAACTGTGTCCCATAAAGTCTTCAGGAACGGTGCCATCAATATAGGCAATGCTAGTAGAGTGGCTAAAACTAGCATCGATCCACTCACAGTGCCCCTCCCTTGCTAGTGTTAGCTCTGCATCGCTTTTATCAGGCATTAATGCCGCATATAACTCCAAAACTTGCTCTCTTCTATCTATCTCTAGATAGACATTCTTTCCTAGGGTCCAAAGCAATGGGTCTACAGGCTCGACACCCTCTACACATGGTTCAGTCGTTATAAAAGCGTAACGATTCGAATAATAAGTATTGTTTGGAATCTCTTCATAAGGTTTTTCAGAATCAAATAGCGCTCTATACAAGTGTTCCAAAACCGAACCACGCGAACTCATTTGACCTTGAGCAATTCCAGAAAATAGCGGTGCCACATCCACAGGGATACAATTCGTCGGTACTCTAATCATCGCTTTCCCTAGGATCGTATCGATTTGTGAGACAAAAGGATGAAGACCTTTATCCACCGCAACATCGAAAATAAATTCATCATTCACTTGGGTGAAATTTTCAAAGCCACTTAAGGTTAAAGCGGAACCACCATTATTATCATAGGTTTTCATTTCAAAGGACGAGACTTCTGAGTTCGCACTATGGAATGAAATTCATGGTAAAGAAGTTGGCCTAGAAGTCGAACTTGATCACAGATTGTTGAGCTCATGGATTGGAAATTTCCCTTAAACCGCCGATAGGTACCAACAATCAAAAGGATTGGATATGGATTTACAAAGTAATTCCATAGACCCTGCAACAATTCCCACATAAGCCGCTTGAAATAATTAAATGTCCACCTGATTTTAGTCTGAAATTCTTCCATATATGACTTTTTAGCATGCCTGTATCAAAAATACAAATATCTATGATATTAAAATGTTAGAGTTTCTCTCCAGCACAGGACTAAAGAGGGTGCAACTTAACCGGTAACTTGGTAAAGCCTTTAACAAAACTGCTGTATACCCGCTCTGGCTCGCCAACCACCTCGACAAAATGGAAGCGTTGCATAATTTCTTCCCACAAAATACGCAATTGCATTTCAGCCAGGCGGTTGCCCATGCAACGGTGAATACCAAAACCAAAGGATAAGTGCTGACGGGCATTGGGCCGATCAATAATAAACTGATCGGCATTGGCAATAACCTCTTCGTCTCGATTGCCCGAGATATACCACATCACCACTTTATCACCGGCTTTAATCTGTTTGCCACGCAATACCGTGTCGACTTTGGCGGTACGACGCATATATGCCAGGGGTGTCTGCCAGCGAATAATTTCCGAGACCATGTTGGGGATAATGTCGGGGTTATCGCGTAGTTTTTGGTACTCGTCGGGGTTTTCGTTTAGAGCCAACACACCACCGGAAATAGAATTGCGGGTAGTATCATTGCCGCCGACGATTAATAACACCACGTTACCCAAGTATTCGTTAGCTGGCATATGACGAGTGGATTCGCCATTGGCCAACATCGAAACAAAATCCGCCGAAGGTGATTGCGGGTCCGGCGCATCCTTAACGCGCTGATTCCACAAATCGACAAAGGTATTTTGACAATCCATCATTATTTCGCCCCGTTCCTCGTAGGAGCTAACAACACCGTGTCCGGGAATGGCGGTAGCGACGTCCGACCAATAGGTCAGTTTGCTGCGTTGTTCAAAGGGAAAGTCAAATAGCGTAGCCAGCATTTGTGTTGTCAATTCAATGGATACCTGCTGTACCCAATCAAACTCTTGGTCGACAGGTAAATTGTCCAAAATATCATAAACCCGTTGGCGAATAATGCCTTCCAGGTTTTTTAAATTGCGAGGTGCCACCGCGCCTTGCACCACTTTGCGTTGTTCGTCGTGTTTGGGTGGGTCCATGGCGATGAACATGGGTGTGTTGATTTCGACTGGAATATCAACAATGCCAATGGTGGGTTCCGAGGAAAAAAGGTGTGGCGACGTGTCAACCGTCATGATGTCTTTGTACTTGGTGATTGACCAGTAAGGGCCAACAGCTGAGGTGCTGCAGTAGTGAACGGGGTCTTCGTTACGGAGGCGTTCTAAAAAGGGTAAATATTCGTCGGCCTGCCAAATACCGGGGTGGGATAAATCGATATCTTCAATGGGCATGGAGTAGGGGCCGCGACCGACCATGCTCCAGTTGTTCTTGGCGGGAGTTGTTCGTTCCTGTCCAGCGATTTTGTTCATTACCATTCTCGCTAAATAAAATTAATACCCGTTAAAACTGAAATTCCGGTGTCGTGACAACCAGTCCATCGAGGTCATCGTTAATTTTTATTTGGCAAGCCAGACGGGAATTGTCCCGCCGATCATTACCGACATTTAACATCGCGTCTTCATTGCTATTGGGTGGTCCAACCTTAGCAAGCCAGGCCTTGTCAACATAAACATGACAGGTTGCGCATGAACAACTACCCCCGCAATCGCCATCGATACCAGCTACGCCATTATCAATCGCAGTTTCCATCACCGACAGTCCGATCTCTGCATCCACGGTCCGCTCCACTCCATTGTGGTCGATAAAGGTAATACAGGGCATGGCGATTCCTTATTGTCTATAAAAGAAATAACGATAGCAAAACCCATGGCAAAGCAAAAGTAAAACGGGTATCAGAAGTTGCTGTGAAAAATGGGACATAGATCGATGTAACAGCTTGTAACAAATACATTTTTCACTTCAAAATCATCGCGACCCGATTCTAAAAAGATCAATGATCTGACATTCGGCAGCTCAATTGTAAAAATGGTCTTTTAGGAAATAACCAAATCAGAGATAATGACTAAAACTAGGAAAATCAACCAGTTCTAGTGAGGACAACGATGAAGATTCCGACTTCAGAGATGAAGTTACTCAGTCACCTTGGGATTATTGTTGCTATCTTCAAGCAATATCAAATCATAGAAAAAATAGACCGGTTGTTGCCTAAGCGCAGCCACAATCAAAAGATTTCACATGGTCAAGCCCTCCTAGCGATGGTTCTACAAGGGTTTGGCTTTGCAAGTCGCAGGCTTTATCTTTTTCATCAGAGTTCTTCTCCCATTATGCTTTGGAAGAGCTTTTAGCTGTCCTAGCAAGGACTCTGGATGCCATCTACGAATATGGTGCCACACGCTTTTTTACGGATATATGTCTTGGCATTGTGCTCGATCCCCAAATATTGAAAAAGTTCCTCTACATGGACACGACTTCCTTTTATGTCACGGGGCAAAAGTATAAAAATCAAGGTAGGATAGAGCTGAAACATGGTCACTCCAAAGAAAATCGCATGGATCTTAGGCAACGTAAGCGAACCAAAGAGACTCCAAAGTTATCCCCTGTTGATATTCTCTATGAACGAAAGATCCGAAATATTTTTCAATCCTTCAAGAGAAATATCTTTTTCTATTTTGCGAGGAAGACTTTGTTACATCAAAGTAATCGCGATCAATAGTAAAACTACCTATAGAGTCTAAACCACTATTTTCAAGTCCCGTGATTTTAGTTTTATAAATCAACAGATTTTCCAAATAAAGGCATTTTAGGGATACTATCAACTGGGACGCCATTCAACCATAAACTTCTAATACCAACTAGATTTGGAAATATAAAACCAGGAATAGAAGGTTTCGCCGTGTTAAGATCTTGAGATAGCCCTAGGAGGTTAACAAATCTTAGTCTGTCTACGGAAAGGCTTTCAACATTCCTAAAAGATAGTTTTTGAGCAGCTTCCAATCTAGGTAGATGAATAGATAGATTGTCTCCTGCGACATAGAGACTGCTCACGAATTGTAAACTATCGAAGTTAAACTCTCCATTGGCGACGGCTTCAAGATCCCCATTAACATGTTTCACATTCTTCAGAAAATTATCTATGTCACGAGGATTTCCTACCACAAGTAGATTTTTGCCAATTTCGTTTATCGAAAGTCTAAGACCGCTTCTTATAAATTTTACCAGGTTCAAAGCTACCCGTTATTTTGGATACTGCCTTATACTGTTCATGCAACGAAGGGTAATACTCTAACATATCTCCATTAAAATCTGTGCAATAGTCCGCGCCTGGGAACAAATAATAGATTCGCCCTCCAATGGCTGTACATTCGGACTTAACAGCTATGATTTGTGAATGCCAATCGGATACTTGAGCAAATATCTCTTCTATCTCTATTACTTTCCGCTAGCACTAGACTGGAAGAGTCATTAACGATCGATAACGAGCAGTTATCTCGCTGTACAAAATAATCCACTAGGAAATTGGACTCTTTTATAATTACTTTGTAGATACAGATGTTAGTTCTACTGTGCTTGGAAATGTTAAATTCGCTATATCTTTAATGGAGACATTAGAGCAGCTTTGAACTTTTTCACCATCAGATAAGATTTCTATATTAAACTGCTGAAGACTTGAAAACCTTGGATTCACATAAGAAAAGGTACCAAAGCTAATATTTATCTGTTTTGAACTTGTGAAAAAAGCCTTTGGACATTCTTCCACAAGGGGGGGAGAAGAACTTCTTCTAAAATAACTCTATTAAGCGCCGTTTTTCCATCGACAATCTGCGCTAAGGACCTACTTTTATCGCGAATTAAAATTCTTTCGCTGGATAGTTTTAACCAACCCTGTTTGGTAAGAGCGCTTTCATCCTCCACCCAGACCATATCAGCATTCAGCTTGAAAGTTTCCAAATCCAATCTCTCCCCCTCTTCTAGAGTCGGTGCGAGTATAGATAATCCGCCACCAGCCTGTCCACATAGGCCTATTTCTACAGGATCTTCATGAGGCAGTGTCGATTGTTTTTTTGCTTGGCATGACGCAACTATGCAAATTATTAACGAAGCCAGCTTTTTCATTGAATATCCCTTACTAGTAAATGTTATCGTAGTGGATTGTTATACATCTATAGGAAAATTCAAGTGATTGGAAGGGACATGGGGGACATTATTGAGTCAGGGTTACCCTATAGATCAGTTGATCACAAAAGCTTGGCTTTGAGGGCAAAGTATATTTCGATGATAGAACCCAAACTCTGTCACAGATGACCGAAGTTTCTAAAATGGCAGTCTTATCGCCCTGATCTGTGAAAACTGAATCGAAATTAGGCTGGGGTTTTACCCTGGCAATGACGAGGTGCAACTTGCTATGAAGTGGACCTAAAAAAACGGACCGAGCCCGAGGCATACTACTGCGGAAATCAGGGTGCTAGCGGAGGAACCAATAACTCCTATCTCAGGTAAACCTAAATAGCCGAAAACCAAGACAATTGGAGAAAAGATGTCCCACTACTCCGGCAATTATGGTAATTCTAGTTTTCAGAACTCCGATAAAAATCGATGAAATTGCGCTATTAAGTACCGTAAAGAAGCCAAGCGGTGCATTAAATTGTAATTACAAAGCGACACTGAGATCGTAGTCCTCTATTAGTCGCGCATATTTCCGCAATGTTCTAAATCTTCCAGAATCTAAAGACTGTTTAAAAATGAGCCCTGCCAAATGGCAATTCTCCGTCAATTGCTTTTTTTCTATATCTGCATACATCGAATTTTTATTGCCAGCTGTATTTTTAATTAGCAACTCTACTTGGGAAAACAGGTCCTCTTGGCTGGCTCCAAAATCACCAAAAATCACAGTTCCAAAATTATAGGCATCTATAAAAAGATCACGGAGATCACGTTGGTGATTTAAAATCTGGATATTTCGATCAAGGCTCAGCCCACCGCATAAGGAATTAATGACAGTATTGAACAGCCATTTTTTTTGCTGAATCTGTCGGGCTCCAACTGAAGCCTGGAATCCATAGGGCCCCAGATGTTGTAATAGTTTCTTTTCTAGATCCCCTGCTCCAGCGCCCGATTCCCAGACAAGATACCCATTGTTATTTAAAACTTTAAACTTATTGCCGTCCCACCTAGAGGCAATGGTGGTGCATCCACATCGAATATCAAATAGCTTTCTAATTTCCCCAGACAGCTCGTCCTCATACCAGCCATTTGCAATGATGATAACGGTTTTACCAGTACAGATTTCCTGGTGCTGGCGCAGTGCCGCTACAATTTGATAGGATTTTACAGCTAAGAAAAAAAACTCTGGGGGATTATTATCAGACTTAATTCGGACGATTGGTCCATCATTTATGCTCACCGTAGGATGATGATTCATTGGTCCCTTACGACCAATAAATTGAACACCAAAGCCTTCCTGATCAGCATATGCCCCTATCATCGTCCCGATAGCACCGGCCCCAATAATCCCAACTGTCACAGCACCCCCCTATTAGACTAAAGGATAACCGTATCAGAACTTATAGAAGCTCAGCAATTAGAGTTTCCAGGTCGATAGTAGCTGTCTGCTCTCTTTGACCATCTTTAGTCAATATGGACTCCTGCCACTCCATTTTGCTATCTGATAGCACCGTCAATTTAATCGTACGATCAATGCTGAGAGATTCCCATTGGTCCTGCTTATTCTTATAGCCATATTGCACCTGTACCTGGATGTTCTTGTCCGAACTCGACATATAGAATTGAAATCCAGCGGTATGAGCCAACATGGGGCCTGATACTGCAAAAGAAAACGTAAGCTCTCGCGTCCCATTTTGTTTTGCGAACTCAAAATTGATGGAACTGGTTCTCAGTGATTGTGTTTCTACTTCAGGAATCACTTGCCAAGAAAGGGAGCTTGAAAGAAATTTCCCCTCTTCGGTGTCTGCAACAGCTCCCGTGCCCGATAGATTGATTCCGAGATCATAGAACAGCACACTTGTTAGAAGATCAATAGGAGGAAGTCTTTGAGGATCGGGGAGTTGATCCACAGAATTATTAACAGCAACTGCTAGAAGCCCTCCCAAGGCATTTTCCAGAAGCTTGGCTTCGTCAAAGTACTTCAGATCATTGGGCTTCAGTCGTACTTGGTTTTGTTCCACTAAGCGATTGAAAAGGGGCGACTCAAACTTTATGGGCTCAGAAGCATTTTTAATAACACTATCTTCCATTTGCTCCAAAAAGCCACGTAGCTTCGAGCGCAGGCCATCCTGTAATTGGGCTACCAATTTTGCCCCATCATCTTCGATCTTGCTTTCGAAAGAATCTAGAAAACTTTGAAAGTTATAGAGTGTCAGCGACGGCATGCTGCCCTCCTCTTTCGGAGGCATGGGCTTAAATTCAGGCCGAATCTTTTCCTTGCGCCCAACCTTAAGCTGTAAGGAGCCACAGGAGCTAAGATAGAGCCCTGATAAAATTATTGCTATTGAAAAGCTTAACTTCATAACCTCCCCCAGGCGAAACGTTAGTTGCACCTTATTTATCAGTC
>JBNKNM010000119.1:0-15707 GCA_050293845.1 Pseudobacteriovorax sp. | reverse complement strand
CTTCTAATTCACTTATATTGTGACAAGAGAGATTTTTGGATAAAACATAATCAGACCACCAATCCTGTCCCGCAAATTTTTGAAACTTTGGTTCACAAACGAGATTTTGATCATCCACAGAAGCGTTATAAGCATAATTAAGTGATTTTTGATAGACTGTCTTCTCTTCTCCATTCAATGCATCACCAGGCTCTAAATCAGAAGCTGTTGGGCCTTGAAATATTTGACCATCATATATACTGCGACAGTTCTTATACTGACTCCAGTACAGAGATTCACCTTTCAAACTTGCGATTTTTATAACATTGGGCAAGGGGTCCCATCCACTCGTCTGAGGCAAGGACTCAAGGCTCAAAGCAATATTCCTTGACTGCGTAAAAGTTTCTCCTTCATGGTCGGCAAATGTAACGTCAAATGATAGGTTGGCATTGGTAAGGGTAATCCCGATTCCCAACAATTCCTGCCACAGAGCTGCTCCCTCTGAAGTCAAATGTATGTTTAGCGCGAATGTTGACAAAGATGAACCGGTATTAATATCTAAGTTATGGTACTTAATTAGCGAAGGGTCGGAGAATTGATTCAAGGCTATATTAGAAATTTCGATCGGTTTAAAACGAACTAGCTTGCTTTGCTGCCGGTTCACCTCTTTTAGAATATCCAAGTTCTGCTTGGGATCAAAAAACATTTGTATCGTCATAGATACAATAGCTTCACCATTACTAAGCTCCAGCCAACTATAACTGGCCTGCCCCGTAAAGTCATCACGGGTCACTTTCAGTTGATTTGGTACAGAGTAATAGTAGAATATATCGCCATCATCGCTATTTTCAGAAGCCTCGTAAACCTCAGATCCAATCAGATGAGGGGGCATTCCAATTTTTCCATCTAGGAGAGGTGCGCTATAGGCCCTCACACCAGTCATACTCAAACAAGCTAATAAAAGATGATTCATTTTCATTGGTAAATTCCTTAAAATGAATTTCTAAGAATAAGAGATTGATATCGCGTCCCGAAGGTCTCAAAGGTGTATCCCGCGGCTATAGCCCCTAGACCTGTAGCACACACATCTACCAAACTAGTATCATTCCCCTGGCCTTGGGTTCCTATTAGATCGTCATGACCATTGCGATTGATATTGACAAGAACTCCTTCGAGGTTGAATAGGGATCGTTTTTCTCCAACTCCATAAATCTCACTATCATCAGTTTTTGAAGCCGTAATTGATTCGAGATTGAAATAGTCCGAACGGAAGTGGGTCCGCGCTGTAGATCCCTGAGATCCTATCAGGTAAATTATCGACTTGACGCTATCTGTTCGCATCAAAACAGCGACGCTATTTAAGCCGGGTACATAGGCAATATCTTTCGTATACCCGCTAGTCCCGGCAATTTTCTGAGACCATTTTTGAGATAGATTTACCCCAAAAGCATAAACCAATGGCTGTTCTTGGCTATTTTGAGTCGCTAGGTAGATTGTTCCTTGCTCATCTGAAGACAGTGAGGCTCGATCTTGCCCTGTTAAAGTTCGCAAGCTAAGTTGATTACCAAAGCTATCTAATTTAACTAGCTCAATATTTTTGTTACTGACGATGGAAACAACTGTGTTTCCATTAGCCAGAGGAATAAGACCTGTACCTTCTAGCTTCCTTTCACCCGATTCTTTATTTTTAAAAAAACTCCAAAGTGTACTGCCATTGCGAATATCTAGAGCGTAAACCATTGCGTTTTGACCACGACTACCTGCTACTAAAACCATATCGCTATGGGATGGATGCATTTGCACAGTCTTGACACTACCTTTGAAATTAAAAACTCTTTTCCATTGCACTGCCCCATCAGGTGAGGATAAAACAACGATTGGAGTATCTCCTTCAGTACCTGCAACAACCGCTGACCCATTGTTAGTCACTGTCATAGCCGAGGTTCGAAAATCATGATTAATCGGTAGGATTTGCTCACCATCTTCAAATTGCAGGGTATTGACAGCAAACTGAAAAGTTTGCCGCACAGCTTGTATTTCGGAAACACTTGGCGCAATAGCTTCCATTGTCACCTGGCAAGAGGGTTCCGCATCCTCTGTAACAACCCCTGCGAGTTGAGTGTCGGACGGGGTGAGCCAACTACAGGAGTTGTCTATAACGGTATATTCTATTTCCAAATCATCCGCACCTTCTACTGTAGCATCGAAAACGATCGGATTGATCTCCTGACCTATGGATAAACCTTCAAAAGCGGTAGGTGTATTTTGCCAGACTATGGGGTTCCAAGTTGCTCTTTTGCAACTGTAGTCCCTAGTACCATCAATTACTCTATGAATAACCGCATTGCGATTTTGCTCTTCAAATTTGCGGATAATTTCTATACCGGCCTCTAGGAATGTTACAGTTTCCCCTTCCGGGATCAAAACATCCTGAACAAAAACGTCACGTACACCAAATGAGGTCGAGCTATCAGCGGAATCTACATACTCAGCTTCAATTAGAAAAAAAGAGCATTGCACATCGTAGTCGTATATATTTTGCAGGTGGAATACAAAGGCTTTCCTGTTCTCTGTTATTGTAGCTCCAAAGATAATTCTAGCTTCAGCAGTGCTTGTCATAACGGACAGAGCAAGCAACGCTTCCATTAAGTATCGATTCACTTTTTGCTCCATATTCTAATGATGAGTTGTAGTTTTCTAGGACATCCATGTTCTATAGTAAAAATTGACTTTCCTAAAGATTAGTCCTTTTGCGGCCCTTCCCATTGAAAGGCCGCCGTTTGTTAACAGTGAATTGCCTGACAGAAAATATCATCTGGTTCGCAATCGCTGCATTGTGTTGGCTCAGGCTTAATGTCTGGCCAAAGGTTTTCAATCTGATCATACGGTAGGGGCTTATTGTCAGGAGCATCGATAGCAATACCCTGACTGTTATAAGCTTTAATCTTAGTCATATCCGCCAGAGCTTTATGATCTTGAGTGACAAGTGAGTTTCCTGATGATTCAACACTTCCCGTGAAGAAACCAGCATTAAACAAGACCTGATCACCTTCAGAGGTCAATTTCGCCTGTACTTTTTCTTTCCAGTTACGATTTCTGCTTGAGTCATTGCCACATTCAGATGGTGGAGAGGCATTCTCGTAGCCATCAGTCATAATAAGCATGGCAAGGCTATCGCCATCTTGCATATTATGCGTCGCTGCGTATCGCCTAAGGTCATCAATAGTATTACAGACCGTTTGAGCCAATGCTGTAGCGCCAGCTCTACATTTCTGGTTTTCAGGATCGGTGATCGCTGAGTACACATCGTAACGTTCAGATTCAAACCCATTGGTAAGACTGACTAACTCTCCTGCAGCACCAAAGGCATAAACATTCACCGCTTCACCACCTGCCCGGAAGAACTCTTGCGCAGATTCAAGAGCGATTTCATGGGCACCCCGGCACCGAGTCCCTGGCCCTTGAGTTCTCTTGGTGTTCATAGAAGCAGAATGATCGATAATGATATTCGCAAATCGCGGACCCGCCGCCTGGGAAACAGAGCTTAATCCACCAATAGCTAATAGCCCCATCAAAGCATGTTTCATTGAAAACATTTTATCCTCCTGAAAAATATAATTTAGAGTCTCGCACTCCTAAACCTTAGAAATACTCAACGTCTCAACCAATGGGTTTAATCGGCTTTATCAGCTTTATCGGCTTTATTGGTTTAATAATTTTTCTACCGACTTTAAACATTTTTGATAGTTCAGTTTTCGGAAGTGGGTAGTTATCGTATATTTTTAAACTTAGACCGTTGTTTAGCTTCTTATATTTAGGATTACTAGGCTTCTGAAATTTACCTACATAGAGGGCCTGCGAATTAGATAAAGATGAAATGAACGCATGATCTAAAAGAATTCCCGAGCCCAAAGATTTTTCGACGCTACCTTGAAATAGATTGGAGTTAAAAACAATCGGATCACCTTCTGTTTTTAATTTTGAGCGAACTTTATCCTGCCATTCATTTCCTCTACTTGTATCGTTGCCACATTCATTGGCAGGACTTGCATTCTCTTTTCCATCGGTCATAACTAATATAGCTATGGATTCATCTCTAGACAGTTGACCGCTAGTATAGCGCCTAATTTCATCGACGCTTTGACAAATCCCTTGCCCCAATGCAGTCCGCGCCAAGCTACATCCTTCGTGCTGGGTAATAGCTGAAATGGCGTCGTATTCATTGTAGATGAAGCCTCCCGTAATACTTTCCAGATCACCGTAATCACCAAAAACCTTTACATTGACTGCCTCTCCTCCGTAGCGAAAGAAATTGCTGACAACAGTAACAGCCAGTTCATTGGCCCCCAAGCATCGGGTATCAGGCTTCACCGTTCTTTTAGTATTCATCGATGTTGATTTATCAATAAGGACAGTAGCAAACTTTACCTGTGTTGCCGCAACAAGAGGGCTTGCTGATAGTGCAGCTATGGCATACAGAATCGCTAATACATTTTTTGTTTTCATATACACATCCTCTTGGAACCGTTATTTAACTATTATTTAGAGAGCTATTTCCTTGCCTTCCCCCTTACAGCAAATTCCATTCCACTTAAAATTGGCTATTTTGCGTGGTTTTTCACAAAGTGATTCACATGTTTTTGAGCATGATTCCCAATTTTTTAGGAATTAAAGATTGCGACTGCCAAAAATTTGTAAAATGCGAATCTATTTTACGCTTATTTATGGGGTTTTCTTTGGAATAAAACTTGCTCAATAGCTCAGGCAAATGAACTGTGCGTATGAAATGACCAAGCAGGAGATTCACATGAAAAAATATGGTTCACTTTTAATTTTAGGTGCCTTAGCAAGCCATTGGCAGGCATGTTCATCTGAAGAACAATCCAAGATCAAATCCATTTGTGGCAGTAATGAACTACAAGAGATAGCCGACTATGATGGCTCTTTCGCATTAAATAGATCCGAGGTAGAATCCATACAAAATTCGATTGGCGCTTTAGGCAAGGTCAATGATGATGATTACTTTTGCACCGGCGGGCTGATATCAAAAAAGCACTTCTTAACCGCTCGCCACTGTTTAGACAGCGTGCTTGCTAGCGATCTTAGGGTTGCTTTTAATTATCAAAAAGATATCGATGGTATTTTACTCGAAGTAAAACACTATCAGGTATCTAAAGTTATAGAAAATGGGATTAATGGAGTTGACTATGCTGTATTGGAGTTGTCAGCCGATGATGCAGGAGAACTGCCTGGTGATCAATTCGGACACCTAAATTTAGATTTCAGAAGTCTTCACACTAGTGAGGAGTTGGTCATTATTCAACACCCCCATGGGGAGCCTAAGCAAATCCATGGGGGTGAATTAACTCGAATATCAGACTACCGCATCCATTATAAGATCGATACAAAGTCCAATAGCTCCGGCTCTCCTGTACTAGATAGTAGCGGTAATATTGTTGCGATCCATGTAGAAGGTGGATGCGAAGAATTTAACGGAGAAAATGGAGCTGTGGCTCTTGAGAAGGTATACTCTGTATCCCCATTTTTTAACGAGGACCTTGAAGAGAAACAGCCTGTTCGCGCCAGGAACTTACCAGCAACGATCCCAGATGGTGACAATGCCGGCATCTTCCATAGAAAGAATAACGGTCAAATTTGGAACAAAATAGAAACCGTAAGGGTTTCCGTTGATATCAGCCACAGCTATGTTGAAGATTTAGAACTCATCCTAGAGTCTCCTATGGGGACCAAGGTTGTACTCTACAAAAATCAGGCTGGAGCACGCAACTTAGTAGGCAGCTTTCCCGGCGACTTTCAAACTTATGAATCCCTAGATGCCTTTATCGGCGAATATTCTCGCGGTGATTGGAAGCTTTACGTTCGCGACACCATTAACCTAGTAAGTGGTAAGCTGAATGACTGGTCTATCGAATTTAACAAAGATAGTGTACCCGATGATGATACTGATAAACCAAGCGTTCCCGTTGTAGTTAATGGTGTCAAAAAAGTCTCGATCTCCAGTGAAAACGACCACAACCTTATACTTTCGCCTCTGTTTCTAGCTCCAAGCTCTGAAGGAAACAGCAAAGGTGTCATTAGAGTCCAACATGACGCCAATATGGGAGCTGTATGTCTGGTTAAGATTCGTTACTCCTATCTTGACAATAATGGAAACACTTTGGAAACGGGAGAGACTTACCTTAATTCTAATAAAGTTTATGAGTGGAGTGGATTCAACAACCCAACTTGCCTAGACAAAGGTGACTTCGGATACTTTTTGTTAGCGGAAACCAACAACCAAACTCAAATTCATTCTGTAAAAGCGACTATTCATACAAGAAACTTCGGTATTGACACATTAAAACCCCTAAATGCATCAACCACATTGCTAAACCTTAGAGAAAACAGTGGTAGATACTTGCTAGACGTTCGTAATGACGGACCAAGCTCAGTTTATGTGGATAAGCCAGTGATTGTCCTATTCGATGAGGATAGTCAACCCATATTTTGGGACGATGCGTCTTTAAGTTCTAGTGAGTTAGAACCCGATGCCGTGTTAGAGGCTGAAATCTCCTACAATGGACCCCTTACTGTGAGGACGATGACCTTTCTTTCTAATTTATAGACTTTAAATTAGTCTTGAGTCGTTAGTCCCCAGATGCTAAGAAAAAGTTGAATTGTAACCCTCTGATGGGAATTATTAAATGAACCTACGCGAAGTTTTAAGATATTCCTGGCCCCTACTGATTGTGGGGGCCGGTGCCTGCCATGAAGGTCGTGATTCTTCCAGTCCTTCGGATGAACTTATTTTCAAAGCCTTCACAGTTGATAAAAGTCAGGTAGAATTGGGGGAAACTGTACGATTCACCCTAGTTGTTTCCGGAATTGATGACGCTGAGAACTGCTCGATCATCTCACAAAAGAATCAACAGAATGTAAGTGTTGTACTACAGCTGTTGGCAAACCAAGAAAAGGTCTTTGATGTTGTAGTGAATGGATCTGACTCTTTTCAAGCTCGCTGTGGAACTAAGATTTATGAAAAACAGCTTCAAGTTACTGTAGCAGCGGCAGACATTCCACTTCTTATTGAGCCGATTCAGCTATTGACACCTCAGCAGGCAACGATTCCTGTTGATGGATTTGCCAGATTCCATTTCGCAAAAAAGAATGTCCATTTTGATTCAGCCCAGGATGTTGCATATCGGGTCGTAGTTGACAAAGGAGACGAGTCGGTCATTTACAGCTCAGATGACCCCGAGCCAGGAGTAGAGGTGACCTTCGACTATAAGAAGCAAGTCATTGTATTTTCTTTCATCAGCTCGTATCCCGATCCTTTGCCTGTAGGTAACCAAGATAGGATTGAAACAACCTTGAGTGCGAAGCAAAAAGAAAAGTTTGATCTTCAGGGTGAGCTTGTTAGCAAGGCTTTAGTTTCCAATGAAGTAAGTCCCATTGCTCCTCTGAAAATTTCTTTGAAATCTGAAACCCTGACTACTAGCCCCGATCAGTTTAATGGTTTGATTGCTAAATTTGTTAGTGCGGACAAGCATGAGATTGATCCTGAGATAGTCACTGCTGAACTGAAGCGAGGCGGCGATACTTTCCCGGTAGAGTTTAAGCTGCAAAAAAACGAACAATCAACGTTGGTTATGCTTAATGAAGGGGCTTCAGACATACTTCCTCTAAAGAAAGATGATGTATTTTTAGTAGTGATTTCTGGAGATGAATTTGATGGCACACTAGAAGGTGGCTTAGATGTTTGCTGCAACGACTTTAGCCCTATTTCCCTAAGTCTTGACTATATAGATGAGGACTATATCCTGGAGTCAACGTACGATCAAAGGCTCCCTAAAGGTAGTCTCGGAAAATTTACTTGGGATAAGGATGTAGATTTCGATTCCGTGCACGACTTAAAAATTTCTGTCGACTGGATGAGAGACGAAAAGATCGTACGAACTTTCGACCTCTCTTCCGAAGGTTTTTTTGGTGGTCCTGTTTTCGATCTTGCATTTGATAGCAAGAAGCGAGTTCTTGATGTGCGCTTTTCCGGCAATATCATCGATGGAGAATTTGCTGAGAATGATTCTTTCCTTTTAACGATTGACTCAGCAGAAGAATCTGCCTTTCAACTAAAAGTTGACCAAGACTCACTGTCAGAAATCATAGACTAAAAACGGAGGGCTGATTGCCCCTCCTCATAAAATGTCAATTCTTAACTTCAATAAAGAGTATCTTACAACTCTGTTAAAAGAGGTTATGCTTGTGCCTCTTATTGTCCAGTGTCCCTCGAGAAATGTTTAAGACCTTCCTCGCTTCATCAAGGGTTGGGGAGCGCTTTAGAGTGACCTCAAGAATCCCTTTTTCTACAACATCTAGGACGTTTCTTAAGGGAAGATCTTTAGCTTCAAGCTGTCTTAGGATATCAATCGCGTTTTGCAACGAATGAGAAACAGACGGCTCATAACGAGGATTCTCTGCCATCTCTGTATTTACGCCTATCCTATTTACAACGGGCTTTTGCAGGTCTTCATAAACAGGTAGTCTGCTAGCCGTTACAGGAATACCCTCTGCATCGCAAATGGCCACAAGAGAGTCCAAAGCGCGAAACAACTGACGGATATTTCCTTTCCAATAATAGGCTTTACAGACTGCCACCAGTTCATCCCTTTCCTGTGCAGAAACATCAACGCAGGCAATCTTGTTAAAAAAATGATCGATAAGAAGAGGAAGTTCATGATGCCTTTCTCTTAGTGGAGGGATTTTTATCTCTATCCCTGTAACACGCATAAGTAAGTCCAACAGAAAGTTTTTTTCGGCTACCTCTTGGTTAAGGTTTTTGGTGGTAGCAACAATAATCTGGAAGGACGATCGTTTTTCCTGATTGCCCCCGACTTCCATGAATCGTCCGTCATGCAACACCCTTAGTAAACTGTTTTGGCTTTCCAATGAGAGCGTATGCACTTCGTCTAAAAACAAAATGCCACCATTGGCTTCTGCAACAAGTCCACGCCTCGCTGAAGTTGCCCCGGTGTAAGAGCCTTTTTTATGGCCGAACAATGTAGACTGAAGAAGTCCGTTATTAATAGTAGCGCAATTGAGTGGGACAAAAGGAATAGGTCCCTCTAGTTGACAACGAATCTTGTGAATTGATTTTGCGATCTCCTCTTTTCCTGAACCAGTTTCTCCGGTTATGATCGCCGGAAGCCTACTGCTTTTAGCGACGGTTATAGCTGATCGTTTAATGTCATCGGGAAGTACAATTTTAAAGTGGGAATTAAACTCCTCTATGCGGTTTTTGATGGGGAAGTTTCGCAGGTCTTGAAGTTCGACTACTTTCCTTGTTGTAGAGTCCAGGGACATCACAAAGCATTCCTCCTACAAAAGTCTCTTGAGTGAACATTGGACTGGTCATTAGAAAACAGATCTTTCAGAAAATCGTTCATTTACAATATATGTTAGACGTGCATATCTTTCAGTTTATTGCATAAAATATAGTAAATTCGGTTCTTTTTTTAAAATTTTTTAACATATTTTAAGAAGTTATCATAAAGATTTTCTAAGATCATCTCATTCCTCATACTATTGCGATACAGTTGACATAGTAAAATCAAAAAGGCATAAAAGCATATTCGTAAACGCGGTCGTTTTCAAACTAAGGTGTTTTGATTCCGTCTTCTATGAACTAGCCCAAAATTGCACTCTTCGACAAAGTTAAGAAATCTTTACCAAGAATCAGAGTAAATTAGCCTAGATCTATCTGATGAATCCAGTAGAGGAAGATATCTCAATGCTCGACAGTCAGTTCAAGGTCACCTATAAACGAACAGTTTTTACTTACTACACGGCGATATTTTTCGTCGGTATTCTATCACTATAATTAGCCCACTTTGCCTTGCTGCCGCACCACTAATGAGACCCTAGACGTAATTCAGAATGAGGTTGAATCTAGTGATAAACCACAAATTTGATTTAACGAAATAGTTTGCTCTTCAATTTTTTGGATTTCCGTTTGAAAAGTTGGCTATGAAGGAAAATTGATAGTATTGAAATCCTATTGGTAAATGTCACATACCACCCGCTCTGGGTCATCAATATTGGCGAAGCTAATTTTTTAGTACCGAGATTAATTCAGGCTGCTACCCTAAAAAGCCAAAGCTTGATCAAACGATGAATTTTTGTTTCTGAAAAGGGTTTCTCAACAAAATAGACATTTTCATAGCAGCTTGTGTCCGAACCTAAGTTCAATGTGGTCAACGCACCGGAAACGACAACAATAGGAACCTTAGCGTTACTTCCAATGCCAGCTCTAATTTTTGAAATAACGGTTTCTCCGTTAACATTAGGCATACATAAATCTAAAAACATTAGATCGTATTTATTTTTTTCTAAAAAATTTAATGCCTGTTCCCCATTAAAAGCGGAATCGGTAGTCAGATTAAAATAACCTTCTGCTTGTTCTTCGATCATGCTAATTAAAGTGTCGACAATATCTTCTTCATCATCAACTACCAGAATTGTTTTTGTTTTTAAACTTGTCAATAGAAACTCCTTTTCAGGCTGAAATTTGTTTATCGACTCGTGTGGCAGCTTCCATAAGTTTCCTGGGAAGTTGGTCTAAGGAAACGACCTCTGTAGCGGCTCCCAAAGCGATAGCCTCTTTGGGCATACCAAAAACAACGCAACTTTCCTCGTCCTGGGCTATGGTATGAGAACCCGCATTTTTGAGTTTTAAAAGACCTTTAGCACCATCCTTTCCCATTCCTGTGAGGATGATACCGATAGCTTGTTTGCCAACCCGTTTGACAACAGAATCAAAAAAATAGTCCACCGAGGGTTTATGACGATTCACAGGCGGTTCATCATTAATTTCGACAACAAGACCGCCTTTACCCGTTTTGATTCTCATTTGCTTATTACCGGGTGCCACAAGTACAAGTCCAGGACAAATAGGATCTTGGTCTTCAGCTTCCTTAACTCTAAAACTAACCAGACTATCTAGTCTTCTCGCAAACATATCGGAGAAACTTTCAGGAATATGCTGCACAATTAAGATTGGAGGGATTTGATCGGGGAGAGACTGTAGAATTTGTGCTATAGCAACAGTTCCGCCTGTGGAAGAGCCGATCACCACGATTTTCTTGGGATCAATTGATCGGAAAACGGATAGTTTCTTCGCGGCTTGAAAGCAAGTATACTTGTTTTTTATGGAATAGGCAGTCCTAATCTTTTCTTTAAAGGTGGCCGTAAATTCTTGAATTCTATGAGACTCAGGCTTTTCCACAAAATCAACAGCTCCAAACTCCAAAGCTTTAAAGGCCAGATCCCCTTCGGAATAGCTCAAACCAGAAACCATTATTACGGGCATACGCCTTTGGATGAGGTAGTTTTTCAAGTAACTGAGACCATCCATATGGGGCATCTGCATGTCTAGAGTGATAACATCAGGCTTGGCGTCACTCATGAGATTTTCGGCTTCCAGAGGATCGTTGGCAATGCCAAAAATCTCAAACTGTTCATCTTTTTCCAGCATGGCTTTAAATAGAGTCTGAATAACTTTGGAGTCGTCAACTATGAGTACCCTAATTGGTCGATTCACAACTTTCGGTTGATCGTTAGAGGAATTTTGAGCAAAATTTTTGCCCTTATTTTGCTCGTCACTGATGTTCCATGCTAAGTTCTTTTTAGCTATTATCTCATGTTCTTTTGCTATTACCTTCTGTGTGACGGAATGAGCAAGATTCTGAATGTAGAGATCTCCACTAGCGGTGTCGAACCGTACCTTTGTTCCCGTGTTACCGCCTACAGATTCTCCTGCTATTTTAATAGCATATTCACTACATATTTCGCGGGACATTTCGATATTTCTTTGACCAATAGTACTATCAACAGTGCCTAATACTTTCGCGCCACCTGCTAATTTCACTACGATGTCCTGGGGATGACTTCCCATCTTTTTGAATTCCCGGAAAAGAGCCTTGATAGCTATATTTCCACAATAGTAGGAATCTTTTTTGTTTGGACTATGAATCATATCTGTAGAAGGAAGTGCAAAGTGCGACATGGCTCCGATGCGAAGCCGGCGATCCCAGACACAAAAAGCGATGCAAGAACCCACCACCGTGGTGACAAGAGTTGGTTGCTTACTAATATAGATTTCCCCAGCGTAGATGTTTTTAGTTTTCAATTACCTTATTTTCCTATAAATCGACTGTTGTACGGAATTTAAGTGCCATTTCATTTCGATTATGCTTTCACAATATCCCAAAAAAAGTAGGCCGTCCTTTTTAAGATGGGACAATGTTTTTGAAATAACCTTTTCTACAGTTTCAGGACTGAAGTATATTAATACATTGCGTAGGAAAATGGCATCAAAAGTTAAAGGAACTGTACTGCTCAAGTCACATAAGTTATGATAACGAAATTTTATGCTATGAGCTAGTTCTTGATTGAATTTATATTTACCAGAGTTTTCACCAATGCCCTTTAAAAAGTAGCGTTTGATCAAAAATGGGTTAATATCTCTGTCTACTATCGATTTTTCAAAAATACCCTGTTCCGCGGATTTGATGACATTTGTATCAATATCCGTCGCCAAAATGCGTGGATCAATCGTAGTGTTATTGATACGATTGTACTCATGGATCACCATTAAGAGTGTATAGACCTCCTGTCCAAAGGAACAAGCGCCAATCCAAAATAACGGCTCTAGATTACCTTGAGCTACAAGAAGGGGTAGGAAGGACCTGCTTAAGTATTCGAAATGCTGATTTTCGCGAAAAAATTCCGATTTGTTGGTTGTCAGTAAATTGATGAAAGCTTGAATTTCATTGGGGTGCTCTAATTTAAGAAGATCGATATATTCATCCCATCCTGCAAGCTTATTGATCCGTAATCGTCTTGCCAGTCGCGTTGAAACCAAACTATTTTTTGATTCCTGCATCCTGATACCTGCTTTATCAAAAATAAGTTTTTGAAAGAACTTGAATTGCTTATCTTTAAGCTTGGGAATTTTGGCTTCCAGAATAACTAAAGAATTGTTTATATGATAATCAGTTTTTTTGGGTAAAAATTGTGTCATTTTTTTTCCGAAAGATAATAGCTTATAGTTTTTCCCAGTTTTCATTGCTATGACTAGCAGTCATGTCATCGCCGGATGCTTTCTTAATCAATGTTGCTGATTCAGTGTTTTGCTTCCGTTTTGTTCTAAGATCAACTATGGGTGCTTTTTTCTTATCATGATCTGGCTTCTGATCAACAGTCTTATTTGCAACTAATTTATCACCATTTCCTTTTCCTTCAACAAGAAATAGCAGGTTTACTACGTTTTCTTTGAGGTACTCAGCCTGGGAAGCTAGTTGTTCGCTGGAGCTGGCTGTTTCTTCGGCAGTTGCTGAGTTTTGTTGGGTTGCCTGATCTAATTGACTCATAGCTTCGTTAATTTGGGCGATACCTTCGGATTGTTCCTTAGAAGAATTTGTAATTTGTTGGGCTTGTTTCAGTAGAAATTCAGCGTCTCCTCCAATTTCCGCAAGATATTTGGCAGTTTCCTGAACCAAATTATTTCCTTGCTCGACCTTGGATTTGTTTTCAGAAGTTATTTTTTCCGCATTTTTGATGCTACCTTTAACCATTGTTGCTATTTCTGAAGCTGCTTTTCCACTCATTTGAGCAAGGTTACCCACTTCTTGGGCAACGACTGCAAATCCCCGTCCATGCTCGCCAGCACGCTCGGCCTCAACGGAGGCATTGAAAGACAAAAGCTTGGTTTGAAACACGATCTCATCGATCACACCTGTCTTTTCACCTATTTCGCCTATTACCTTCACAAGTTCCTGTATTTTTTGATTGCTATCAATAATTTCAGCCATGGAAGTGACCAGCATGTTCATAGATTGATTACCTTTATCAGCTACTACTTTAACCTGCTCGGATAGCATTGAAGATTTTTCAGACTTCTCAACGTTGTTTTTAATCATCGCACTGATTTCTTCGATAGAAGATGCTGTTTCTTCAATAGAACTTGCTTGTTCAGCTGCTAATTCCGAAAGACTACCGCTGGCTGACGCTAGGCCTTCGGAGGCTCCTGCAACCTGCTTTGAGTTTTCCGCCAGCTCACCGGCAATACGGAGTATTGGGTTAGCTATGCTACGACCGATTATTAATCCGACAATGAGAGTAAGAATAATTGCGCCACCGACCATAGCTCCCATCAGATAACTAAGTTTTCTAACTGGAGCGAGGGCTTCTTCGGTATTCAGTTGAGCAAGTAATACCCAAGTTAGACCTATAACTTTTACAGGAGCAAAAGTAGAAAGAACTTCTTGATCTAGATAGTTTTGGTGGATACCTTCACCGGTTTCTCCAGCAATACCTTTATCTACCTCGGCAAGATCAATCTTGGCCTTAGCTGGAGTTCTAAAGGAACTAACGACATTGCGATTAACCATGTCTAGGTGTGAGTTGGATCGAACTAGCTTATCTGGCCCTACCAGTATTGTTTCTCCCGTTTCTCCCATCCCATTACGCTCTTCCATGATACTATTCAAGCGATTAATGGGCATTTGAAAGATAGCTACGGCTATTTTTTTATCACCGTCGAAAATAGGCGAGGCAACAAAGCTGGCTGGTGCTTCATAAGAAGGCCAATATCGCTTATAATCAGCCAATTTAACAAATTCTTTTTGAGAACTTCCAGCCGCGATACGATAGACATCTGCGAAATTTGTATCTTTAAATGGCCCGGTTTTAAGGGAAGTTGCAAAATCGAGTTCTTTGAAAACGCTATAAACTATATGACCCGTTTCTGCATCAACAATAAAGATATCATAATAGCCAAATTTTTCTAAATAGTTTCTAATGATAGGGTGAACTTTCTTATGTATTTTTGAATAGGCTGAACCTCCGTCATCAGCAGCATTTAATCGATGCTTCGATCCTTGAGGATGAAAATTATTTTGAATATAGTAGTACTGGAACAGCACACCATCTTTATCTAATTGTTCGAACTTATCTTTAATCAAGGGATCGATATCGCCATTTTCTTTTCTATACTCATTGGCAAAAGGACCAGAGTAATAGGTGAAAAGCTTTCTTTTCATGGATTTAAATTTTGCATCGCTGATATCACTTTTAAACCCGTGAAAGCTCTTTTTGAATTCGCGAGCTGCATCAACAATCATTTGATTTTCAGAAAAGGTTTGGATTTGATCGCTTATCTCGTGGAAATATCTTTCGACTGCATTTTTTTTGATCTGTTGTACTGATCGCAATTTATCGAAGACTGCTATTTTTAAGGATTGGCTGGCGGTAAAGTAGGCCAAACCACTAGTTATAATAAGCGGTATGGTGCCCACCAATAGAAATTGGATGAGCAGTTTAGTTCTTAAATTGACTTTCATAGCGATGAATCTCCTTGCTACCTTTAAGCTACCTGATCTTTAAGTACACTGAATTCAGATTTTTCCAATGCTTTTTGTATATCGATCAAGAGAGTTATATCTCTTTTATCTTCTAATGCCACTCCGTAAACACCATCACCGGAACGGTCTATTTGATCAGCTTCAATAAAGTTGATCTGAGCTTCATCATATCCGACAACTTCGATAACTTCATCAACGATAGAACCCATTAATATATCTCCGACATGAGATATGATAATAGAAGTTTTTTTGGGATGAATGGAGTCTGAATTGAGATTTAGCTTAATTCTAAGATCAACCACTGAGATG
>JBNKNM010000118.1:0-16265 GCA_050293845.1 Pseudobacteriovorax sp. | reverse complement strand
CCGGTATCACCCTTTGGACCCTGTGGTCCGGTATCTCCTATAGGCCCTTGTGGCCCTTCAGGTCCGGTATCACCCTTAGGTCCCTGTGGTCCGGTTTTTCCAATAGGTCCTTGTGTTCCTTCAGGTCCGGTATCTCCTATAGGCCCTTGTGGCCCCTCAGGTCCGGTTTCTCCCTTAGGTCCCTGTGGTCCAGTTTTTCCAATAGGTCCTTGTGGTCCTTCAGGTCCAGTATCACCCTTAGGTCCTTGAGTACCCGCTCCGTCTCCAATAGTTGTGGAAGCAGCTATGAATTGTGTGACTCCCAGGCTATTTTCCATCTTTATGCCTAGTCGTTCTGTAGGTAATGTGAATACAGTAGTAGGCAATGGAGTTGTTCTACCCAGGGTAAAAGTAATACCACAATCAGGACCCAAATTAAATTTTTGAATCTCTGGAGTGGAAAGAATAGAACCATCATCAAAATCGAATAAGGAAATCCGATAGAGATAAGTGGCAAAGCAGCTATCCTTGTCTAAACACGAGCAGTTGGTATTGGTGTGAAAAAAGGCGGTTTTGTTCTTGGCTTGTAAGTTAAAATTGGCTTTTAAAGGGGTTTGGGACTTAAACCTTAAATCTGTCTGATTGGTAAGATTGTCTCCATTAATATCTACGGTGAGATAAATGTTAGGGTGGGATTCTTCCACATATACTAGTAGCTTCCCCAGAACCCAGGTTCCCTTTTCATTACTGATGAAATTTAACTGGCTTTCATCTATTGAGAAGGGAATTGCTTTTGTGCCGTTATCGATAATTACTAAATTTTCTAGTGAGTTTAGCTCCTTTGGTACACTGAAATTGAGATCAAAAGAGAAGGGTTCGGTGTTCGCTATTGAGGTTAGAGAAACGCACAGCAAGGTAAGAAACCGTAACCACACGAAAAGATGTCTCATGGCAATCTCCAAGTTTTCGTCAGAATAACTAGAAAATTATTTATTTAATTACCGAAAATTCCAATAAAAAAACTCATTAATTTAATAGAAAAAAGCTATTGTCCGATATTACAAAAGGAGCGAGAAAATTTTAATCGAGGTAATCCTAGTGAAAAACTTTTTTACACTATACTTGTCGATCGTTGTTTTTGTGTTCAGTTGCAGCGAGTCCGGCTTCAATGGTGGAAACAGAGGAGATGAAAATTCTACAGAAGCTCCTGATGCTGGTGGAAATGATGAGACTAATCCCGATGAGTGCATTGAAGGAGATCGCATCAATCTTAATTATCCTCCGGTAATAGAGGAGTGTGTCAATCAATCCAAGATATTTGATTTCAGCACCGATACCTGTATTGATACGGTAGCTGCTAATTTTGATTGCAATTTTGAGGCTCTCGCCAATTCAGTCGCTGCCATCGGCGTTCCTAATTCTTCGATTCTGTCTGCTCAAGAAGGCGGTGCTCTGCTAATTTCATGTGCTGAGAAAAATGAAGGAAAAACTATAATTGCACAGTGGATTTATCAAGGCTCTTATGACAAGTGTGACTTCGAAAAGATTGAGTCCATAAAAATTACAACAGCTTGCTATAAATTATATCTCGAAGGAGAAGCCCTACCCACAGATACTCCAGAACAGAGAAACGCAGCAGTACAGGCTTGCCTAAAGGAATAGTTTGAATGAATTAAATATAAAATCACGGAGATGTTAATTTCAAGGGAGTGTAAATAGGTTTATAAGCTTTCATAGGGATTTGTGGAACAACCTTTTGTTCCTTTGCATACTTATTGATAAAGACTATAGATTCATCTGTAAGTTCTCTAAACTCTAAACCTACTCCATTGAGGTGAGGTTCTCGTAACAAATTTCTTTGCCACTTACAGGTGGCTATACCTTCCAAGTTCGACTGCGTGTTTTCAAAAGTGAACTTAAAATAGCAGGTAGAATTAAGACGCGGTAGATTTTTCTTCATATGGACAAAGATACCGCCTTTTCCCAATAATAAAAGATTATCATTTATGGCACTTTCGACACTAGGAAAGCTACGTTCAAATCGAGTGGCTACAATCCATTCGCTCTTTTTTTTCCAACGCTCCATCGGGTCCAGAAGGCTGAGCT
This sequence comes from Pseudobacteriovorax sp., assembly GCA_050293845.1. GTDB lineage: Bacteria > Bdellovibrionota_B > Oligoflexia > Oligoflexales > Oligoflexaceae > DT-89. Next base: position 14,180 of record JBNKNM010000118.1, on the reverse strand, counting down.
TAATATATTCAAGGAGGATTTCAGTAGCAAGAGGTTTAGGGAGGAAATGGACTACTCCTTTATGAAAGGCCTCCGCTGGCGTGATATCCGAAAAACCTGAAACGAGAATAACAGGAGGGTCTCGAAAGTCATTTTTTCGCAGCGAATCAAGTAAGAAAATACCATCCCCCCCTGGCATACGAATATCAGATATCACGAGATCAATGTTATTTTCGCTAATAATCTTAAGAGCTTCGTGGGCCTCCGGGGCTGTGAAAGTCTGGTATCCTACATCTTCGAGGTCGTATTGAAGAATTTCCCGAAGGTCTGCTTCATCATCGACGATAAGGATCGATTTTTCTTCGGCATTATATCCCATAGATTCCGCTACCCTTTGTCGTGTTGCAATCCTATACCAGCAAAGGAAAGGTATCTTCAAATCGGTACCGATCCCATAAACTTAATGGTTGCCATTGTTTTTTCGGTAGACAACCGAAAAAACAGGTAACTAGGCTAGGCTGAACAGATCCCTAGGCTTCAGCTCTTTCTTTTACTTTCTTCAAACCTTGGGTGATAAAGGATTCTATGTTACGTCGTATCATGCCGTCGACACGATCATCGACACTTTCCCAAGTTACATTGCTTTTCAGTTCCCATATATCATCACCAATTGGTATAATGGTTCTGGTAATTATACCCACGAGAGAAGGGTGGCCTACCAGGCTTGATCTGATTGTTCTTTGCTCGAAATCAAAAACTATCTTTTCCCGCACATCTGCATCGGGAACTTGCACACTGCGCAGTACCCCGTCGTTAAACCTTTCTAGGATTTTTACCCCTAATATTTTATTGTTATAGTTATTGGGGTGTTCGACTTCGTCGATGAGGGTTTTCCATAACTTTTCGAACGGTGCATTGATTGAGCAAGTAAAGTTTGCATCTGACATTAATCACTCCTCCGAAAGTGGTCTGTTCATTATAACTTATAAACCGCTAGAGTAGTTTCTGTAAAGCCTGAGCCGCTACCTCGCACTCTTCCAATGTGATGCCACCAAATAATGGTAGGTTGATTACATTGCGGCTAAAACTAATACTATGTCTGAGATCAGAAGTTCTCAGGGCTCGCTTTGCTGGGGGTTGCTGACAAAGGGTTTGAGGGTAGGTTCTGGCACTGCCAACCCCTTCTTCCATCAACGATGCTACAAGTTCATCAGCAGATTTTTTTTTGACTGTAATCACTGATAAATAACCATTTCCTGTTACTCTATCTGGAGCCTTGTGGACTTGAACTTGAGAGGAGTAGTCGGCAAAATAATTGCGATAGAAGGCTTCAGCCTCCACTCGGGAAGCTACTAATGAGTCAATCTCTTCTAGCATATGATTGAGGTAGTGAGCGTTTAGCCCCGACATGCGGTTATTCCAACCAACATAATCGTAGGTGTAATGCCCAGCTCTACCATGGTTGCATAATGCTCGGATTTTTTCTCCTATGGTAGGGTGGGGCGTCATAACACCACCACCATCAGTGGCTCCCCCTAAAACTTTTGCAGGATAAAAGGAAATAGTAGATAAGGTAGCTCCCCCATAGATAGGTTGCTTGTCGTACTCAACCCCAAAACTTTGAGCACCATCCTCCAAAAGGGTTATGTTCTCTTCAGAGCAAAACTGCCGAAACTCAAGAAGAGCATGGCTAGTCCAGCCAAAAAGATGTACTAATATAGCAGCATCAAAGTGAAAATGCTTATGTCCTGTTTTGAATTCAGAAAAGCTCATTTGTAGGTCATCGGGATCTATGTCGACCAGAATGGGGATGGCTCCTATCTGGACGATAGCTTCATAGGGAGCCCAAAATGTCATGTTTGGAAGAGCTACTCGCATACCAGGTTTTATACCCAAAGCTTGTAATCCCACTACAAGGGCATCTGTGCCATTACTACATGCTATAAAATGATCTACAGCAAGCTTTTGCTCCAGCTTTCGTTCTAAGCTCGTTACCGTAGGCCCTCCGACAAATTCCTTATTTTCTAGGACTTGATTCCAACTTGCTTTGACTTTATCAGCAATCAGGTTGACAGATCGAGATAGGTCAATAAAGGGTACCCGCATGATAATTCCTTGTTACGCTTATAGAGTCGTAATTATTCGGTCAAATGGATTGACATGGCCCGTTAATCTATATGCTAAATTTGGAAATTACTAGCCCAATCATATTTTACTAGCATAGTTTTGATAGGATTTGTGGGGCTTGTATGGGAAATAATTGCTTTAGTCGGCTGGCTGCGCAAGGAGTTTAAAGAAAAGTGAGAGTTCAAAGGAAAAATACGAACTCCCATTTTTCAGATCCCGGTGTTATTCCTCCAGCGAGGCGGGGTGTGCTTCAATCCTAACTTTTGATCCAGGGGGGAGGTCTTTCTTTAGGATAACTATGGTTTTTTCGAATTGATAGAAATCTTCAAACTCGCGACCATCAACGAAAACCCTCCAGGTAACTGGACCCGAGTAGTCAAAATCAAGTGTAAAGGAGTTTTCATAATCAACCAACTCTTTGTAACGGATTTCAAGGGTTTCAAAGTCTTCATCACTACAGTTGAAGGAAAGGTTTTTGTCCGTAATTTTTAGACTTTGAGTACACACCTCTTCATCACCATCAGCCACAATTGTTAGGGAATCACTAAGCAGCTGAGATTCGATCGGTAGTGTGAAGTTAAGGTTTTGGGGGTCGATTTCTCGATTATATTCAACCTTAATGGGGCGATCACTCCAGATTTCAGATTCGGGAAAAGATAAAAGCCCATCCTCAGAGAATTCAACAGGAATTTCTTCTAAGGTGTCCCTATCGAGGACTCTAATCTCTTCTAGTTGATCAATTTTTATGCTGTCAACAACTGGGTATTGCTGTTTTTTATCACCAGGTTTTGCATAGCTTATCGTAACGACAGCGTTATCCTGTGGTGGTTCTGCAAAGACAATTTGCTTCGTGTCGTGATTAATGGTGAAGTTTACTGCTTTACCATTAACAAGGGCTTTGAATGATCCTTCAAGATAGCTATGGTCAATACTAAACTCCTTTGGTAAGAGCGTGTTGGGGCGGAAATTTAACTCTATTTTAGCGCGATCAGGGGGCTGGTTTTGGAAATGCACCTGCTGCGAGTTTTCATTATAACTATATAGGGCAGGATCAACTAGAATGTCATTCAACCAAACCGTCAAGGTCGATGGGTCGATGGCTTGATTTGTGGAAAAGTTATTGGTCTTAGGTTTTGGGTGGTGAAGATACTGGACACTTAAGTTGTTAGCTGTAGGAGCAACGGGGTCCAAGATTGTTAATGTTTTTCCATCTACATCATAGTTGGTCACAGGGTTACCATCAATTTCGATAGTCAATCCATTGGGGTTCGAGGGCACACTATTTAACTCAAACTGAACATTGATCTTATCGCTTACATTTTGGGAAATTTGGGTTAGGACAGTGGTGTAATCTGAAGTACAGACATCAGCATATACCCCACCAGTTAGGTTTATTAGTTCCTGATAGTTCGTAGGATTTGGGGGATCATCGTAATAACCAGAATTGTCACAGGTAGGATCATATCCGGGGTTACCATTTGAGGGAGGGTCATCCAATAGAATTAATCCATGCACCGTGGGTTCAGTACCAAATGTGTCGATGAAATAGTCTGCTTTCTCCCAGGTTTCGCCGACACAGCCTTCATTTTGAGCTGATCCACAATTCTCTTCATCGGTGACAATGAGCATGGCAATATTGGCTGATGGACGTAGCCAGGGTGTGGTATTAGCTCCACATTTACCCTGAAGAGCATCTGTTCCCATCAGGATACCGCGTTCCCAAGAGCCGGTAGTTCCTACTTCTAGCAGTTCTGCAAAAATAGCCTCACCATTGACGGGGTTATTGTCATAAAGAGCCTTTGTAAGAATCTGAATAGTACCACTTTGGGCTGTCCTTAGACATGAGTTTGAAGTGGTGGTTACAGCTATGCGCCAGTTGGTATTACCAATATGAGTTAAGATGGAAGGTAGGTTATTAGCTAATTTTTGCTGGTAGCCGACCATAGAATTGGAGTCATCCATAACGATCAACAGATCTAATAAACCAGCTTCAGAGACGGCAAAGTTATCTGTTGCGCTGTTACCGTTATGTCCTTGATTTGTTACCACTGTTTGAATAGGCCTGTTCATTTGCGTACTTTGCTGCTGAGTTGGGGGGGCCTGCTGAAACGATAATTCTTGGGAAACCAAACCGAAGCCGGTATCTATGATAATGGATTGCTCTTTAGGTTCGCCAATTTGCCACTCTTTAAGAAAGTATGGTTGGGCATCTGCGGAAGAATCGGATTCCTCTTGGGGGGCATCTGGTGCTTCAGCAAATTGTACACCTTGTCCTCCACAACTAGCGATTCCCAAAAAGAGAATCAAGCCTGACGCCAGGTAGCTCCTCAAATTAATCACTGTTTACCCCTCTAGTAAAGCCCTTCGGAAAGTTATCTTACCATCGAGTCAAGCCTATGAGACTAGACTCAGCCTGGGGTTCGGTGCAGAAGACTAAGGGCCTTGAGTCTGATTTTGAAATTGAAAATCATGCTAAATGGAGTGGGTAATATATTGAATTAACTATATAAAATTGTTTAGTGTGGTTTAATCCACGGGGTAATTTTTACTAGTGGAGCCGTTTCCCTGGAGTGGTAAGTGTTTTCTACTTTAAAAATGTAATGGATTCAAATGCTTGAGATAAAACTATGCAAAGTGGTGGGTGATCCATGCTTTTTATGATGCTTTTGATTTTGATTAGTTAATCCAACAATAAGAGTTTGGAAAATACCCTCAAGTCAGGTGATTTCTTCGCCGATAATACTACTTGAGGGTATGAGTGGGGGACTATTAACATGCGACAATTTGTTGTGATAGGCGCAGTCTTGCTATTTTTAGTGGGATGTCGTGCAAATAATACAGAAAACCCAGCACCACCGGAGTCATCGGATATTGTAGGAGCATCTATCGAAGAACCTAATGTCGAGGAACCTCCTAAAAATCAAAATACTCCTGAAACATTGCCAACAGGTGAAGAAACTCCTGAGGGAGTTGTTTTGAATGTAGTATCTCCTGAGGTTGTTCCTGAAAAAATAAAGGAATGTATTGATCAGAATGTGGCTGGTGAAGTGCAGGAAGGGCTCTTTGTTTGCAATGAGCAGAGTCTTATTTCTTGTAATGATTTGGTCGAAGCTCAGAAAAAAGCCGCTCTGGATTATGCCAACGAAAAACTTCCTGGTTACAATCTTTGGGGCTGTTCTGTTGATATAGAAGACACACCTTATCTTCACTATTATATGGAAGAAGGGGTATCCTTAAAAATATTTAATCTCGCCGTAAAAAAGATTGATGCAGAAGCTACCTAGTTCAATAATACTCAATATGCTTGATAAAAATTATGAGGTATGGAGGGCGGCAAAACCTCCTATACTTACACCTTATGAAATGATAAAACCTACTTTTGCTCGGTTAATTTAAAAATTCCTAGCTCAATATAGATCTTATTGAGTATCCACAGCGGGCCGATGAGCAGAAATTGAAGATCCTTCAGGAAGGATGGTTTTTTTCCTTCGATCTTATGGCCCCAGATTTGAACTATCCAACTGAAAATAAAGATTCCTAAAGATACTGTAAATGTATAGGGGTGTGTAATTATCAGTAAGCTGGGAGAGATAAAAAATAACATTCCTATAGCTAATTTAAATGACAGTATAAGATAGTACAGTATAGCGAATGTTATCAGGCCTATGTAGGCATAGGGTGTCATAGTCCACAACAGTCCCAGGGTACTCCAGGTAATAAGTGGCACGCAAATGTAATGTATCATTTTATTTACTTTATTCTGATGGCTCTGTGCATATTCACCCAGGTATTCATCTTTTGATTTCATAGGTTATCGACTCCAAAATTATTAGCTGCGAGGTTTCCAAACTGCTGATGCAGCGCGTTTCAACTAGCAATCTAACCTACTGTTTTTTACCTATCAAAGGAAATTTAAAATCTCTTAAGATTACTATTTAACTATATTGCTATATTACTATCCCGAACCTGCATATTGATATCAATTAAATCTAAATTGACCAAATAAGTTTTCTTCTTCAAAAATTAATTTTTAGTTTCACAATGTTATAGTTCTGGAGGAAAGTATGATCCGTTTTTGGATTTTGTTGGGATTTTTTTTTGAAGTTAGCGCCTTTGGCTTCGGTCTACCTGTAATCGGTGAGCCGACTGTTCAATTGCTGCCAGAATATGACTTTGAAGGTATTGTCGCGGCTTCAAATTGTTCTGCTAGCTTGGTGAGATATGATGATAGTGAAGATACAGATCCAGGATTGATCATGACCAATGGCCACTGTGTAGGCTTTTTGGACCCAGGAGTTGTTCTAGTAAATCGGACTTCACGACGTAGGTTTCAATTCCTCAGCCCTTCTGGCTCAACCCTCGGTTCCGTTCGTTCAACAAGGCTATTATTTGCTACTATGACGGATACTGATATGGCTCTTTATGAATTACAGAGTAGTTATGCCGATATCGAAAGCCGCTTCGATGTAAGACCTCTGACCATCAGCCGTGAAGAGCCTCAAGAAGGTGATCCCATTGACATAATTTCAGGATACTGGAAGAGGGGCTATAGCTGTTCCATCGATAAGAAAGTTTTCCAATTAAAAGAAGGTAACTGGACTTTTAAAGATTCTCTTCGTTATACGCAGCCGGGTTGTGAAGTCATTGGCGGAACCTCAGGGTCTCCTATTATTTTGGCGGGAACCAGAACTGCTATTGCTATTAACAATACGGGAAATGAGTCCGGAATGCGCTGCACTCTAAACAACCCTTGTGAGATCGATGATAACGGCGATGTGTATTATGAAAAAGGCCAGAATTATGGGCAGCAAATCTTTTGGCTTTACAGCTGTCGTGATGAGTCAGGTGAACTAGATTTGAACTTGGCAGGCTGCTTACTTCCCCGTCCTTAAGGCTGCCTCAGTCTTTTTTTGCTCGTTTCTGATTATTTCTACTCTGAACCTATCAAATATTGCATAATGCGCCTGGTACCAAAGGTACCGGGTTCAGCGTAACTATAGGTGGGTGTAGCATTGAAGATTTTTGAGTATTTAGATTACCGGCAATTTATTCGCGATGCAGCGAACTATGCTAATCAGTCCCAAAGCTTATTTGCAAAAGCTATCGGTGTGAAAGATTCTTACTTGTCGCAAGTTTTGTCAGGGACAAACAATTTGAACAATGATCAGCTCTTTTTATTGGCAGAATACTTGCTACTGAATGCTGATGAGCAGAGCTTCCTCACGCTTTTGGGAGAGTATGAACGCAGCCAAGTTAAAGAACGTCGTGAATATCTGCTAATGAAAATTACTTCCATACAACAGCTACATTTAAAGCCCACTGAATATTATCCGTTTGATAGTATCGATGATATACCTTCACCCCTTGATGAATTATTACAGGACAAGCTAGCACCTATTGTCGACGCATTTTTAACCCAGGACTGTTATCTACGAGATATAGAAAAGTTGCGTTGTAGGATGGGAATAAGCCTCACTAGAATGGCAAATATTATGGATATTCTTGTCAGGAGTCGTATCATTGAGCAAAAGAAGAATCGCTATATTCGTAATAAAAAGCGATATTTTGCTTATAAGATTAATGCTTCTGCAAAGGCAAATGCATGCTATTCTCGGATGAAGGTTATCGACAGTATAATGGACCCGGAAAAAAAAGAGGATTTGGTGACGACATTAGTGTTTGCTGCAAATGAAGACTTTATAAAGAAAACCAAGGCAAAGGTATTAAATTTCGCCAAGGAACACTTTTATCCCCATGCTTATGAGGAAGAAAGCGAGGTTTTTTTTGCTAATACGGATCTCATTACAGTCATAGGGGAGAACGTTGAAAAATAACTTTTTTTCTTATCAAGCATACCGAACGTTATTGCAAGAGCGTGTCGAGGATTTAAGGCGATCCAGGGAGATAAGTATCTCAAAAGTTGCTGATCAGGTTCGTATTTCGCGCACCTACCTATCTCAAGTGCTTAATAGTAAAAAACATCTTCATGAGGATCAGCTATATAAAGTTTGCCAGGCTCTGTTCTTGACTAATGATGAAATCGATTATGTCCATCTACTTCGAGAAATTGAAATATCTAAAATTCCGAAGAGAAGGCATGCCTTAAAAGAGCAATGCAAAAAAATTGTTAATCAAAATAGATTGTACCAAGATTTGCCTATCTCCCTAACAGATCGCTATTTTTCTGATCCTGATATTCCTGTTGTTCATGCTTTGTTGCAAATCAGTCGCTTCAGTGAAAATCAGGAATCTGCTAGGAATGTACTTGGGATACCTCAAGGACGCTGGGGCTACATTATAGAAACCCTTAAAAGTGTTAAAGCTATTCAGATAACAAAGAACGGTATCAAGTGTCTGAGTTCTCCCTATATACCTCCTCCCCAATCGGCAGCTGAGCAATGTCTTCATCTTTCTGGAAGAACCCGTGTTGTCAGTGAGAAACTGCAACAAACTAATATTGATGACTTTATGTATAATTGGTGGTTTGTTTGCGATAAAGTAAACATTGCAAAAACCAAAGTTGAGGTGTTAAAGCTTATTCAAGCCATCCATGAGGAATCGAAGGCAGTAAAAAAAACGGGAGTATATCAACTAAATATTGATCTTTTTTGTCCTCTCTGATGTGTTGTTTTTAGCTTGAGGATAATCCAGAGGCATTTGCAGCAAGGTGTGACTTATTTATTAGAAATGACCTCCAAGTAATAATTATTATTGTCGTGGGTTATGTCATTTGAACTAGTTGTGTTTAATCTCTGCTTTAACTTAGCCGATAGGTAATAGTTCCTATTATCTTTTCCTAAGGAAGTTAGATTCATGACAAGGTATTTTATCTTACTTCTCATAATGTTTAGTTTTTCTTGTGGGGAGTCACGACCTACTTTAGAAGACCCCCAGTTAGATCAGGAGATTACTAGCATTACCCATGAAGATCTTCAATCAGCCGAAATAGAGAAGGAGTCCCAAGATAAAGGTTTTACTGCCAACTATAGTATTGAGGGAGTTCCCACTGATATTTTTCGCGAAGCAGTCTTAGAGCTTTCGTTTGGCTATGTGGGTTTGGATTATATTGAGTACCGAATAGGATGCGAGGGCGAATTTGAACAACATTTTCCCGAAGATCCATTGCAACTAGATTTTACAAACTATCATGCTCCGGTTCAATTATGTCTCCGAGGAATTGATAGTAATGCGGTAGTGGAAGATCAAGAGCGAGTATATAAGTGGATTCAGGGATATCCCAAAATAGTAAATCATACGTTTAAATCCGATTGTGAGTTCATCGACGATAGGGAATCTTTCCACCTTGCTATCAGGTTGATCCAAGAAGAAGCAGGAACAGAGATTGTGCCTGTAGCCCAAAATGAAATTTATAATAATGACGTGTGTGCTGGGGTGCCTGATTTTGTGATAGGTTTAGTCTCTGAGAATTTTAAAATCGAAGGTGAATTTTTCCACATTACTATAGATGGCCAACAATGGATACTAAGGATGATTTTTAATAAGGTAGCAGCCATCCAGCACTTTGAGGTTGTCGAAGGTCCATTCAATAGCACCGGGAAGGCTTTTGTATTTACCGACCCGCTATCTACCCTGTAATGTTTTTAAAATTAAGGGGTTATTGGAATAAAAGTTATAGATTCCAGATCTAAAAGTGCTGCCCCTGCTAATTGGAAGTTTTCTTTGAATTGGTATTGGTATGCTTCATTATAAGGTTCGATGCATCGATCAAATTCATAAGAATTAATGTTAAACTGCGAACAGTGGCTGGAGATCGGAGCGAAAAAATTTTGGCAGGCCTCCATATAATGCGGAACATACTTTGAGACAAGTCCATATTTTTGGTTGCCATCCAGATCTTTGCCTGTTAGATGATATTGCTTTGTCAGTTGGGTAAGAATGTCTCTAAACTCTTGATCTTGGGGACCAAATTTATAAAGTCTGGTATTGTATGTATATTCCTCTAGAAAGAGGCTAACAGGGTGTTGGACACAGTTATCCATCACAATCTGATCAACTGATGTGGCTGAAGAGTGATCGCATCCCCAGCAAGTAATCACTATGATGCTCAAGGCCTTCATGATTACGCCCCCTCTTTTGTTCTGCATGTTATCGGCACAATGCACTTGAACTTGATCACAAAAATATCGAAAAGAGAATGAATTGCAATTGTTTGCATTACATTTCTTAGTGCTTTATATGAGGACTAGCGTTTTCAACAGACATTCAATCATAGTCAGCTTTCTGCCTTGTGAACAGTTAATGTTAGTGCAGATTCAAACTACTGTTGGATAAGAGTCGGTTTAGGGTTCAAAGGGTTCTGGACAGCCCCTAAGACGACGAGACTAGGCACATGATAAGAAAGGGGCAAGAACTTTGGGGCTTATCTCTAAACCTAACGTCGATATGGCTTGTTTTGCTGTCTGGGCTATCGACCCATCCTGTTTTTCCTTTGGGTTAGTTTGTTTTTGGGGGGGTACTTGCTTAAACGCTTTTCTTGCTGGGATACTCATGGTAGTAGCAGCCATCAGGTCTCTCATTCAGTGTGTCTTTTCATGCACTGGCTTGGAAAATTGAATGGTTTAAGGTATTGAATTCTTTAATCTAACTTTAGGTATCAGTCTTGTATTGAAACTTCGATATTTGTTGAGAAAGGTTAATGGGATTGCATCAAAAAAAATATCTGATTGACCCCGTAAAGCTCAAGTCTGTAATCAAGGAGTCCGAGCTGCGGGTGTGGTGGATAGCCGAGCAGATGAAAGTAGACAGGGGAACTGTTTCGCGGTGGCTTTCAGGACGAGTAAAAAAAATTCAAGAAGTTAATCTAGAAAGTTTAATAAGCATTCTAGAAGTGGATCGAGATTCCATCATTATTCCTGAAGAGCCTATCGTAGGGTCAAGCAAAAAAGACCGTCAAAGTGCCGCTGAACTGATAGTGGAACGGGACTTAATCACTCTTCTAGCTGCCACAGAAGATTTTCTTCTGGCAGAAAAGATATTAAAAGCCCTTATCCACCCAGATTTGCCTAAGAATTTACTAAGTCAGCTGTATACTAGGCTATCCTCGAGCCTCTGGAAGCAACAAAAATATTCTGAGGCAAAAAAATGTGTCCAAAGGTCCATTGAAATTGCGATTGAAGTTAAATCTAAAACCGATGAATATAAAGCAAGGATCAATTACTCACTCCTTGAGCTCTTGTCAGGCGATGTATCCAATGCGCTAGTTCAGCTAAAGAAAGTGATTGAAAGCAGTGATAACGAGATAGAGACTTTTCATGCCCGGAGCTACCTATGCAATGCCTTGTGTTACTATGGTCGCATTGAGGAGTCAGCTCAACTGTTGCAATCTCAACTTGAATCTCCTATACTTCAAAGATTTGAACAAATCAGGCGAAACAATATACTCGCCACCATGTGGGGGTTCCATTGTGATGTTCTCATAGAGCTTAACCATCTTAGCGAGGCTCAAAAAGCCAACTCAATTTCCAGACAACATTTAATCAAAACTCCACTTCTTGCTGTAAAGATTAATGCTGATTTACGAGAAGCAGAGATTGAAGCTCGAAAAAGCGGGAGTAAAAAATCGATAACTACATACGAAACTGCTATCCGAGAAGCGGAAGATAAAGATATCACGCCATCCATTTTTTATCTTTATGGCGCTAGGGTCTATCGCTTGGCAGCAGATTATGACAAAGCTAGCAGCCTTATCACTAAGGCTCTCTTGCTAAAAAATGACCCTCCCGTGAGAGGAAGTTTTTGGATAGAAAAAAGGAATCTTTGCTTATTGCAAGGTCATAAAGAAGAGGCCTTGATGGCTCAGAAAAAAGCTGAGCGTATCTACCGGACTTATGGAATGGAAGCAAGATTAGACAAGTTGCGCCTATCAGACTTTGAAAACACTAATTTATTCTAAATTTTTATCTGCGAACTGAGAACCAGATATTGGCTTTATCCCTGTAATAATAGTATCTTGTATGGTTTGTAGAACAGTTCCAAAGCAAGTCTGGTTTCTTTTAGGGTGTGCAGTGGCTTAGTTGGAGTGACTCTACATCCCAGTTTTTTGGATAGACCGCTGGAAATTTCACCCCATATTCTAGCCAGCTTCGCGCTGTGGCGGATTTGAGCCCAGGCCACTCGGGACGATGAAACTTTGGAGTTCACTGATACTTTCTTGATCAACAGAGTTGTCATTAAAATATCCGACTCATGAAATTTCTCACTGCCGAAAGACAGATAGATTCTTAGAAAGTATATCCCAACAGTGCAGAGGTTTCTCTTACTTCACCGCTAGAAGAATCACCGTCAAGGTATCTCCATTTATTTATCAATTGCGCAGACCACTTTTCACTAAATGCTATTTGTGCACCTAGTCCTAGATCATATCCAGGCTCATCTTCTGTTGCAGTAAATCCGAACGCTTCCGCTTTCACTTCATTGTGTGTCAGTGCTAGCTGGCCGAAAACGGAAATCTTTGGTGAAACGTCCAGACTTCCTTTTACAAAAGCACTTAGGGTCGTTACAGATACTTCCACTCCACTTGCAGACGAACTCAACGATGTTATACCTATTCCTGCTTCAACATTGGGAGCAAAACCGTAGCTACCCTCTAAACTTACTCCTGATAAGTTCTCGTCTAGAATTTCAACATCACTCACTGCTAGTCCACCTCTTAGAGTGAAACTATTTTCTACGGCTCCATAACTATTAGCTGATAATACCAAAGCTAAGGTAAATGCTGATTTTGTTGTGAATTTCATTTTAACTCCATTCTATTCCATTTCAGTTTGATTTTTTCTGGACTCAATTAAGTCTCTTGTTAACCCAAGTACTGATAGATTCACTCAACCACTAAGGCAATTAAAAGTAGGAGGCATTAGGAGGCACCCCGTCTTGCAATTTGCGCCCCCTCCGCTGACTCGCAAAGAAGTTAACTTTGCATGCCTGATGTATAGTTTATCCCTATGTGACTAATATAACTTAATATATTGAATTGTCGCCCGACAGTCGCTCCTTGTTGAATACATGTCTCAGTTAGAGAATTGTTTACTGAATCAGTATCCTCATTGTCAGAGCAACCTAATAGAAGAAGAAAGATAAAGAGGAAATAAGCCATAAAGATGGCTTTTTATAGTACATGTCGGTATTTATGTAATAATTTTAACTAATTTAGTAAAAATCGGTATCCAAGCGTATACTATGAATATCAACTAATGTACGGGATTGTCGAAAAACTGCCTAATTTGATGGCAGTATTTGCATTAGCATCTGGATCTGTGGAGCTTGTATGCGTCGTATTACTTTTTTTTCTTGTTTTGCAATCTGAAATCAACATTGAGGCGGAGTGACTCGATAGATGCGTCCGCTTTAAAAAAACTGGAGTCAATTACAACCCGCTTCCCTGGCTCAGTAAAAAATTTCTTCGCCTGTTGGATAATAATAATTAGGGCATTCGGTGAAGAAGCCACAGCTATTTATGGTTTTACCTGATTGCAAAACACAATCAGATTTTACAAGAAGCTTAGAGCTGAGCCTAGGGTATAGTAAGGCCAAATTTAGATAGCTACTCAAATATTAAACAAAAAAGCATAGCAATTTGCTAAACGATAACGAATTTTTCTTGATTAACAGAGTTGACATTAAATTATCCGATTTATCAAATTTCCAACTGCCGAATGATACACTTACAGCTGCATTTCTCTAGAATAATGTACATAGTTATAAATAGCGGAAAATATAAGCTATTTTTTTGGAATGTTTATTGCTTATGAGGCATGTAGAATTGTGGTTACTTCCAAAGTTGAGATTGAAATGAACTTTCGCAAGCAATAACCCAATTCCAAATTCTTCTTACTGTTGCAGAATAATAATGCTGATCTGGAGTTCCGCTTTGAGAAAAATTTATATGTTGCTTATGATAACTAGTCTTTTTGGTTGTAAAGTTGGTCTTAAGAGGGAAAAAAAATATGTAGTCGTAAATGACATTTTAGAACTTAGAACTCTTCTTGAGAAGGATTATCCAACTCCATATATAAAAATAAATTTCGAAGATTTAAGCGGCCTCTACGAAAATCTTA
>JBNKNM010000117.1:0-16573 GCA_050293845.1 Pseudobacteriovorax sp. | reverse complement strand
GGAATTCAGCCTAAAGTTTAACTGCTCCAGTAACTTATCAATCAGGTGAACCAACTCCCTGGAACCAAGGGCTTGGTAAATGACAATTTCATCAATGCGGTTGACAAATTCGGGTCGCAAATATTCACAAAGCGAGTTTCGTAAACTTTCTTTGCGACCGGCCGGGTCGCTTGGATCTTCATACACGGTCAAATTACTCGTAAGTATAATCAAAGTCTGTTTAAAGTCTGCGACTTTACCCGTCGAATCCGTCAAATGCCCATCGTCCATCACCTGCAATAGGATGTCGAGCACGCGGGGATGGGCCTTCTCAATTTCATCAAACAGAACAACAGCATGTGGTTGGTTGCGCACCGCATCGGTAAGCTCACCGCCTTCCCCATGGCCTATATATCCTGGCGGCGAACCTATCAAGCGTGCCACCTGATGTTCTGCCATATACTCGGACATATCGAAGCGAATCAGATGCTTTTCATTAGTAAATAGTTCAGCTGCTAAAGCCTTAGCTGTTTCTGTCTTACCAACCCCTGTTGGACCAGTGAGTAAAAACGTACCCAAGGGCTTACGAGGGTCATTGACACCAGTTAAGGCTCGTCGTACTGCTTTAGCAATTAAGTTTAATGCCTCATCCTGCCCATAAACCCTTTCTCTCAATCGGAATTCGATGGTTTGCAATTGATCTTTTTCGGGAGATAAAATTTTGCTCACCGGTATACCGGTCCATTCACTTATGACCTGACCAATCTCAAATTTACCAACGACTTGGCATAGGTAAGCATTTGCCTGCTCTAAAGCTGTAATAGCCTGTTTTTTCTCTTGCAAGGCGGATTCGTGCTTAGGGATCTCTACTAATTCGAGTTTTGCAGCAAATTCAAAGTCACCTTGTGATTTAGCCGTTTCATAAAGAGCTGTTAGGTCCTCCATTTGCTTTTCTTGCTGACTGACTTCATCATGCAGCCTTTGATGCAGCCGCCATGAATTCTCGATCTTCTCGCACTCTTTCTTTAGATTTTCCAGCTTTACATTAATTTGTACCAGAGCTTTTTGATTTCTGACACCGTGGGATATAGTTTGTTTTTGCATTTCTAAATCGGAGATCTGACTTTGTAAGGCGTCCAGCTCTCGCGGGACACTTTCTATGGCGAGACGCAGCCGCGATGCTGCTTCATCAACCAAGTCTATAGCCTTATCCGGTAGCCGTCTTTGAGGTAAATAACGATCACCATACTCCACAGCCGCTCTTAATGCCTCATCATCAATGGTAACAGCGTGGTGAATTTCATAGCGTTTCTTCAGCCCCCTAAGGATGACCAAAGAAATCTCATTTGATGGCTCTGACACGGTAACCGGCTGAAACCGCCTTTCCAAGGCCGCGTCTTTTTCAAAGTACCGACGATATTCGGCAAGGGTTGTCGCACCTAGACATCGCAACTCCCCCCTGGCGAGAGCTGGCTTCAGAATATTAGCAGCATCCATGCTACCTTCGGCCTGACCAGCACCAATGATGGTGTGGATTTCGTCGATAAAAAGGATAACCTTACTACCCAACTCGCTAATGGTTGCAATAATTTTTTGTAACCGTTCCTCGAACTCTCCCCTATATCGACTGCCTGCCACAAGAGAACTTAAGTCCAGGGATAGCACCCGCACTCCTTTCAAGGACTCAGGGACCTTCTCTTCAATAATCTTTAAAGCTATCCCCTCAGCGATAGCTGTTTTACCAACTCCTGGTTCACCAATAAGGATAGGATTATTTTTCTTCTTGCGCCCCAATACTTCCAGAACTCTTCTGATTTCTTGCTCCCTGCCAAAGATGGGGTCTATGTCTCCACGACTGGCCAGCTCAGTAAGATCTGTGGTGTAATTCTTAAGATGACGGTCAATCTCTACCGCCTTCTTCTTGGCTGTATGCACTTCCGGAGGCATCGTTGCATCATCAGAATCAGAGGATGGCCCACGATGGGGAGTCTTAGGCTGCTCATCCAGGGATTCAAACTGAACTTCCTGAAAAGCTTCGCCTTTCTTCTGCTCCATTTGACCTTTAGCAATCGCGTTGCGTAGAATTGTCGAGTTTTGCGTCAGCATCTGCCACAGGAGGGTAACGGAAACTAAGCCATCAGACTTGGCTTCAACCTGGTCTAGACAGTAATTGAGTCGTGGTCCAAACTCTACCTCGATTGAGCCAAACTTTTTGGGATATGAGCCTAAAAATTGCTCCAAGGCTTTTTCTGCAATGCCATGGGTCATGGCTGGTAATAAATCCCAATTAGCACGCAACACCGCCAATGCTACGTGCTCACATTCTAAGTGGTCATGCCCCAATCCTTTTGCATATCGCAACCCAAAGTGCAGAACTTTGCGGCACTCAAAGTCATACTTTCCAACATCCATAAAACGCTCCAGCTTTTTCAGCTTATCGGAGCAAATGCCGGTGTATTTAGGGCTGCAAAGAGTGGCTTACTTAGAGGCTTCAACAAACTTCGATTTTAGATCTGAGAGGGCCTCTGTTAGCAGTTTTTCTTCATCTTCTGTAAGGTTACCTTTGGTCTTTTCTTGTAATAAAGAAATAATATCAATATTTTGCTTTGCTAAGGGCAGATTTTTCGTTGCCGTTTGATCGCCATATCCCATATAGGATAGCGCTGCTGAACAAAAACCTAAAACGAGAGCTGTGAACTCTACTTTTTCGTCCTTGGACATGACCTTTCTCCACTCTACATTCGACTCTATAATCTAAGCTATAATTGACTGTGAAGAAAGTCATAAGGTTTAAAAATTAAAGGGTTGACAAAAGCTGCTATTCAGGGCAAATACACAATCCACACGCGGATGTGGTGGAATTGGTAGACACGTTGGTCTTAGAAGCCAATGCCTTCGGCGTGGGAGTTCAAGTCTCCCCGTCCGCACCAAGTTCTATGCGAAAACTCTTGCACTCACTTTCAAAATCAAACATACTCATCAACTCAAATCCCAATGAGATCGACCTGACTGTGTCATTTGTAGAAGGGCTATGTTATCCACAACTGCATGTGGATAAGTACTTGCCCCAACCGCCTTGCTTAGCGGTTAACTCGTTAATTTTTATTTTAAAATAAAAAATCCACAGCTAATTGCTCAGCTGTGGATAACATGTTTTTTTTACACTAAGCTAAAGCAGCCTTGGCTTTTGCAACAAGCTCTGAAAAAGCCTTGGCATCACTAATGGCCATATCAGCCAAAACGCTTCTATCCAAAGCTATATTAGCTTTTTTCAAGCCATTAACTAGCTCAGAATAGCGCATTCCTTCGCTCCTGGCCGCTGCATTAATCCTAACAATCCATAACCTACGAAACTCTCGTTTTCTGACCCGACGATCGCGGTATGAAAAGGCCAATGCCCTTTTGACTACATGGACAGAGTTTCTGAATCGGTTCTTACGCGAACCGCGGTAACCTTTGGCAAGGCCAAGTATTTTTTTTCTTCTACGGCGGGCTTTAAAGCCACGTTTAGCACGAGACATATATTATCCTTTCTCCAGGGTTACGAATTATCCGTTTGGTAAGCAACGCAGTACCAATTTTACGTCTGCAGGCACAACATAGGCAGCTTTTTTAAGCTTATTGAGCCTGGAGCGCTTTTTCTTAGTCAAGATATGTTGCTTATTGGCGTGGTTACGACGGATTTTCCCGGAAGGAGAAATACTAAACCGCTTTGCAGCCGCACGTTTAGTCTTTATTTTCGGCATATTATACCCTTTCTATTAGTTTATGCTAGGCAGCTCTCACCCGAGCGTTTATGGAGCCCGCACAAAATGGGACAGGACTGTTCCTGCCGCAGCTCGGAATGGGTTTCCTAACATTTATGAAGGGGCAACATCAACAGTAAAATCCCGGATCTGGGAATTCAGTTGGGAAATTCCCCAGAATGCATTGACTGCGAACAGATGCGAATCATGCCCCCCATTAGGGAACTGGGGGCTAGGAAAGAAAAGGGAGTATCACTTAGTTAATATTGCAATTCTAGCACGTTCCAACAATCCCCGATTGCCTTTAATCTTGCCTAACCAGGTTTTTTGCTTGATCACTATAGTGTGGTCACCCTTCAAAGTTCCTTTAATTTCCACAGGGTTTTTCCCTACATAGTAGCGTGACTGACGGCGATTTTTAGCAGAATAAAAGCGACCCATGAAGTTCTTACTGAATTCGGCTGCTACAACATCATCAACTCTATATAAAACCCGACCAAACTCATCTTGTATCTCAAAGATCATCTGTGGGTCCATTTCTGATTCTAAGAATATCAAAACTCCAGAGTTTTTGCTTTCTTCATGACTAGCCTGCTGCTTAGCCAAGCTCATACCGTCGGGGGCCAGAGCCCTTGTTAGGCTGCTCTCTAATCGTGCCACAACCTTACCATCAGCATAGTATATGGTCTCTGCTAAGTAGGTATTCTTCGAGATACTTTCAGCCACCTGTCTTTGGCTTTGTGGATCTCCCGCAAGGGCAGCCCCCAGTGCTGATTGACGTATGGCAGGCAGAGCGTTGACAATATAGCTAAGACCTTCCTTAATGGCTTGCTCTTCAGCGCCTCGAAGAGAGTCTCCCGCCTCGGTCACTCCGAAAAAATTGATCCTCATTGTTGACCAATTGAGATACACTCTATCGTAGTTCTGCGTATTATTACTAGAGTATGCCTCACCACTTAGTATAATTAAAACCGATATTAGCCCTAAAAAATGCAATCTTCGACCTCCCAAGCTGTCTTACTATAATATAGCAAGAAGACCCATCGAGGCCAAATTTTACATACTATCTAAAAGGTATTCTGTAATCGACTGGGTGCCGCAGAGAATTCCTTCTGATTCCGTATTAAAGACATGGTCCACACTAGGATTATAAACGTATCCCCCGGCCTCAGAGACAAGCAAAGAACCAGCCGCTATATCCCAAGGTTTTAAGCCACACTCCCAATACCCATCAAAAATGCCTTTCGCAACATAGGCCAAATCCAAAGCAGCAGCTCCATCGCGACGTATGCTTTGGCATCGCTCGGCGACGCTGAGGAAGCGTTCGATATCCTTACGCAGCTCTACCCCTTTATGATAAGAGAAACCTGTGACAATAAAGGCAAGCTCTGGGGCTCGATCATCGCGAACATAAATAGGACTACCATTGCATGTGGCTCCCTCACCTATAGAAGCTAGATAACACTCATCACGCACTGGGTCATATATACCTCCCAATACAATGCTAATACGTCCGTCTTCTAAAAACTGACCACGGGCAATGGAAATACAGAAAAAAGGGTAATGATTTGCAAAATTAGTGGTTCCATCCAAAGGATCGATGATCCAAATATAGGTCCCTTGAGTCCGATCTGCAGAGGATAAACCCGCTTCTTCTGAAAAGATCTTATCTTGGGGAAATCGTTCCTTCAGGGATGAAATAATCAATGCTTCACTTGCCAAATCAGCATTGGTCACCAAAGAATCATCTTTTTTTTGCAATATACTAAGATCATTACCTCGATAGAATTTCATAACCTCTTTCCCTGCTTCCTTCAAAATACCTTCTAGAATTCTCAAATCGTTCTTCATATGTACTCCGGGAGACGTTCACAAATCTCTTCTATCGAATAAAGTTTTCCTCTAGGGTATGATCGTTATATTGTGGCACGCTATGTAAATTTCTGCGAGCCATTCTGAACTTAATTTCGAAATTGATAACACGGATCATACTCATCCTATGAGATGAATATTCCGATGCTCTGATAGTAAGCAAGAAGGAGTAACCCCCATGGATCTAAATATTGAGAGTACCCACCTACTGGCCACGGCCCTGGTCTGTATGGTTCTAGGGTACGTATTCTTTATTCTAATGCGCCGCTCTTTACCTAAACGGCTAAAAGCAGAACAGTTGCAACAGCGTGAAATAGTGAGACAAAAAGCAATTACAAAAAGTCAACACATCGCTGCGGAAGCGCGTTCACGACAGCAAGAGAAAGAGCAAATGCTCCTTGAAGAGTTTGAAGCCCACATCGAGGATCGCAAGCATGACTTGGAAGCTGAAAAAGAGGAAATTCTCCTCCAAGAACAGTTTGTAGAGCGGGAAGAGCAACGCCTTGCTAAGGTTGAAAGTCAGTATCAATCCTACGAAGCCAAAGTTAATAAAGTCAAGGACGCGTACAATAATCTTGCCTTGAAAATCGATGAAAGTCGCCATGAACTCCATCATAAACTTGCAGCAGTTGCCAATTGCACGGTCGAACAGGTACAAGAGAACCTGCGTGACAAGATGATCAACACGCGTACCCTGGATAGCCAAAAGCGAATCAAGGAGTTAACCGAACAGATGCAAAATAATTCTAAAAAAAGCGCGGAGCGGACATTGTCGCGGCTACTAGCACGCTATGAACCCCAATTCGTATGGCCTAAGCCAGTGAGTCACGTAGAGATCACAAGCTCCAGGATTCTCGATGCCCTAAATTCCGATCAAGTCTCCCTAATTGCCGATCTAACAGCCCTTACCGATCAGGTTGAAATAGGTCTTAGCGACGAAAAAGTAGAAAGCGTTGCGGCCATAAAATTGGGAGGAGGCTATGGTATCGATAAGGAAGCTGCACGCTTGACTCTAGAAGAGCTATTACCCCGAGGCAGTTCGCAGTGGAACCGCGTCGAGAAAGTTTTCCAAAAGCACAGGCAAACGATTGAAGCCCAAGCCCAAAAGCTGGGCCATAAGGCTGTGAACGAGCTCAGACTAGAAGGGATTCATCCAGAAATCCAGAAGATGGTGGGAGCCTTAAACTGGCGCACAAGCTACCGACAAAATCAGTACCATCACTCTCTGGAAGTTGCTAAGCTGGCAGGTATATTAGCATTTGAATTAGGAGTCGACCCCCAGATCGCCAAGCGATGCGGACTCCTCCACGATATAGGCAAGGGTATAGACTATCGCATCGAAGGCAGCCATGCCGTTATCAGTGGCGACTACGCTGATCGGTATGGAGAACATAAAATTGTCTGTGACACCGTCATGTCCCATCATAATGACCTTATTCTGGAAACTCCCATGAGCTACGTGCTGAAGTCAGCGGATACCTTGTCGGGAGCGCGCCCAGGAGCCCGTGTAAACCTAGAAGAAGGCTATCAGATTCGTCTCTCTGCCATTGAAGATGCGGTTAAAAGCTTTCCCGGCATCTTGAAAATAGCCATTATGAATGGAGGCCGGGAAGTTCATATCGAAGTCAATCATAAAAAAGTAAAAGAAAATGAGTTAAAATCATTTACAGAAAATATTGCCCAAAAAATTGAGGAGGATGTTGCGTATCCAGGTCAGATTAAGGTCCTGGTATCACGACGATTTGAATCTGTAGCAGTAGCTTAGGAGGTCTATGCTAAGGGAAAAACTTAAGGACATCCAAGACCGTGTAAACCTATACCTCAGTGTCAATCGCTTTCAGTCAGCAACAACTTTGCTGACTGAATCCATGGAAGAACTTGGAGACTTAGCTAACCTTCTCAATCTCCTGGGTGTAGCCTATCATCGTCAGTCGAAGTTTTCTCAAGCCATCAGCTCCTTTAAAAAAGCCCTGGCTCTCAACCCTCATTATATTGAAGCAGCCCTAAATTTATCAATAGTTTACTGTGACTTAGGGCTCTATGACCAGGGATATAGCGAATATCAAAAGCTCAGCTCCTCATATAGTCCACACACTAATATTCCACCCTTAGTCCTGGGCAAAATTGCCAACCTACATTGTCAAACAGCCCACAGTTATGAAGAATCAGGCCTCTATGCAGAAGCCCAGCGGGAATACGAAAAAGCACTCACTATTTTTCCCAAAATGCCAGACCAAATCATGCGCTTGGCTGAGCTGGAGTACACCATGGGGCAACTAGCTAAGGCAAAGAGCCGTGCCAGGGAGCTTATCGATAAGTTCGCCCCTAATGCGGAATCATACAACCTTTTAGGATTGATATCCTACCGCGAAGGGGATTATGTAAGCTCTCGTAACTACTGGATGAAAGCCCAAGAAATCCAGCCTGAGGATAGAACCTCTCGTACCCTTCTCCGCTGCTTAAATGAAATCAACCAGGACTCCGTATAATATTAAGTTTTAAATGCAATTTCCGAAAGGGCACCATAGGGAGTCCCAAGTGAAAGAAAAATTACCCATTAACACAGCTGAATTAAAAGTCCTGATCGTTGATGAGCATGATCTTATCAGGAAGGCTATCGCAAAGGTTTTGCAAGCACTCCACATTGAGGAAATTGTGGAAACCCATTCCACAAAAGAAGCTAGAAAATTGATTGGTAATCTGCACTTTGATCTCGTTTTTACGGAAATCTTTTTTAAGTCGGGTGATGGATATGCCATTATAGACCAGATTCGCCATAAGGATCATCGTTCCGACTCGCCCATTATTGTCCTGACAGGGCAAGCAGAGCGCGATGATATTATAAAGGCTATCGACAAGGGGGCTACAGACTATCTATTAAAACCCTTCCAGGCCCCAGAGCTAGAAAAAAAAATTTATAAGGTATTAACGGCCTTCCACTCCCCGAAGCCCAGTATAAAAATGTTACGCGAAGCAGAGTTGTTAATTTCTGAGAATCGGAATGAAGATGCCAATAAAATCCTCAATGAGCTTGCGCGAAAACTTCCGACAAACCCCCAGCCCCAGTATTTGAAAGCTTTAGTCCTGCTGCGCGAAGAAAAGTATGAAGCTGCGGTGGCAGCCCTCAAAGAGGGGATTAAGAACTTTCCTGATTTTTTAAAAAATTACAAATTATTATCGG
Organism: Pseudobacteriovorax sp.; assembly: GCA_050293845.1. Taxonomy (GTDB): domain Bacteria; phylum Bdellovibrionota_B; class Oligoflexia; order Oligoflexales; family Oligoflexaceae; genus DT-89. Next base: position 7,795 of record JBNKNM010000117.1, on the reverse strand, counting down.
ATATTTACCTAAAGCAGAATGATACGGAATCCGCCATTGACGCCCTAACCCAAGAATTAGAAATCAATCCCAAGCATGTCGTACGTCAGGTGAGGTTGGCAAATTTACTAATTAAGAACGGTGAGTACCTCCGCGCTATCTTTCATCTGCGCCAAGCCCTGCTGGAGAATAACAAAAATGCCGAAGCACTCTATGGCATGGGTATTGCTTATGCCAAAGATGAAAATATTGAGAAAGCCATATATTATTTCAAACGTTATCGCCGGGTATTTCCCCAGGATTCCAAACCCCTTGAGGCTATCGTGCAAATTTGTCGGCTATTGGATCAAGAAAAGCTAGCAGAAATAGCTTTACGCGATGAAAAAAAGCAGCACCCAGAACGGCTCGACACTTACATGATACTGGCAAAACTCTTTCTCCAAGAGGAACGTTTCGAAGAGGCGATAACCACGCTACAAAGTGCCATTGTCAGACACCCCTTACAAAAAGCTCCCTACTTTGCCCTTGCTAAACTACATTTAGCCCAAAAGGATGATGCCGAAACCATAAATGTTTTTCAGCAGTATCGGGCCAATACTGCTGATCCCGAAAGCTATCTCTACCAGGCTGAGCTGTTTTTAAACCATAATAACTTTGCTCAGGCTATCGCTTCCGTGCACTCAGCCCTCGCCACAGGCTACTCCAGTCCTAACTTTCTCAAGGTCTTAATCACCGCAAGCCATCGGACGAAGCAATATGCCAAAAACTATTTTTTAGTTAAAAAGCTGATGCGTATGGATAAGGGAAGCGAACCTATTCAACGCTCTCGTTTGGAAAGTGTTAAGGAATTGATTACCCAGCGACGACAGCATAGGAAGCCTAAGAAAGATTCCCTTGTCTCCTAGTTTTTTCTCGCACCTGGCTATGCTATAGAATGCAAGTAGTGGTTTTTTGATCAAATCCGAATGATTTTTAAGGATTTCTGAGAATTTTCAAACTAAAATTTTTCAGATTCCGGATCTAAGTTGGGGACTTAGCTGCTTATGCTCAAAGAAAAGATGCTGTGCTATCTGAACTGGCTAGATGAAAGAGGGGTCGTATACCCACATAAGTCACAAATACAATCTAGTCTTTCCACAATAGAGCATGGGGAGAACACGGCGTCGGTTACCACTACCACAACCGACGCCGCTAGCCCGACGAAGCATTCACCTCAGCCATTACGGGGACGAAAAATTTTGTGGCTGGATACCCAGCTACCTGATCACCAGGAGCTGCAAACCTTCACCAAACTATGCCTGGCCTTAAAACTTGAAGATAATGAGTTTCATTTTGCGGTGCGAGGCCCCACTCAGGATATGGGTCAGCTATTGGAGAGTGCCGATGAAATGGAGGTAAAATGGATGGTCTGCTTTTCAGAGAAACTCGCAGAAATGCTGTGTGATAATGATATCGCATGCATTAAGGGACAATGGCATGAATCTGCCTATGACTTTAAAGTGTTACCGAGCCCGTCGATAGCTGAAATGATGGCAGATCCCAGGCAAAAAATTAAACTTTGGCAAGCTCTAAACCCCCTACTGCACCCTTGATCCTGATGTGAGTCCCGAAAAAACAAAAACAAAAACAAAAACAAAAACAAAAACAAAAACAAAAACAAAGGGGGCTTCCCTTCAGAAGCCCCCTGCTGTAAATCTTTATTTATTAATTTTATTTGCCATCTTCAAATTCAGCATCCACAACATTAGGGTCCGTCTTAGCTGAATCACCACCTTGCTCTTCTCCGGGAGTAGCATCACCCGCCTTAGCACCAGCTTGTTGGTACATGACCTCAGCTAGCTTGTGGGTTTTGGCTTCCAGTTCAGCCTTAGCAGCATTTAGCTCGTCAGCATTCGTCGAGTTAAGCTTTTCTTTTGCCGTAGCCAAGGCTGTTTCAATTTCTGATTTTAGCTCCGCAGGCACCTTATCACCAGCTTCGCTAAGAGATTTTTCAGTAGAAAAGATTAAACCATCAAGATGGTTTTTCGCTTCTACAGAATCGCGTCGTTTTTTATCTTCCTCTTTATGAGATTCAGCCTCTTTCACCATCCGATCGATTTCACTCTCATCGATAGAAGTAGCTGCTTCCACAGTTATCTTCTGCTCCTTACCTGTACCCAGATCCTTAGCAGATACCGACAAAATACCATTAGCATCGATATCAAAAGTAACCTCAATCTGTGGCACACCGCGGGGAGCTGATGGAATGTCCTGTAAGGTAAACCTAGCAAGCTGTCTATTATCGCTTGCCATTTCTCTCTCGCCTTGGAGAACACTGATTTCTACAGAAGTCTGGTTGTCAGCTGCGGTTGAGAACACCTGTGATTTCTTGTGAGGGATGGTCGTATTACGTTCGATTAATTTTGTCATGACACCCCCTAGTGTTTCAATACCTAGGGTTAAAGGAGTCACGTCTAGAAGTAAGACATCCTTCACATCTCCAGCTAATACACCACCTTGGACCGCAGCACCAATACCAACCACTTCATCAGGGTTTACAGATTTATTGGGTTCTTTGCCAAAAAATTCCTGTACTTTTTTCTGCACAAGGGGAATGCGTGTCGAACCACCTACCAGAATCACTTCATCAATCTCGCTGATATTAATATCGGCATCTTTCATGACTCTGCGGCAAGGTTCTAGAGTTTGCTCAATCAAAGACCCAATAAGGTGCTCAAACTTCGATCGCGACAAGGAAACATTCAGATGTTTAGGTCCTGACTGATCAGCAGTTAAGAATGGTAAGTTAATATCGGTCGACTGGGCTGAAGACAGCTCAATTTTAGCTTTCTCAGCAGCTTCCTTAAGTCGTTGCATAGCCATAGGATCATTAGTAACATCAACGCCGGTATCGGATTTAAATGTATCGACAAGGAACTTGATGAGAGCTTCATCGACATTGTCACCACCTAAGTGGTTGTTACCGCCTGTAGCCAATACCTCAACAACATTTTCACCAACTTCCAGAAGTGAAACATCAAAAGTACCACCACCAAAGTCAAAAACGACAACTTTTTCATCAGCTTTTTTGTCGAGCCCATAAGCTAATGCTGCTGCTGTGGGTTCGTTAACTATACGCTTCACATCAAGGCCGGCTATTTTCCCAGCATCTTTTGTGGCTTGTCTTTGGCTATCGTTAAAGTAGGCTGGTACTGTGATCACAGCCTCTGTTACTGTTTCTCCTAAATAGTCCTCAGCAGCTTGTTTCAACTTAGCTAGAACTTTTGCACCCATTTCCTGAGGTGTATATTGTTTACCATCAACCTCAAAAACAGCCATATTCGACTTGCCTGCTACAACCTTATAGGGCACTTGTTTAGACTCTTCAGCACGTTCAGCAAAAGTACATCCCACAAACCGCTTAGATGAATAGATTGTTTTTTCTGGATTTGTTACGGCTTGCCGACGGGCCGCATCACCAACTAAAACCTCTCCCCCCTTTGTAAAACCGATGACACTAGGAGTAGTTCGTTTGCCTTCAGCGTTAGGGATGATTTTTGCTTGGCCTTGTTCCATCACAGCCACAACAGAGTTCGTTGTTCCCAAATCTATGCCTATAATTTTACCCATGCTTGCTCTCCATTAGATGTGCCATTACGGCTATTATATTAAAGAATTAAGGTAGTTAATTTATTTCTGCGTCGTAAAGGCTTAATGTTTCCCGCCTCAAATTTAAGGTAAGTCCGATCTTCTCCCTGTCAACCGACTAATCATGCTATTATGAAATAAAAAGGAGGATTTTTGCCTTGCATGAATTAACCTGCCCCTCTTGTAACAAGCCATCTCAGTATATTTTCTCCGATTATCTGATGATGTGCCCTTTCTGCTCGGCTACCTTCAAATTCGACGTAAATAATGGACAAAAGGAGATTTTTGGTGATCATTACATCGTTGGCAACCTTATCGACTCCGCCACGGTTAAAGACCTAGCCATAGAGTGGCTACGGCGCCTTCACCACCGTCCTGGTGCCGTTGATAGGGAATTCTATGTAGTTGACGTACAGGGTTTTAGCCTTCCTGTTTGGATCATTTCATTAGAAGCTCACACCGCCTGGAAAGGTTTGGTACGCCGGCAAAACCCACTTCATATCAATCTCAGTTCAGGAGCCGAGTATCTCGTAGAAACTGGTCAATTTCGCAGAGGTTATCGATGGGCCATATCAGCCCGAACCAATATCTGCGAAACCTGGGGCCTAGCGCGACTTCATGAACCCCCAGAACCCATTGCGGTGGAATGGGATGGATTCCCCCTAGATTCTACTCTGTCAAGGGGTCGGCTGATGGATGAAGAGCAAAAATCTGCCTATGAAGCGCGGAATTTTTTCGAGTTTAAATATGCTAATGGACTTCCCATTTTAGGAATCCAGGTTAACGAGCAGGAAGCCTTGAGACGTGCTAAAAATCACGTGGATTTGTACCACTACAAGATATCTATGCTGAATGCCAATTATCTTATCGACTATCGCACAGAACTGGAAATCGCAGGTATCCAGCTTCTCCATATTCCAGTATGGAAAGTGGGTTATATTTATAGCCCTAAAAACGTTCTTAGGCATTTCTACAAAGGGAAAGAAAGAAAGTTGCTAATCGATGGTCACGGAAAAGGAGTGCTAACTGGAGAACTAGCTATGGTTCATAAAGATAAGGTTGCCATCAATGGTTATATCACGGGAATAACCGCATTTATATTTTTGATTATTGGTTTATCCTGGCACCCGGCTTTTTTCCTTGTTGCACTTTTTTCCACAATCATCAGCTTATTAAGCTTTTATCAAAGCGCCCGGAATAAAAAAGATCAAGAAACAAAAAAATTGGAGAAAATGTCTCAATCGTTTAACGAATCATCTCCTATGAATAGTCTTTCGGCTTCTTAATACGATTCATATATCATTTTCGAACTATGATGTAGGAGAAGACCTATCAAGGATGATCCTCACCCTGACTCTCCGGTAATGGAAGTGGCAGGGGAGGTTGACTCAAGACCAGTTGAATTTTTTGATCAATATCGTCCTCTAGGCAATACTTATCTAAAAAGTGGGAAACATCGATCTCTTCGCGATATGCTGCTAACACTCGTGGTTCTTGGGCCAAAGCCGAAACGATGATACACCGTGGAGGATAGGAAAGGTTTCTTAACAATCGATAACACTCTATACCATCCATTTCAGGCATAATGATATCAAGCATTACAAGGTCTGGTTGATACTGCTGCACCATTTCTAAAGCTTCCAGGCCATTAACAGCTTCCCCTATAATCTCGTGTCCAAGATTTTGCAGCTTAAGTCGCAACTCATGGCGAACTGTGGGGGAGTCATCGACGATTAAAATCTTTAGCATTACCTTGGCCTCCATACAACCTGCTAGGTACATATCTCAATACTCTAGAAAGATCCAATAGAATAATTCCTAATAACAGTACAGATAACAACAATGACGATCTTCCTGATCTAAAGGAAATCTCTATCGGAGCAAATTCTTCCCTTACGAATTGTAAGAGATTAAATATATGTTCCTGATAGTTTACTATGGTCTCCATATCATAACCAATGGCAATTCCGAGAGCTCCCCAAAACATAGTTATGATAAGGGGAGTAAATAAAAGCGTCCCTAAAACATTGGCAAAAAAACCTATAAGAGACACCGAAGGAAATATAAGGGTTGTAAAAATCACAATATATAGCTGAATATGTAATATACCAAGCAGACCCTTCCTATGATTTTGGCTGAGGATAATACCTGTGATTGACCAACTTAAAAAATTGGAAAAAGTAAAGAAGCTCATAGGAAACAATAACAACTGAAGTAGTAAAGCATATTTAATGCGATCTAATATATGCACTCTTAAAGGGACCACGATAGCAAAAAATTGAGATAAAAAGATAAAAATAACAGCTCTTTGACACGGTGGCGAGAAACCACATAACCAGCCGTAACTAATCACTATTACCATAGCTAATTTATGGCTCACAACAGTGATTGATTCCAGTTGGGGAAAAGACAATGGACCCAGAGCATACAGGAGTCGAAATGGTAAAGTCAAAGAATATACTGCAGTTCCATATAATAAGGAAATGTGTAAACCACTTATGACGGCAATATGGAGAATGCCATAGTACAAGAATAACTTTTTTGTTCTAAATCCTAGAAATCCAGCACCCCCTATCATACTATGGTAAAACTTTCTCAGATACTGATTTGCAATAGTTTTATTGATTTTTTTTCGATATAATATTTGCCATTGTTGCCGCCATTCATCCATCTCCGAAACCAAAACGATGCTTGTATCACGAGATTTACTTAGCTGGTTAACTGTTGCAGCTCTTAAGTATTCCTGAAAAAACAGAATCACAGCTACAGCAAAGATAAAAAAATATCTTTTAATGTGATAAATCCTGCAGTGTGAAATGCATGATATAATCAACAGTAATAGTACTGCCAAACAATTATAAGTTTCGTCTAACAATCTAGGCTACCATCAGAGATTCAAAACTATCACCGCTTTTTACTATCTCTAGCTTTTGCTAGCAAAAGACATACTGAGGAGACAAATGACTTCCCATTTAATAATTGATCGATTCCCAAAATTGTCAGCATGGTACCATACCCAAGGAAAGCAACAGGAAAATATACTTTGTGACCTTTGTGACAGTATCGCTCAGAGTGAAACAGCTTCAGTCATCCAATCTCTCGCCTCACTGCTGACTGAACAGGTTAAATCTAATGCCACTGAAAATATTCAGTATTTGGAAGATTCTTGCTCTGCCTTTGCATGTGAATTAAGCCAGATTATTTTACAAGCTGCTGAACGGGGTATTTACGAAAACCAGATAGCACCATTGTACGCTGCTCTTTCTAAGCTTGCCACATCTACAAAGTTAACAGTCTATTGCTTCATAGCGGCCTGGGTGGCTTTAAATTGCGATGACCCCCAAAACTGCATTAAGCTTTGCGATAAAACCAATGCTAAAAGCAGTGATTTATACGGTCTCAAAGGGCAGGCTTGCATGGAGTCCCAACAATTCCAACTCGCTTGGGACTGTTTCCAGCTTGCAACCCAATTAGCTCCCAAAGACCCCTTACAATGGTTTTGGCTAGCCAAGGCCGCCTATGCAATGGGTCAAAATAATCATGCTTGGGATGCCGCTGAGCAATGCCATATACTGGAGCCTCGCGATGTGCAGATTGGAATCTTACTATCTCTCATAGCGATGATAGAACCATATCAGAATCAAAGACTGCTTTATGCATGGCATGCTCTATGGGATATTACTGATGGTGAGATCAGCAATGGATACCTCATTGCTGTAATGATGGAGATAGCCCTGTTGCTCAGATCGCCCTTGAAACTACAGCAGATTATCCATGCGACAAATGTAGCAAGGATGACCTATACTGAGGACCTCACAAGAAAGCTCCCGCAATTTCTGAGGGAGCTTCAACGAACTGACTTTACGGCTATCAAACCTCAAGCCATAGACTTATTTATGCGTATCACTAACCAAGATTGGCCCAGGAAGGAGCAAAAAACGAAATACTAGAATGCTCTTGCTGAGGCCTTGCAAATGCCTGTTCCCGCAAAAGTTCATCCTTCATGGCCAACAGAGCGTTGGTAAACTCAGCATGTAAACCATGTCCTGGTTTATGGGCTGTAATCTTACCTAGTATGGGACGCCCCAATAAAGCAATATCACCGATTAGATCAAGAAGTTTGTGTTCTACAAACTCATCTTCAGAGTGTAAGCCACCTTCATTTAGAACCCCGTCGTCGGAAAGCACA
>JBNKNM010000116.1:0-17021 GCA_050293845.1 Pseudobacteriovorax sp. | reverse complement strand
ACTTCAGGCATGGTGTGTCAAAGGATACGTTCAGCTATGTCGATAGCCAAATCTTTTGGGCTGTATGGGCTTGGGCAAAGAGAAGGCACCTGAATCGGGGTAAGAACTGGATTTGGAAAAAGTACTTCCCAAATCCTGCTCTCTCAGGAAACCTTTCAACCAAAACTATGGTTAAAGGCGAGGTTAAGTCTCCTTCGTTGGCTAGAGCTTCAACAACTCCTATTCGCCGTCACATTAAAATTAAAGGCATTGCCAACCCTTATGATCCACAATTTGAAGAATACTTCAAAATGAGAGATCGGAAGAAGAAGGCACCGCCGGAGATTTTAGCAACATTCTAGCTTGTGAGGTCGCTGGGTTGTGGGAAACACAGCTTTAGAAAGGCTTGAGCTGAGTGCTGGGAAACTAGCTCGCTCAGTTCTTAGGTGAGTGGGGGTCAGCAATGGCTCCTACTTAACCGACATATGGGTGATAATTATGATTTTAGCCGCTTAGATGTCGAGTCGGTAAGAGGAACTTCCCCTCGTTCGGATCTTGAAGCAGTTCGAGGGGAAGTTCAACGAAATGTTGAGCAAGTTTTGAATGACAAAACAGGGTTAGTGTACGATCGGGTCTAAATTTTTACAATTTACTCTGTTATTGCAGAAATCTGCTCTATTTAGCGTTTTTTCACATACCGAATCAAACACAGGTAGGTCAATGAGGCAGTTTTTGTCAGACTATAGAGATCCCTGAAAAGCGATCTATGGGTGTAATTAGTCATTTTACTAGGCTAAGTCAAATTCCCCAAGTAATCAGCTATAATAAACATTAATACTGATTGGGAGATCTAATACATTGACTCACTGCGCGTTGGTCGTTAGCTACATCTTTCTTTATTTGTTAAGCCAAACATCCTTTGCAGAAACCAAAATTCAGTACGTGGAAGAAACCGAGGAACTATCCAGTTTCGAAACCTTGGTAAATCTGGATGAATCTCTTTGGAAAGAAAAAGATATTGAGAATTTTAATCTTGGTTTTCTCGATACTCCTTACTGGTTTAAGGTAAAAATCCCTTCCTGTGCTCAAGGGGATAACCTCAAGTACCTAGCAATTGAATACCCCCTACTCGATACGATAGATCTTTGGCTGATTGGTAACGGCATCAAGGAATATAAGACCGGTGACCTGCGACGCTTTGAGGAAAGACCGGTTCCCTTCAAAAATTTCTTTTTTCCTGTTCCTTGTGGTTTTAAAACGGCATTGTTCCGCATCGAAACAACGAGTTCGATGCAAATTCCCCTTAGTTTCGTCGGTCCAGACTACCTTACCCATTCTGCTTTTAATGCCGAAGTTTTTCAGATGATGTATTTCGGTGCTGTGCTGATGATCGCACTCTACAACCTTTTGGTATTCTCGACAACAAGACGGATAAACTATATTCTTTATGTGGGCTTTATTCTTTCCTACGCTTCCTTTCAGGCCACCCTATCAGGAATGGGCTTAAAGTATCTCTGGGGTAATTATCCCGCCCTAAATAATTATTTAATCGACTATTCCCTAAATTTTGTAATCATCTTCGCAGCGCTCTTTACTTCATTTTTTCTCCAGTCTAAAAGATATACACCCAAATCCTACAAAGTCCTGATGACCATTGTGGTAATTCTTTGCATTTATATGCCATTCTCATTAACAATCCCCTATCAAGTTCGCATTAAAATAACCATTGTTGCTATAATCACATCCGTATCCATAGGCTTTTTTTCAGCAATTTTGGTGATCTTAAAAAGGCACCGGGAAGGCATTATCTATGGATTTGCATGGGGCACTTTTTTAATAGGAGCTATCATTCTTTCGTTAAACAAAGTTGGCGCCATACCCCGCAATCAATTCACAGAAAACATAATTCAAGTTGCCTCTGTACTTGAAATGGCGCTACTTTCTTTTGCATTAGCAGATCAACTCAACACCCTGGGGCGAAAGTTAAAAATAGCTAACAGCAAACTTGAAGACACCGTCACTAAAATCGAAAATATAGTTAAAGAAAAAACGGGTGATATTAAAGCACTGCTTGATAACATTCCCCAAGGTGTTTTTACAATTTCTGACGATCTCAGGATCAATACAGATTTTTCCCGTGAATTAGAAAGTATTATTGGTACTCCCAACCTAGCTAATCAAAGGATAGATGATGTTTTCCTTAAGAAGTGTAATCTCAGTCAGGAACAGTTAGACTACATTATTTTTGTTCTTGAATTTTCTATTAATGAAGATCAAATGAACTTCGACTCCAACAGCCACTTCCTTCCCAAAAATCTCACCTATACAGATGGTACTGAAGTTAAGAATATTGAGATTGAATGGAATACAATTTGCTTGGATGATCAGGTGAGTAAGATTATCATTGTCCTCCGGGACACAACCGAGATTGAGCATTTAAAAAACAAGACTTTTGAGCAAAAACAAAAAATAACTGTGATCGAACAGATTTTAGATATGAACGATAAATTTCTCCCCTATCTAAAAATAGCTCTTAATGATATCAACGTCGTTGAAAATTTGGTCACAAGTACGAAAACATCTGACTCCAAGACTATTGAGGAGATATTTCGCAGATTGCATGTACTAAAGGGACTTTCTCGAAATAGAGGCGCACACCTAGTATCTAGCATGATCCACGATGTGGAAACCAAATTTGAAAGCCTTAGAAAGTTTGATAGTTTCAATTTAGACAAAAAAGACCTGCTAGATTCAATCAATCCTATGAAGATTATGATCAATCGCTATCAGGAAGTCTATGAGAGCATATTTAGAAACTTCGCACAAAGTCAATCCCGAGGCTTTAGTTCGTTAGAAATGCAAAGAATTGAAGACATAGTCCTCCACTCTAGGGACTCATTGGAGAAGAAGTACTCTGAACTGACACAGATACTCCTTTCGATCAATACCGTTTCTATAGTCAATTTTACTCGCGAGATAATCGAAAAAATAGCCTTTTCTGTTTCCCCCACTTTGGGAAAGCCCGTACCAAAAATAATCGTTGATATACCTGATATTATGGTCAACTCAACTCAGCAAAAAGATTTGGAATCAATTCTAAATCTGCTGACAATTAACGCCCTCGATCATGGTTTAGAGCCTCCCGAAATCAGATCAAAAAAACGAAAACCGACAATCGGTCTGATTCAAGTTAGCGGTGAACTTGACGTTAACGTAATCAAACTCCAATTTCGGGATGATGGTGCTGGTATTGATATGGAAAAAATTAAAAAAATAATGAGGGCGAAGTATGGGAATAGCAATATTGATGATGGACTAGCGGCAGATGAAATCTTTAAGGCCGGATTTTCCACCAAAAAACAGATCACTATCAATTCTGGACGGGGTGTTGGTCTTGACGCTGTCTCCGATATCTTAAAAAATCGCGGTGGAGAAATTAAAATTAACTTTATAGGTCAAGATACTAACGCCCCCCGCAGGGCTTTTGAATTCCAAATTCTTTACCCCTTGGACATAGCACAGGCTTTGCCCAAGTCATCATGATAGATAGTGTCCTAATCAGTAACCAGACAAACCTGCTCTTCAGAGCCTGATCCTTTCGGAATCCATGAACGCTTGACCGGAGGAGCAAAGTAGCTTCCTGATCTAGCTCAGTTGCAGAGGTCCTCGAGGTTTTCCTCAAGGTTACTCGCGTAATCTGCTGCCGTTTGATCATCGATGCCTGGTGACCCGTTTTTCCGTGTCTGTTTGCAGGCCTCTATTAGCCAAGGGACTGTGATGTATTGATTCAAAGATGTTAGTGGTTCAGAGAATTTCTTTACCGTTTGCGTTATCCTTTGTCGTTCCGTTGATACTTCATTGAGTAGTTGGAGACTCATCGCATTTCCCTTCAAAGGTTCTATGATCTGACCTCACCCTTTGCTCCATCAGGTCCTCCCCGGTTAGAGTTCCCCGATCTCATAGATCCTATGGTGAAGATCTGACTTCCTATCGCCCGTCTTTTCACACTTCGTTTCCTTCGCTTGAAAATACCGCTTCCACTTGTTTCCACAGCCGCTTTTACGGTGGTCCGCCCGAGGTGTTCATGGTGTGTTGTTCATCCGGTTTGGCTTGGCTTTCATGTCAAATAGGCTCTCTGTGATGAATAAGGACTGACCACACTAGCATCAACGAGTGATTCTTGCACCAAAGCCGGATTTTCCTAGTTTTAGTCATTATCTCTGATTTGGTTATTTCCTAAAAGATCATTTTGAAATTGTACTGCCGAATATCAGTTGAAGTATATGCACCGCTTACGAATGAGGATTCATCTTAAACAGCAATCTTATTTGCTTTATCTAGACCTAATTTAACCAATGGTAGACTAATGTGAATTTTTATTGGTGTGAAATCACCAATTCTTTCGGATAATTCAAGAGCAACCTTTCCACCGAATGCTTCGATACTAGCCTTTACGGCATCCATTCCAACTCCACGTCCTGAAATATCGGTAACCTTGTCCGCAGTAGACATACTTGGGCTAAAAATCAAATGAGCTACTTCCTGATCTGATGTTTCTTGATGCACCTGTGCTTTCTCTCTTATTTTTTTTATATTCAGACCGCGTCCATCATCAAAAAATGTAAAATAAAGCCATGTATCGTCAGTTCGTGTTTGCAACGATATTAAACCGGAAGAAGGCTTGTGTCTTCTTTTTCGTTCTTCGTCAGATTCGATCCCGTGATCCAGACTATTACGAATCATATGAGTAAAGATTCCATCCAATATATTCCAAGCTTCTGTTTTTAAAATGATATCTTCTCCATCGTAATGAAATCTCAAGGGTTCCTTTCCCAATGTTTTCGCCGCCTGTGAAACTCTTCCCACAAGCTCACCAATATGTTCTTTGATGGAGTTTCTATATGTATTATTGAGAATACTTTCGACTTTACCGAATAGTTTTTCTGCTACTAGAGCATCGGATAGAAACAATCTTATAACCCGCTTGACCTCAGCAAGACTTTTTTGATCGATCTGTGACTTATCTATTGAACGACCAAGTATTTCATCATTAACTTTTTTATACACACCAAGACTTACAATAGATTCTTGAATTTGAGTTTGCAAATTGCTTTGTTGATTTCCATCAATAGGTGTTGATCCTGAGTTTTTTATTCCAATAAATACCTCTTCAATATCGTGTATTAAGGAACTAGTTATTTTCAAACCATACGTCCGCAACACTCCCTTTACAGTATGGAGGTTACGAAATATGATAGCAATATCATTTTTAGCAAGATCTTCTTTAGAACATAGATCAAAGCTTTCAGAAAGAAGCTTGGTGGTTTGCTGATATATTTCGTTAAATTTCACAGTTTCAATTTGCATTAATTGTTCAATAATTGCAAGTTCCAAAGCTTTTTGCTTTGATACTTCTTGGAGTTTTTTCAATTCGGTAACATCACGTACTGTCACCATTATTTTTTCAATTTTATTATTTTTCAGAATAGGACACCAATCAAATTCTAAGTGTTTTGAATCACCATTCCTTTTAATTGAAAACTCCCTTGGAAAGTGATTAAAGTTAACTTTAAATACGAATTTATCATTTTCAAGAGAAGCCAAAACAGCACTTTTCGCGCAAGAAATTTGTTCATTAGAAAGAGATGCATCTTTAAATATCAACTTTTCAAAAGGTTGGTTAGCAATATTTGAAGTAGCAAATATTTTTTCAAGATAAGTAGAATACTCAGGATGAATCGTATGATCTTTAGTTATGGTGAATATCCCTTGCTCAATATTGGCAAGCATCGATAAAATATCTTCTGTCTTTTCATCAATCAACTCTTGTAAATTTTCTGTAAAACGTTTAACTTTCAGTCGCATATCATTAAATGTATTACCTAGGACACCGACTTCATCAGTACTTTTAACTTGCACCTCCTTGTTATAGTCCCCTGAGGCTATAACAGCAGCGCTCTCAGTAAGCTCAACGATTGGTCGTGCAATATGCGCTGCAATTTTTGCAGATACAACAAGAGAAAACAACAAGATACACAAAGCACTGATTCCAACAATCGCTATACTTTTGCTGAGGACAGATCTACCAATATCACGTGTTTTTAGATCCGCTGCTAATCCTTTCTCTTGTTGAACAAATAGAGCTTCTGATACTGCTTGTTCTTCATTAGTTATAGCATCCTGCATCTTTTCTAAGGATAAAATGTATCTGAGATACCCTATTGGTTCCCCTTCATTGCGTAGTTGCTCGACCTCACTTATATGGCCCTCAACAACAGGAATAATTGCTTCATAGGCCTTAATCTTTTTACTGCTACCATTGGTGGTTTTAATCTCATAATCGATAGTTTCAAGGTTTTTCTGATTTATCTTTGTCAAAAAAGGGATTCTCTTATCAAGAATGCGAATTTCAGTTTTATCTTTTTCGCTAACCCAAGACTCACTGTTTTTGTCATAGCTAGCAATAAATCCCACACCTTCCGGGTAATGAGTATTTACATAATGCCAAGCCTTAATAGTATCAGATTCGACTGTAAAAAAACTGGCATGCACAATTTCATCATCCAATGAAAATTTCTTTGTTAAAAACTTTTTGACATCAGTTATTGCATTATCTAAAAAAGCAGGTCGCATCACTAATGAGTCTTGTATTAGAAGAGTACTGCCTTTCGTTTTAAGAGATTCTTCGTAAATATTTCCAATTTTAACCTTAGTACTCTCTGACCATTTTTTCATGTCACTCGCTACTTCAGTCGATCGCTCTTCACTCAAACCCAAGAATGAGTTGACAAGACTATTCAGATTGAATATTACGATTATGGAAACTGTGATAAAAGCGACCGCTATCATAGATAGAGATGAGGTTAAAATTTTACTTTTTATGGTTCTCACAACAAACCCTTTTAAATAAGAATCACTTCATGTCTATATTTAGTCGGGGTTATTTCGGTTGTATTAAGATATAATTAGATACTTTAGAGTAATAGGCCACTTTAAATTCTATTATTTCTATAAGTTAACCCACTCGAACCGCTATTATCAGTGAATTCAGAGCGGTTCGGGGGCATTTAAGTATTAAATAGGCTAAATAAATTTATTTGATAATTGCTATTTTTCCAAATACCTGATTTAAATCATCAACCGTTAAGTGCGATCTCTTGTTCTTATCATGCCAGCATGTTAGAGACGTTTTTCCGGAAACACTCTGTGCAATCATCTCATTTTCATAAAAAGAACCAACAGAAAGTGAATTGTGTGAAATCACCTTAAACTTTAACGGATTCTGAGAAATAAATTCTGGTGTTGAAGAGAGTCTGCATGCAGGACTTAAATTGTTTATTCCTCCTTTTTTACCGCTCTGTATGTATTCTATAGGACCTGGTTTGAAAGTATTGTTCTGTATAGTAATGGAGAAGGTGTATCCTTTGTTCATAACTTTATGTTTTTTACCGTTACTTGTAATATACTCCGGGGTGCTAGCACATGAATAAGTGAAAACAAGCAGAGCAAATAATAGATTTATCGGTATCGATATATTGACATGGTGCATCTATGCAATCCTTTATTCTTTAATCAAAATCTTTTGCGCTTCAGGTTTCAATTTTATATTACTTTTTTTTAGTAATTTAGGATTCGCTATTTGTTTTACGGCCAATATGTATTCAACTCCAAGTTCTACAGGTAAAAAATTATCTTCAAGAATAGAAAATACTTGTTGTGATATCTGATTTCCTAATTCATCATGATCAGGAAAAGCCGCATAGCTACAAAGATTTACATTGGAAAGTGTTAGATTTTTCACTCCGCATAAAAGAGGAATGTTTAATGATTTAGCTTTTTTAAGCCATACTGAAGTAAACGTCGACTTGTTTATTAAAATATTATCTGTCATCACGAGGATGGCGTCGATTATACTACCATGATAGGTTTCTTTAAGATGGCGATTTAAAAAAGAAATTAGTTCCGAACCATGTACGTGACTTGCATCCAGACCAATAAGGTTAATACCTTCACGATTAAGCTGCTTTTGAGCATCGATCATCATATCTGAAAACTCATTTTCACGGTAAATGGTTATCACATTAATTAGCTTACGGTCTGCAAGAAGATTCCTAAAGTTTGTCAATATGGTGAAAGCAGGTACTTCATATGCAACGCCTGACATGGTTCGTCGACCTTTTAGTCGTTCTCTAAGGTTAAGACCCATGGCTGAAATAGTTGGAGTACTTGCTAGTTTAGAATCTTTTTCTTCTGTTAATTTCTTTCCAAAGTCTACAGCTGTATTATCCATTAAAAGTAACAGTGATGGTTGCACTTCTTTGACAAACTTAATAAAGTCCTCATACTTGATTGTCTTATCTAAAATCAATCTTTCAATTCTATAGTCCTCACCCAAAATTTCGGATGTTGTCCTATCAACTTCTTCAAACTCTACTCCCGATCGTCTTACTAGGGCAATTGTTGATGCTATTGCAGAACAGCTGCATAACAATCCTATCATTAGGCAAATTTTAGTTATTGCTCGTGGTATATTTATAATTTTCACTTGTAACAAGCCTCTCATCATTCTGTCCATCATAGGTTTTCAATACCATCAAAACCTAAGGCTTTGACAGTCTTATCTTGTATGATTTTTAGCTTTTTCAGCTTTACATCTTTTGCGATAGCTATAATGGGAAACCCAATTTCTTTGGATTTTAGAACATAGGTTACATCTGCTCTAAACTTATCTTTTACTGCATTATATGCATGAGGAGAGATGAGAATATAATTGGCATTTTCTAGTGCTAAAAGAGGAAAAAGATCTTCTATTTTAGTTACTCTTTTTATCTTTTTAAAGGAATTTCCTACAATTTTCTTAATCTGTTGCTTGGTCTCTTTACGATCCAATACTTGAACTACCCCTATGGAACCAGATTTGATTTTAGATGCATCCCATTTTTTATCAATTGATATTACATCGTATTGAAATGTCCTTTTTCCTTTCATTTGAAGTTGGGCAACTCCTTTATAGGATGTATTGTAGTCTAGAAATTCTGCTGGGGCGATGATGACTTCTGGTTTTATATTTTTCACTACCGAGTTGAAGTCTCGAAACTTTTTGTATACGGTAACCTCAAAATCTTTATAAGTAGGATCTACCGACAATGCTTTCTGGATATGCGTTACAGAAACAGTAGAGGGAAAGAAAACAGCCATCTTGCTAGCAGCAAGAGCTCCATTAGTCGTTATAGACAACAACAGTATCAACCACCCCAGAATGACATTCATTACGATTTTCAACTGGTAGTGTTTGGATTGTAAACCATGGTAAAAATGCCATCGTTGTTTGTCAAAATCCATTCATTACTCCACACATCACATAGCGCAGTTTTGTAAGACCTATCTATCTAAATTCTTTTATTCAACGACTATCGTTAACAAAAAAAGCCAATTCAGGCAGCTCCTTCTAATACATAGTCAATAACATCTATAATTTCTTTTTCATCGAATGGTTTTACAATCCATGCTATAACTCCAGCCTTCTTACCTTGATGCATGAGTTCTTTTGTTGATTCAGTTGTTAGCATAAAGGTAGGTGTGTTTTTATATCTATCAATTGTCTTAATTTTTTCAATCATAACAATACCATCAAACTCAGGCATATTGTAATCGCTGATTATCAGTGAAATATCATTTTCATTGCTTGCAACTTCCAATCCATGTTTGCCATTTTTACCTTCTACTACAATGTGTCCTGCCTTTTCGATGACTTCACGCAATTGATCACGCAGTGTTTCAGAATCGTCAACAATTAAAATTTTAGCCATAATAAGTACTCCACTTATAAAAATGCAATTTTTCTTTTTTTGGTTTTTATAGGTTCATCCGGAACTTTGATTTTTACAAGATTTTGAGGATTTATGAGTTCCACATGCACGGAGGCTACTATGGGACCAATATCAGAATCAATATGCCAAAAATACGAATGAACTAAATAATTTTCTCTTTGTGAAAACATAACTTGATCGCTCCCCCTTACACTCAATGGTAGGCTGAGACCAATCACAACATCTTGTTGTGATAGAGTTGCTTTAATTTCACCTGCACAGGTATTGCAAAGCTCCCGAAAATAGTCTTGAATTTTCGCATGTGGTATCTCAGTAGGATCTTTTGATACAATTTTTGACAGCAGCTTACGCCCTACTGATGAATTATAGTGAATTTTGAATGTTATCTCGAGATCTTGTCCACAGAGTAATATCATTGCTAACCATTTACCATGTACAACTTTGTCAGGTATAACTTTTCTAGCAGTAAACTTCATTTTATTCTGAGTACTAATTTCTAGTTTATCTATAGAAATTCTCTCTGATATAGTATACAGAGATTGATATACTGATGTATAATTAGCGTCGTCATGCTCAGCAAGGCTTGGATAATTCATGTTCTACCTCCATTTTTTTGATGATTGAGAACCTTGAATTCAAAGCCAGCTCCATTTTTGTGATTGAATAACTGAAGACCATCCCCTCCATAATCATGAATAAGCTTGTCCACCGTTGATAGTCCTACTCCTCTTCCACTGTACAAACTTGCTTTTGATTTAGTCGAGAAATTCGGTTTCAAAAGAAATCCTAATATTTCTTGTTTACTTAATTCAGCTTTAGGTTTGTCAGTAAGTTTTTTCTCAAAAGAACGTTGGTAAATGAGATCCATATTGAATCCGCTTCCATTATCAGTGATAATAAATTTCGTATAAATATCTCCTGTTTCAGTCTGAAATGTGATTATATTTTTCTTTTCACTACTCTGATTGGAAAATCCATGATCAATCATGTTAGTGATTAAATGCATAAAAGACTCTTTCAAAAAGCTTAAAAGATAAGGGTCAAAGTAATCACGATCCCACTGAAAATCGAATAACACTGCCAAGTTCAAAGATTCCGCGGTGTTTTCTCCATAGTGAATAAGAATATCTTCAAGTTCTTTGAAGGGGTAGTATCCTATTTGTCTGATACTGTCGATCAGCTGCATTTTGGTTTCTGCTGCAAGTGATGCTGATTCTAAAATTTGAATGGCTTGATTTTTTTGATTACGCAGATGCAAAGAAGAATTGCCAACCGGTAAAGTTGAGCCAACTTTTAGACTAAGAATTCCACTAATCTCATTCCATTCCTTTTCAAGGTATATTTTGATCTCACTAAGGATTTGGCTGTCAATTTTTTCCCCGGCATCATTTAAATCCTGCTCATAGTGATGAATTTTTTCTGCAATATCACTAATATTGGCAGCTCTGAACAGAGATTTAAGTGAATGTAGAACGAACTTTACTTGAGTAACATTTTGAATATTTATACCCTCTAATAATTTTTGATGATAATTGGGATAATCTTCCAGAATCGATCTAATAGTAGCATCGGGCGTTTTTTCTATAGCTAAATAGTGAGTAACTTTTCTTTGCAGTCGAGTATGATCGCTTTCCTGTTGTTCTCTAGCATTTATGACACTGGTAATATCAGTCACCACTACTAGAAGATTGACCACAACTCCATCTTTGCATATAGCGTGGAATTGCACATCAAGAAAGAGTACTGCACCATCTCTCTCTATCCGAATCTCGTTAGGAAAACGATTTTGTGCGAATTGAAACCATATTTCATCTTCATTTAAGCATAATTTTAACTCAGCAAAACCGTCTTTCTGGCTTTGACTGAGATTTTCTTGATTATGATCAAAAAGAAGGTTAAAAATGTTTTCTTTCTCAATATTATGACTGCCAAAGATATGATTGGTATAAGCACTGTATGGTCCAACAATATATCCTTCAGGATCTAGAATAAAAATTCCCAAAGGAACGGCTGCGAATATTTGAGACAATTGCTTTTCTAATCTTCTAATTTCGGTAATGTCACTACCAATTATTGAGTATGTAGGTTTTTTATTAACTTTTAGTGACTCAACTTCATTTACAGATAGATGATAGTCGAACGTTTCACTATGTACAGTGAGAGGGATTTCAAAATGCACTCCACTACCTTGCGAGTCATCACGTTTTCTTTTGTTCAACTGGGACCAAAAAATTTTTTGAGTTTCTTTAGAAAAAAAATCGGTTATGTTCTTGTTTAACCAATCTTCCTCAGCAATTCCAAAAAAACGACCTGTAAACCAGTTTGCTTTCAAAACATTACCATGACAATCAATGATTAAAAATAATTCTGGAATCCTGTCCAAAATAAGTTCGGTTTCTTCTTTCGATTGAGACAGTGCAAATAGAATTTTATGACTCGCTCTTAAATTCTGAGCAATAAGCTTTTGTTCATTAGTTAAAGTATCTTTTTGTTCTTGATGTGTTAGGTCGTGCGGAAGGGCCATAATTCTCTCCAAACTATCTTTATCACCTATCGACCCGCTAAACGAAATGTTTATATTACTTTGCGGTTATGATAATACCATATTTCGCACCCTTACAAAACAACGCTGGATAAATTTTATAAATCGAAACATAATGCCTCATTTTTTATAGATTAAATGAAGCACCTAATAGCTAAGATATTATTAAATATTTATTGCAATTGAAGATATTACTAACTAATTAAATTCAGGCAAGAATAACTACTAATGTGGATTTAATTCTCGATCGGGATGAGTCTTCCACTAATTTTAGAGCCTGTTAAAAAAGCTACGCGATAGCATTTGTATAAAAATCGAATATTTCGGGTATTATTCCTAAAGATAACGACATTAGGAGCGGATTATGACAGGATATGATACTTATTTAACAGACAATCAGTGGAAAGTTTTAGAAAAATATCTCCCTAATCCTGAAAAGTGAGACCTCCCAAGTCTTACCATACAAGGATCATCTTAAATGCAATATTTTTCATAAATAAACTTGCTATCATTGGTGCATACTACCAAATGATTTTCCACCTTGGCTAATCGTCTACTACTATTTTATAAAAGTGGACTAAATCCGGCTTACTTGACCTCATTCATCGAGGGAACAGAAGATTAAGTAAAAACTACGAACGTCGTCCGGCTCATGCTGAATCATTTATTAAATTTGCAATGGTTAAACTTATGTAAATCACCTAATAGTATGAATATAAAGCTCTTTTAACAGAATCTTATGAGAACTATATTGAGATACTAGTCGTTATTAAAGTAAAAAAGTATATAGGGGAGTAACTACTTTGTTAAAAAAAAGAAGACAAGTACTACATTTTTTTGCTAAAAATAAATATAGCTAGAAACATCTTTGTTTAGGTGCTGTATTTTGGGTGAAAATAGTATCCCATATGTGCACATATTTAATTAGATAATAAGAGGTATCCAGGATAGATCTAATGCCCCATGATTTCAGCATTGTTGATTATTGTTTAGGAGATTAGGATGAATGGTGATTTTCTAAAGCGCATGCGAGTACTGCTATTGTTAATGCCCTCTTTAGCTTATGCTAACAGTGACTCAGAACAGTTATCTTTGGGTGACATTTTTGATTTATCTATAGTTACGGCATCAAGAGTAGAAGAAAGTGCTTCAAAAGCACCAGGTACAGTTGAGGTTATTACCAAAAAACAAATCGAACAGCGAGGATATCGATTTTTGGAAGATGCTTTAAAAGATCTTCCCGCCTTCTATGTAATGTCTGCCAGTGATGCAGTTACTTATAACAGGATTACTGTTAGAGGAATTAAGGGAAATAATAAATTTGTCATTTTGCAGAACGGTATAAGGATTAGTTCTCCTACGGGAGAGGATGTTCCTGTCGCTGGGAACTTCCCCCTATATAATGTAAAGCAAATCGAAATTGTTTATGGTCCCGCCTCTGCATTATATGGTGCGGATGCCTTTACTGGAGTGATCAATCTCATAACAGGAGACTCTGCAAGCAATGAAACTAATAGTTTTGTAACAACGGGCTATGGAGAAAATGAAGATATTTTTTCGAATATACTTCTTAATACAAAACTCTCAGATAGTGCACAATTTTCTTTAGGTCTTCTGTTTCATGGCAGCGATAACTTCGATCTTAGTGAAGGGTATTCAGATGAATATCCTCTTAACGATCTTGAGACATTTGGTGGGGATGTCATCATAACTGCCGCGGAAAGAGAAAAAGCAGCTTTTCCAACGACTGCCCGTAATCTTTACGTAAATCTTAAGGTATCAGATGAATTCACACTGGGATATAATCGTTCTGATTTTTCTCACCCCTCTGTCACAGGAACACTACCGAATACAGCCAACTATAATCGATCTCCTCAATGGCGATCTATAATTGATACACTCTATATAAAATATGGTTTAGAATTAACTAAAGACGTTCATACAGAAGTTCAATTAAGCTATTCTCGTTACCAGATCTCCCCTGAGTCAAAATTTGCCAATATTTTTACTGACTATGAAGATGGCTACGAATTTGCTGAGTCATCAAAGTTCGAATATAGTCAGCAGTTCTTTTTAAACTTAAATGAAACTAATCATATTGTTCTGGGGCTTTTAGCAGAGCAAATGACCTCAACGCCAAAATCAGCTGACCTTTTAAGAAAATATGACCCTAAGAAACCACGGGATCTTCAAGATTTGGTGTATCACGGGGCAGAGGAGTTGGATGTTAAGATTTTCCATGTCGAGTGGGCTAATCTGGGAGCATTTGCTCAATTAAAAACTGATTGGAGTAATGAGTTATTCACTACCGTAGGGGTTCGCTTTGATGAAAGCACTACTTATGGAGCCACAACCAATCCAAGAGCAGGGGTTGTTTGGCTACCCAATAATGATCTATCATTTAAATTACTCTATGGAGAAGCTTTTCTAGCTCCATCACCTCGCTTTACCTATGAACACTACGGTTCATTCGCCTACCAAGATGATAATGGCATCTATCAAAGCTTCTTTATGCACATACCCAATGCAGACTTAAAGCCTGAAGAAATGGTCACTCTTGAACTAAATGGTAGCTATAACATAACGGAGACTATGAAGTTAGACGCCACGATCTATCAAGCATCAGTGGACGAAATGATTGCTGCTACAGTTACAGATCAACCCGTTAGCGATTTTATTGAAGGCGGTAATATTGCAACCACACAAATCAACGATAATGTTGGTAAGTTGAAAATACTAGGTAGTTCTATAGTATTTCGTTCCTTCCATTCATGGGAAAATTTAACTATGGAATCATGGCTATCTTATAGTCAGGTGGATGGAGATTTCACACTAAAGGGCTTGGATACTGTGGAGTTGCCTTTTTCTGCAAGGGAGCAAATGAAAGCCGGAGTGACGCTTAATTTGAGTAGTTTTGTGATCACCCCCTCTGTACGAACTATCAGCAAGGCAACTGCGACAGAGATTGGTGCACTAATAGGTCATAAAACAAGTGAATATACTATGGGTAATTTATTTATGGCCTATCGTGGTATCAATAATCTAGAACTAGCATTAAGAGCGACCAACTTAGCTGATCGTAAATATTATAATCCCAATGTCGGCAGTACTGCTTTTTCCAGTGTGCCTCAAGATCGAAGGGAATTACAAGCTGAAGTCAAGTATAGATTCTGAAACTGGGCTTTGATGCAACTGATGGACAACGACGATGAAAGTTCACATGTATCAGCTACTTATGTTGCGATCCCGAAGATCGCTCAAAAAATTTAACTTGCTCCATATGAGATCTATGGGACAGCGCTACCTGCCCTTTCCTTATCATGTGCATAGTCTCGTATCCTCTGATCGTCTTATGGGCCGTCCAAAAGCCTTTAAATCCAAGTCCATAGCTGATGAGTTTTTTTATCCTCCGATGATCGCTTTCGACTCTGTTATTAAGATACTTTTCCTGCCGAAGCTGAGTTTCTTCGGGAAGATAGCCAGCTTTCTTTGCGGAATCTACGGCTGGCAGGTATGAGGGATTTTTGTCCACATTAATAACTCTGGGGACTGTGTTGTGACTTACTCCAAGCGCTTATTTGAAAAACCATACTGTTGCAAGCTGATCCCCGTGGGCTGAAAGATAGAAGTCAATTGTAGCCTCGTCTTTATCAACAGCTCTGTACAAGTACATCCAGCGCCCTGACTTTGGCATAGGTTTCATCAACGTGCCATGAGTCATAAGTCCTTTCAAGGTGTAGACGGGTTCTCTTGTCGAGCTCCGGAACATACTGGTGGACTCACCTCATGGGCGTGGTATGAGCCATGGAAAGTCCTCTTTCTGACATCATTTCAGTCAGATCTCGATAAGTTGGGCATATCTCAAATACCACCTGACACAAGGATGACTTCTGATTTGAACTGCTTGCATTTGAAAGGGCTTGGGCTTGGTTATCATGTCAGGTAGACTCTCTGTGATGAGTATGGACTGACCACAACAGCATCCACAAGTGATTCTTGCACCAAAGCCACATTTAATGCTCGTCGTGATTCACTTGGCAAACGATTTTGGTCAGAAGCATTTCGAGTTAATCATGAGCTAATCGACTTAAAAAGATTCTATGAGTGGGTTGCTGTAAAAGATCTTCTGAGAGCAGGAGTTGTAGATATTGATCAGGTTAGGACAAAATTTACTTTCGAATCAAAAGAAATAAAGCAGAAAATCCTAGCTCAAGGGAATAAGTACACCCCTACGAAAACAGAGCTTAAAGATGCTATGTTTCGAAATATTGTGATCGAATTTAAACAAGATACCAGCGAAAATCATATTGTACTCATTATTTATTATGAAAACAAAGATAGCATAGATTATGGTTTTGCAATCATTACTGATGACTCGATCTCTGAAATGCAAGCAGCCGGTCATGAAAGAATGCCGGTCAGTTTAAGCAATTGCGTGATCGAAGACTGGTTACATCCTCAAGATTCTTCCTACGAGAAAATAGAGCAGTTGTTTGATGTGAAGAAAAATAAAATTCTATTAAGGACATATCTATAGCTTCACAGATTTTAAAAGATGATCAAATTTTGAACAAATATCGTAGAGTACTTTCCAAAGGCCGCAGATTCTAGAAACCATATAGGAACCAATATAATGGTAAATATCACTAGAACTATGTGTTCTGTGAAAG
>JBNKNM010000115.1:0-17043 GCA_050293845.1 Pseudobacteriovorax sp. | reverse complement strand
AGGCTTTTCCGTTTAGAGGAAAACTGGAAGCGATTTAATCTTTCCGCCCATCGCATGGCTATGCCACAAATTTCTCAGGAAATATTTTGCCAGTCAGTGCAATCGCTAGTTTACTCTCTTAAGAACTATATTCCCCAAGGTAAGTTAGGCGAATCTCTTTATATTCGGCCCGTGATGATAGCCCTAGATTCAGGTTTGAGCTTGGCATCATCCTCGACTTATCAGTTTTTCGTTCTTGCCAGCCCCTCAGGCTCCTATTTTAGTTCCGAGCGTGTTGTCGCTCTTGTGGAGAGAGACGATTGTCGGGCAGCTCCAGGAGGAACTGGCGCAGTAAAGACCTCCGGAAATTATGGAGGATCTATAAAATCTGCAATAAATGCCCGGAATCTAGGTTTTCAGCAGACTCTTTGGCTTGACCCTCGCCATAACCGCTTCGTTGAAGAATTCTCCGGAATGAACTTTTTTGCAGTAATTGATGGAGAATTGCACACGCCTGCTCTGAAAAATACCATCCTACCAGGTATTACAAGAGACTCGATTTTACTTCTTGCGAGTTCTTTAGGAATTAAAGTTCATGAACGTGAAATCGATGTAGATGAATTGATAAACCAGATAAAGTCCAAGCGATGCACTGAAGTTTTCGCTTGTGGTACGGCAGCTGTGATTACACCCGTCGCAGGTCTTGGTGAAAAAACAGGGGAGATTTATGAGTTGTCAGAAAGCACAGGACCTGTCTCCGCAAGGCTTAAAAAAGCTTTATTGAATATACAGTATGGAATCGAGGAAGACCCCTTTGCTTGGTGTGAAGAATTAATACCTCAAGATGAATACCAAGAGGCGCAATCCTCTCTCTAAGAAAGGAGCATGGACATGATAGTTCAGCTGAATAAATTTAGTTCACAGATCACCCAAAAAAAATCCCAGGGAGCATCCCAGGCTATGCTTTTTGCTACCGGTCTTCAGGAAGAGGATTTAAGCAAGGCACAGGTGGGAATAGCTGCCAATTGGTATGAGGGAAACCCCTGCAATATGCACCTCAATAACTTAGCAAATGAAGTCTATGAGGGCATGCAAAGTGTGGAGCTATTGGGTATGAGGTTCAACACCATTGGCGTCAGCGATGGTATCTCCATGGGCACCCCAGGAATGAACTATTCCCTACAATCAAGGGAAATTATTGCAGATTCTATAGAGACCGTTGTTTCGGCACAGTGGTATGATGGTCTGGTTGCTATTCCAGGATGCGACAAAAACATGCCAGGGGCACTGATGGCGATGGCGCGCTTGAATCGACCAGGCTTAATTGTCTATGGAGGAACCATCGCTCCAGGTTGCAACCAAAATCATGACCGTTTGGATGTAGTCAGTGCTTTCCAGTCCTATGGCGAGTTTATTAGCGGAAAAATAGATGATCAGGAACGTAAGGATATCATCAAAAGTTCCTGCCCTGGCCCTGGAGCTTGTGGAGGTATGTATACAGCCAACACAATGGCATGTGCCATCGAAGCTATGGGTATGTGTCTGCCGGGGTCTTCATCGTTTCCAGCTATTTCATCCGATAAAAGTCAGGAGTGCCGTCAGGTGGGGCATTACATGCGGCTATTGTTAGAGCAAGACATAAAACCTCGCGATATTATGACTATCGAGGCTCTTCGCAATGCTATTGTTTTAACAATGGTTTTGGGAGGGTCGACAAATATAGTTTTACATCTAATGGCTCTTTCCCATTGCTTAGATCTAAATTTGAGCCTTGATGATTTTCAAAGGATTTCGGATGAAGTTCCCTTTTTAGCAGATTTAAAGCCTTCTGGTCGTTATGTTATGACAGACTTGTATAAAGTGGGTGGAACCCCAGCTGTTTTAAAAATGTTGCTAAAACAGGGATTGATAGATGGTTCTATCATGACTGTCACGGGCAAAAACTTGGCGGAAAATCTTGAGGAAGCCAAAGATCTTGCAGCAGATCAGCAAGTTATTCGTCCCATTTCACAAGCTATCAGTGACAAAGGTCACCTTAAAATTTTAAAAGGGAATTTAGCTCCGGGAGGAGCTGTCGCTAAGATTACCGGCAAAGAAGGTCTATCTTTTACAGGAATAGCTAAAGTTTTCGATTCAGAGGAAGAAATGCTTACCGCCCTGGAAAAGGGAGACATTAAGAAAGGGCATGTTGTGGTTATTCGGTACGAGGGGCCTAAAGGAGGACCGGGTATGCCGGAGATGCTAACCCCAACTTCAGCAATCGTTGGTGCTGGGTTGCAGAAAGATGTTGCTTTGATCACCGATGGTCGCTTCTCTGGAGGTTCCCATGGCTTCATCATTGGCCATGTGTGTCCTGAGGCGCAAGTAGGAGGGCCTCTGGCTCTAGTAGAAGATGGCGATACCATTACGATCGATAGTGAGAGTCTAGAGATCACAGTGCAGCTTGACGACGAAATCTTGAAAAACAGGGCTAGGACTTGGCAAGCTCCCCCTATTAAGGTGCAACGAGGGACATTAGCTAAGTATGTTAAGTTAGTATCTTCTGCAGCCCAAGGATGTGTGACTGATGGTGAGTAGCGAATTCTTAAGGGAACATGATAAGGAAATTTTTTTTGAAATACTCCGGGCTTCCATTTATAGCATTGTACGAAAAACCCCAGTAGAGAAAGCGAAACAGCTTTCACACCACCTGAACAACAATGTTTTTTATAAAAGGGAAGATCTCCAGCCTATCTTCTCTTTCAAAATTCGGGGTGCATATAATAAAATTTTAACTCTTAAAAAGCAAAAAGATATCAGTGGGGTCATTTGTGTCTCCGCAGGAAACCATGGGCAGGGGGTTGCGCTCGCTGCTCAGCATCTGGGGATGCGTGCAAAGGTTGTGATGCCTGTTACCACTCCAAATATCAAGGTCGAAGCTGTGCGTTCCTATGGTGCGGAGGTGGTTCTTTTTGGGGATAGCTATAGTGATGCGGCTGAATACTGTCAGACTATTCTAGAGGAAGACAACCTGGCCTTTATTCATCCATTTGATGACGAAACAGTTATTGCAGGTCAGGGTACCATAGGTAAAGAAGTTTTCGAGTCATTGCCACAGCTCCAGTATATTTTCGTTCCCGTTGGTGGTGGCGGCCTTATAGCTGGTATTGCTTTGTATATAAAGCAAATCGCACCTCATGTAAAAATTGTGGGAGTGGAGCCTAAGGATAGCTGTGCCATGTACAATTCTATTTGCCAAAATGATCGGGTGACTCTCAAAGAAACCGGCACCTTTGCAGATGGTGTTGCTGTGAAAAAAGTAGGGGAAAAGACTTTTTCCATAGCCAAGTCTTATGTTGATGATTGGGTTGTTGTAAGCAATGATGAAATCTGTTCTGCCATAGAGTGGGCCCATCGGGATACTCGTACTATCCTGGAACCGGCAGGTGCTTTAGGAGTAGCTGGTTTGAAGAAATACGTGCAGCACCATAACCTCACAGGTAAGACACTTGTCGCCATCAATTCTGGAGCTAATATTAATTTCCCACGAATGCAATTTGTAGCCGAGCGCGTGATGTTGGGAAACCACCAAGAAGGTCTTTATGCGGTCAGGCTTAAAGAAGTCTCAGGTGAGCTTGAAACCTTTTGTCGTCGGGTGGTTGGTAACAGAAATATTACAGAATTCAATTATCGCCGCAATGATGACGATTGGGCTTATATTTTTGTAGGGATTGGCATCCGAGACTTCGAAGAGAAAAAAGAATTCGAGGATGATCTGCGACGCTTCAATTATGAATGTCTCGACCTCACCGAAAATGAACTGGCAAAAGAGCATATTCGTTACATGGTGGGTGGCATTTGTCATTTGGCCAAGGAATCGATATATCACTTTGAGTTTCCAGAGAGGCCGGAGGCACTGGCTAACTTTTTATCGATCTTAGGACATCGCTGGAGTATTTCATTGTTTCATTATCGCTCCCATGGTGCCGATTACGGTCGTGTATTGATAGGACTTTTAGTTCCTGATATAGAGTATCAGGAATTTTTAGACTTTTTAGACCAGGTCAAATATCCCTATACTAACCATTCGCAAAATCCGGTTGTGAGGGCCTTTATTAACCCCCTTATCGGTCAGGTTAGCTTGGGTTAGAGCTAAGAACAAAGGAGATGAGTATCATATGTTAGAACACCATGTTTTTATTAAGGTGAATGATGAATCCAAGGTAGAAGAAGCCGTGAAGGCAATTATGGCAATGGAACCGGAGATCCCAGAAATACTAGAAATCAGTGCTGGACGAAACTTTTCTAATCGCAGCCAGGGCTTTCAGCTAGGTCTGAGGGTCAAATTAGCTGATAGAGACGCCTTGGAAGGCTATCAAAATCATCCGGTTCACCTAAAGCTGATTGAAACCGTCATTGCTCCTCTGAAGGTAGATGCAGTGGCCATGGACTATGAATATTAGGATTTCAGTGTTTTCCAGAATTTTTCTAAGGCATTTATGACCTCTTGGGGGCTTTCACAGGAAAGAAAGTGCTCCCCGTTTTTGATAGGAGCCATGAAGACATCAGCCCGCCAGTACTTGAATGTGGGGTGAATGGGCTGTTGGTAGCGTTTAGTCTGAATACCGATAAGGATGAGCAAGGGCAATTTCGATTGGACCAGGTTTTCATAGTATTGCTGTACCCCCTCTTGGTGCAATATTTTATTGGCTTGCAATACAGTCCTCTGCCTTCTTGGGCTAAATGGTCGGAAATCGTCGCTATTCAATCCAGAAAATTCCTCTCGCCAGATCTTAGCTGTGAATAAGCTGTGCAAAAGATCTCCCAAGATAGGCCAGGATATGAGGGCTTCCCAAGTGGTGATTTTCGAGTGAACTCCCATGGGAGATAGCATGGTTACAGACCGGATGGATTCCTGGAGGCTCTTAGCGAAGTAGGCTACAAGTAAGCAGGCCCAACCGTGGGCTATGATATGGACCTTGCCATCGATTCCTTTTGCAGCCATCTTTTTTTTGATGGCGACCTGAAGTTCGAACTGAAGCGCTCCTAAAAGGGGACGCGTCAAGTATGGCGAGTCTGGATACTCAACCAGATAAACTTTATAGGACTGTTTGACTAATAGGGTATAAAGCTGCTTCCAGTAGCGGATAGGGTAGTATGGTGATTGGATGAGAATTATTGGTTCCATTCTGAGTTTTTTTCCCCAATACCACCAATGACCCTAAGAAGACAGGTCGCGGATATTCGTCTGAAACCGCTTCTACATAGAAACATGCAAACACCTTTTGGTGGGTGAAAATTTACCACTACTTGGGAAGGAATCGGCCTAATTCGCCGTTGTCTGTAGTAAAATATAAGTATCCATCAGGACCTTCAGCAACATTTCTCATACGCCGTCCCCAATCATCGAGAATACGCTCTTCGTTTATAATGTTGTTATTATTAAAAATATTGCGATTCAAGTGGGTTAGAACAAGAGAGCCAATGAAGAGATTATCCTTCCATGAGGGGATGCGGCGACCCGAATAAAAAACCATCCCTGACGGAGCAATGGATGGAATGTAGTATTTGACTGGTTGCACCATCCCTTTTTTGGCGGTTGTTCCTATTCTGGGACCAGAATATTCGCGACCGTAAGTAATGACGGGCCAGCCGTAATTTTGTCCTGCTTGTATGAGGTTGATCTCATCACCACCTCGGGGTCCATGCTCATGTTCCCAGAGTTGGTCGGTACCAGGGCGGAATGTAAGGCCTTGGGGATTGCGGTGGCCATAACTCCAAATTTCTGGTCGCGCTTGCTTTTGCTTGACAAAGGGGTTGTCGCTGGGGATGGTCCCATTTTCATGGAGGCGCAGAATTTTTCCATTATGGGTGCTTAAATCCTGGGCACGATGGCGCATCCCCCTATCACCGACTCCAAAGAAAAGATAACCTTTGTTATCAAAGGCGAGACGTGATCCGAAGTGAATATTTTTAGGGGAGCTAGGTTTTGCGGTAAAGATCGGCTTGATCTGTTTAAGCTTAGATCCGACCAGTTTTCCATGGGCTACCCGCAGGGTGTTCATACCTTTTCCTGTAGCAATAGCATAAGTGAGGTAAAGCAGTTTGTTTTGCGTGAAGTTAGGGTGAAGAGCAATGTCAAGGAGGCCTCCTTGACCCTTATTGTAGACCTGAGGAACCCCAGAGATTTTTTTGATGCGGTATTTTTTTATATCAACTTGCCTTAGTATACCCTGACGATCTGAGACCAGAACCGTGCCATCTGGTAGAAAGGCCATGCCCCAAGGAATGCCAAGATCTTTGGCCAGAATCTCCACGTTTAACTTACCGATTTGCGTTTGTATAGCTTTGCTGAAAAGAAGCGGGGTAGAGGAGAAGCTAAAAAAAAGGAAGAGAATGAACTTCATAGAATAAGTCTCATCTTAAATGTCATTGTTTTATAACAAGGTACCGCCAATGCAGACAAGGATCTAGCAGTTTTCTGCTAACTAGCTTTTTGGGATGTTTTTTACCGTGATTTGAACGAAATGCTCGCGTAATTTCGACATTCTGCTGTTAACTGGTATCAAACTTATCAGAAATTTCTAAAAGGTGAGTGTGGTAAGTCAAAAAGGAAGAGAAAGACAGGCGGGGGAAGCATTCACCTAACAAAAGAGAGGAAAATCTAAAGCATCTTTGGGGTACTGATCACAGCTTCCTCGAAAATAATGTCGTCGGGATTGATAGGGGAGTCGTTAGAGGCGACGTAGGTAAGCCGAAGCATGAATGGCGAGGATAAAGCCATCATCGCTGGTTAGGACGGAAGTCAAAGTCTACCTTTCATACGAATATAGAATAATTTTGTAAAATAATGACCAGAGTCTTGACGCTGATCAAATAAGATATATGTTTAACTTGAGTAAGAAATGTTGCTTTGGGAATCAGAATGCAGCTTAAATATAAATCCACTCAGAGAGTTCCTTAGGCCGATAGGCCCCCCTCAAAAACTTCACAAAATCTGCCATCTACTTCAGGTTATGGAGGGCGCTCTCTCCCTCCACTTACGGACATGACAGCAGTAACGCTTAAAGAAGAAAAATGGTTTATACGATAGTCGATAGCATTATCTTCAGCCTTTTTTGATTAAGTGGTTTTCGTAACCATGGCTGTTCTCTCTTACTTAACTCTTTGGACAGGGTATCGACTAACTTTGAAAATATGTAGTTTTTTTTTGATCAATTTGCTTTCTTTTTAGAATGACTT
The DNA here is from genome assembly GCA_050293845.1 of Pseudobacteriovorax sp. Lineage (GTDB taxonomy): Bacteria > Bdellovibrionota_B > Oligoflexia > Oligoflexales > Oligoflexaceae > DT-89. The sequence goes on along the minus strand of JBNKNM010000115.1, from coordinate 9,843 downwards.
GGTAGAGAGCAAGCTAGTAGAAAAAAGACAATATCTTGATGTCCCTATTATAAAGTGCGATAAAGAAGATACTTCATTAATTTGGGAGGGGTTATGACCATAAAGCACGCAAGTTCAAAGAAATCCCAGCAAGCTTGGGAATTGGTAACCGGTTTGCAAGAGTATTTTAAAGTCAAGTTGTCCGAAGTTTTTGAAGCAGATACTCAAGAATTTGCTATGGTTTATTGGCTCCGCGATGCTGGCCTCCATGGAGGAGGTCAACGGCAAGAAGCTACAACAGAAAATTATTTTAATCGGGCGTCCATTAATGTGTCTCAAGTTCAGTATGAGGACGATGATAGCAAGAGGTTGCAGGCTGCAACGGCGTTATCCACGATTATTCACCCTAAGAGCCCAAGCTTGCCTTCTGTTCATATGCACTTTAGCTGGACAGAAATGAAAACGGGAAAGGGTTATTGGCGGCTTATGGCAGATCTAAATCCTTCCATCCCAAACCCCATAGATCGTGATTTTTTCCTTGAACATTTAAGGGTGGCTGCGAGATCTTACTTTGATATAGGGAGGCAGCAGGGAGATCAATATTTTTACATACCAGCCCTACAAAGACACCGGGGAGTAGCACATTTTTATCTTGAAAATTTTAATAGCTCTGATTTTAAAAAAGATCATGAATTTACTCATGATTTTGCCAAAACCATGATGAATTGTTACACTGCTCTTCTATCAAGGACTTTGTTGAAGCCACAGGAAGATAGGAAAGAAGATAAAAAATTGCAGCTGGAGTATCATACCGTTTACTTTCTTCAGGTATTGACTTTGGATCGCGGTACGACATCAGGTCTTTTAGTACATGACCAGAACGATGTGGGAACTTTAGGGTCAATACCGTCCCATATTGATAGGGACAAGTTATTGGAGTGGCTTCCCCATCTTCCCAGCCCCCAGGATGAACTTTTAAAAAGGCTTATTGAAACATTGCCAAAATCAAGCCCTACGTTTGTTTCAGCATCGGTCAAGAAGGACTTAGCCTGTAGAATCCGTGAGTTTTATAATGAATTTCCGGAAGCCTTGGCCCTTCAAGCAAAAGGGTTTGTAGTCCCTGAAACCGTAGAAAATCATACGAAGTTATAACCGGGATCTGAAAAGGACTAAAATATGGCAAAAAGAATTAAGCATTGCCCGTCGATGGGCTTCTGGTTCTAGCACATTGAGCAGAACCTTTAACCCCTCGCCCTAGCATGGTCTTGCTTTAGTTGTAAAGATTGTTCAATCAGTTTTTCAGTTAGTTTAATGAGTTCGATATCTTTAAAAGGTTTAATCAGGAGCTTGATGTTGTAACTTTTGCACCTATTGACGAGCTGATCCAGCATGGTACCACTGATAACAGCGATGGGGATATGGGGACAGCAGTCAGAGGTAAATTTGATCAGTTCCAAACCACTTACCTGAGGCATATGGAGATCTGTTAGTATTGCGGAAATAGGTATCCCAGATTTCAATATTTCTATCGCTTCGTTTACATTTTCGGCTTCAACAACTTTATAGTTTCTTTCTTGTAATATGGTTCGCATATAGTCGCGCACATCGCCATCATCGTCAACGACCAAAATTTGAGGCCCTGTACCAGAATGTTCCTTAGGTAAAGGCTCAGTAGTGTCGAAGGAATTCCACTTTAATGGAAGGGAAATATTGAACCTAGTACCTTCTCCTAGCTTGCTTGAAACCTTGATACTTCCTTTTAAAAGTTCCAAAAAAGAGGACACAATTGATAAACCAAGTCCGGAACCCGAAAGAACTTCTTCCTTGATATCATGGAGTTGAACAAATTTTTCGAAGATGTGGTCCAGTTTATCTGCTGCTATACCAATGCCGTTATCGATGACGACAATATTAAGATGCTCAGCATCTTTGGTAAATTCAATGATGACGCTTCCATCTTTCGTGAATTTTAAAGCGTTGCTGATAAGGTTCACTAAGATTTGCTTTAATCGTCGGGAATCACTTTCTATAGAACTGATCTGATCACGATTGATGAAACTTAGCAGATTTCCTGTCTTAGAAGCCAGTGGTTCAACAATAGAGCGAACCTCACGGACTATCTGATCAAGTCCAACTGCGGTAATATTGACCTCAGAACGACCTGATTCAATTTTGGCAATATCCAGTATATTATTAATTAGTTCAAGCAAGTAAGCACCTGAGCCTTTAATGAGAGGGACATGCTTTTCTACATAGTCAAAGCAGCCATCTTCCGCTTCTTCCATTAGTAACTCACTATAACCAATGATGGCATTGAGGGGCGTTCTTAGCTCATGGCTCATATGAGAAAGAAACTGACTTTTAGCCATACTAGCTTGTTGAGCATTGACTTTCTCCGTTTCAAGGCTGGAGAGCATATTTTTAAAGCAAGTAACATCTTTAGCTAGAAAGACAAATCCGGAAAACTTCTTAGCACTGGACTCTAGGGGCGATGAGCTCATGAGTACGGGAATGCTCACTTCTTGAGAATTGACTAGTATAGCTTCCTGAGAGTCCCAATAGTCTCTTGAGACAATAGCGCTTTGGATGGTTTCATGATCTAAGAAAAACTCGCAAAATTTAAGACCTAAGGCGCTTTTTGATTTTATATTTAAAAATCTCTCTGCAGTTTCGTTGAGGTATAATATCAAGCCGTCCGGAGAGACTACAAATAAAAAATCTTTTAAGGTGCTAATCACGCGCGTGACAAAATCATAGTTTTCAAGCTGTACCCGGTGCCCCTCGATTTCTTTTTTTAGTTGTTTGATTTTATGGAGTTGAGCGGTGTTTTCATCGTTATAAATGGCATGGGGCTTAGTCTGTGCCCTTGTTTGCTGAATTATTAGGACTAATTTTTCAAATGAGATATGCTCCCAGCAGTAATTAGGGTGATTTAATATATCCCTAAAATGGCTAGGATCGAGGCCATGGGGATGGGCTTCAGTGTAGGCCCTGTTGGCATCGATAATGATACAGGTTTTCCTGTCCATAATGACACTTGGGTGAGTTTGTATATGCAATATTTTTTTAAGTTGCTTTAGCATATAATATTTTCTATTCGTTGTCGTTGTTCATTAGCTTCATCGTTTGTTGCGTCTAAAAGATGAGAAAATTTATAGGGGCGTAAGATTATCTCCAGGTTCCCCATGAAGGAAGCTGACTTTCTGTAATGATTCTAGAAGCTATCACTATTTAAATCCTTAAAACTCTGGTGCGAATCGCCAGATAATTTCATGATGGCGGTTTGCGACCTAGTAAGTTTTAGCGGATATTAAGGCGAGGAGTTAGAGTGAAGCCAGTCGTGGTCCAAAAATATGGTGGTTCTTCTTTAACGAATGCTACGGCAATTAAGCGTGTTGCCAAGCGTGTTGCTGCCACAGCATCCGAGGGAAAACAGCTTGTCGTTGTTGTTTCTGCTATGGGTAAAACCACTAATGAACTGCTGCAAAAAGCAAAGGAAATTTCACAATCTCCCTCTCGGCGAGAGCTTGACATGCTTTTGTCGTGCGGGGAGCGAGCCTCTATGGCCCTTTTGTCCATGGCTATTCATGAGTTAGGTTTGGAAGCCATCTCTCTCACCGGGTCCCAATGTGGGATTATCACCAATGATCGTCATTCGGGAGCTCGTATTATTGAAGTACGTCCTATTCGGGTACAAGATGAACTTGAACGCGGGCAGATAGTAATTGTTGCAGGCTTTCAAGGGGTTTCCTATAAGCGTGAAGTTACCACTCTGGGGCGTGGTGGTTCTGATACCACTGCTGTAGCTTTAGCAGCGGCTCTAGGGGCGGAGTACTGTGAAATATGTTCCGATGTTGATGGTATCTATACGAGTGATCCTCGGGTCGTATCGGAGGCGGATTTTCTCACTGCCATTTCCCATGATGAGATGCTGGAATTAGCTGCCCATGGAGCAAAGGTTCTGCATACAGGTTGCGTTGAGATAGCACGTCGAACTGGTGTGGCTCTTTACGCCCGTGCAACAGGAAAGTTAGGCGGAGGGACCCGTATTGACCTTGTGGGGGCCAGGGAAAAAGTGGATGCCGTGGGGGTTACTGGGCAGAAGCGGTTGGTAAGATTGCGTGCCACTGGACCTGACTGTGTGGACTGTGTCTTGGAAATAGCTACCCGTGCTAAAGTCCCTTCCTTACACTTGGATACGGATATGGAGTCTGCGGACATCTGGTTTGCCCTTGACGATGTTCCTGATTGGCAAGGAATATATAAGCAGCTTAATCAAGATATTGAAGCTTTAGAGGGAGTTGGTGCGGTTTCAGTAGTAGGAGATGGCATTGGTGGAAATGCTGCCAAGTTGCAGCTTGCAAGAGTAGCGGCAAAAAAAGCTAACATTGAGGTTGTAGCCATGAGTACCTCACCGCTACGAGTGAGCCTTTTCTGCTCTGAAGATCACGTGGATGAACTTACAAGGGTTCTGCATCGTGAATTTGTCGATAAAGACCACGAGCAACTTATCTAGATTTTAAATCAAGTTGCCCTTGGAGGATCTGGCTGTGACGCTCTCCAGAGTCTTGCTGTTTAGCTGTGGTATAGCCACATGCTAGACTTTTATCGTTGGCCAGGTGCATACTCCCCATTCTACAAATAGCCTGATTCATATCTGGAGTATCCATACTTCGTGCTTCAACGAGCAACTGGGAAGCATAGCTAAATTCTTGTGCTTGATTGTCACCGTCTAACTGGCATATCATGGCTGCAGCAAGCATGAGATTACCGCAGGGAGTTTTCCCATCAATGGCTATCACTTCCTTATGGAGTTCGACAGAACGTTCGATGTCTCCACTGACCCCAAAGATCCAGCTCAGTACCCGAGAGTTAGGCACAAGACGATAGAAAAGGCCCAGAGCATAACGTACACTGCCTTGCAATGAAACTTCTGGAGTAAACTGGTAGTTGATTTTTGATGTGTATACCTCTTGCCAAAGTTCTAGTATCTGGCTGCTGTCACGAAGAGAAGAAACCACACCATTTATTGTAGCTGCTGCAGCCATGTTCGCCCCAAGAAACATCTTACAAAGTGGATTTTCAGGCTGTTGATTGAGACAAGTTCTACTCGCATCTTCTCCCTCAGCAAAAATTTTCAAGGCTAAGGGGTGATCACGCTCGTCCACATAAGTTGACCCTAACTGAAAGGCCTCGCTAGCGAAGATCCAATAGCCATCAAGCCAGCTAGGGTTGGCCTTTACAAGGTTTTTTACAATAGTATATCTTTCCTTATAGATATATCTTTGTTTGTAGTGGTTGACTTTAATTTTTGTGAGATTAAAGTAGCGTTTGGCGGAAGAGCTTTTCTTAAGAGGAAGCATGTTGGGTTGATAAAATTCGAACTTTTCCGCTTGTAACTCCTCACTAGTAACCACCATAAATCCTAACAAAAGAAAGATCATCATTTGCTGCATTAAAACCTCCTTTTACCCCTTCACTCAACCGACAATGGCGGTGTGAAAAATAAAATGCAACACTTTCTGCAATTTACCTCTCATCTTTATAATCGGACCAAACTCACGGGAGCTGGTGGATATGTTTCATACCGGAAAGTAATAGAAATAAAAAAACTTCTAGAACTCTTGTTTTACAACCTCTAGGTAATTTCCCAATTACAGATCTGTGATCGGAGGAAAGGGGGAGCATATGAATGAAATTTTAAGGGTTAGATTTTCTTTCCTTATAACCATAATTTATAAGAAATTATTATATTGGTTTTGCTTCCTGGAAGAGCAGTTGCAGGGGACTTAGAGTCGAAAAAGCTCAGTATAGCTTGGATAGAGAGTTAACTGACTCCATCCTGATTGTTTAATTTAGAAAGAGGGTCAAATCCTGTTTCGAAAATAATTTTTGTGATATCAAGAATACCATTTACCTTATCTCCACGCTTAGAAATTCCAAAAATTAGCTCTGAGCTCCGTCCTTTTCCTGGAAGAGTTTGGTTCTGTAGTTCGTCTGATCCCAGAGAAACTACATAGGTTATGCCATCCACAATAAGTCCCACTAATATATCTTCCATATGAGCAATGATGATTCTTGAATGCATGGTGGGCTCAGCCGTTTTATATCCCATCATACTTCTTAAGTTTATTGCTGGTAGGATCGTTCCTCTAAGGTTAATGACGCCTTCTATGTATTTGGGAGCACTGGGAACGTAGGTTAGTTGATGCACCATGATGATTTCATTCATGACTTCAATGGGAAGTAAAAACTCTTCGTCACCTATAAGAAGCCCGATAAACTGTTTCACATCGGCAAAGCCTTGGGAATCTTTACCTCCATCGAGGTCCCCTCTTATGGCAAACATACTACTATCAGGGGATAGGTTAGATTTTAAATAGTCAGCCAAGGTTCAATCTCCTTTCTAAGCAGCTGTAGGGCGACGACCTTTCGTCGCCTCTTCAAGTTCAGGAATATCGAGAACCAATACTACTTCTCCATGTCCTAAAACGGCACCACCAGCGACACAGGGAATATTTTTCATAAGGGTTCCCATGGATTTAATAACCATTTCTTGCTGATTGAGAAGTTGATCTACTACAATACCCGTTGGTCGATCTGCATGACCAACTACGACTACGAAAAGTCGATCCTGGTTGGCACGCAAGCGCTTGAATCGCCTCTTCTGGGATAAGAGATCAGAGTAAGTTCCTACTTTGGAAGATAAATCCAAAGCCTCATCCAAGTGAACTAAAGGCAGTACCCGATCGCGTAATTTATAGACTTCAGTATCTCCAACACGCTGGATATCGGTTGGGGAAATACGGATAGACTCTATAACCGAACTCAACGGGATAGCAAACGTTTCATTTTTACTGCGTACGAGCAAACTTTGCACAATTGCTAAGGTTAGAGGAAGGCGAATCGTTGTCGTCGTGCCACGACCCATTTCGCTGTCGATCTCGATCATCCCTTTTAACTTCATAATATTCTTTTTTACTACATCCATACCAACACCACGGCCAGAAATGTTGGTTACTTTTTCTGCGGTAGAAAATCCAGGTTCAAAAATCAGATTGAAGATATCGCGCTTATCAAGGACTTCCTCTTCCGAAATGAGACCTTTTTCGATGCCTTTTCTGCGAATCACCTCGAGAGGGATACCTTTACCATCATCTTCAATCTTAATAACAATGTGATTTCCTTCTTGATGAGCAGAAAGAAGTATTTTCCCGGTTTGTGATTTTCCAGCAGCCTTACGGGTATGGGGGTCTTCTATACCATGATCACAGGAATTTCTAATTAAATGTATGAGGGGGTCACCGATTTGCTCCACTAGAGTTTTATCAAGTTCAGCAGCTTCACCGCTGATAAATAGATCGATTTTTTTATCCAGAGATCTTGCAAGGTCTCTGACGATGCGGGAGAACTTATTGAATGCATTGCCGATAGGGACCATACGGACTTTCATGATAATATCTTGGATTTCATTCATATGCCGGCCAAATAGTTGGACCGTTTCTGAAAAGCTGCCACCGAGTTCCACATGGGGGTAATTGGTGCGTAGCTCTTCCTCGATACTGGCGAATCTTGTGCGGTCTATAACCAACTCTCCGACTAGGTTTACTAACACATCCAAGCGCTCCAAATCGACCCGGATTGTGGATTGCTCCTTTTTTTTGGCAGCGGGCTCTTTGTTGTGATGCTCTTGATTATCTGCGGCAGGCTTTGAGTCTATCTTGGAACTGCCATTTTTCTTTGGAGCTTTACCTTGGGCTGCTAATTCCAAGGCTTTCACAATGGAAGCTGTCTTGACACCACATGGTTTTCCATCTTTCACGGCTTTAAGTAAGGTTCTTAACATGTCAAGACCGTCAAATACTATATCAATAATATCTGGATCTGGAGTCAGCTTATTTTTTCTTACAAGGTCAAATAAACTCTCCATTCGATGCATGACGCGTTCTAAGGCCCGATATCCAAACATACCCGCAGCGCCTTTTAAAGTGTGGGCACCTCGGAAAATTTCTTCAATAATTTCTTTATTGTGGGGGTCCTGCTCGAGTTGAATGATAATCTCATCAAGCTTTTCCATAATTTCATCACTGTTGGTAATAAAATCATTGATCATATCGGGATCGGTTTGAAAGTCATTGGCTTCCCATTCCTCTATCTCTTCAATTCCCAGATCTGCGTCTTCCCCAGAAAGAGCAGGGGCTTGATCCTGCTTTTGTGAATCTTGGCTGGAACTTGTGGGAAGGGGGGGAGGCGAATCTTCCCTGCCTCCTAACTGCGCTAAGAGAGCTTCCGCCTCTTCTTCACCGCTGAGGTCATCGGACTCCTTTGCTGGAGGAGGACTATCCATTTCTGCTAACATTCGTTGAGCTTCCTCATCATCCATCTTCCCGGGAGTGGTAGTAGCTTCAGGAATATCTTGGCTGTCCATCATTGCCAGCATTTTTTGCGCATCTTCATCGGACATTTCTGTGGTTGCCTCTGCTGGCTCTTCACTACCCTCCATTTCAGCCAATAAGCGCATCGCTTCTTCATCGGATAATTCATCATGATCGTCAGTCATAGCTGCTGCTCCTTTTAAAGGTTGTGCTGTTGTAGGAGTATTGATGTTGTCATGAAGCTGGGATTCGGTGCTCTGTGCTAGTTGTGGGGTGCTCTGATTAAGAGAATGTTTATCAGGAACCTGGTTTTTATACCACTTCAAGATTATTTCGAGAAATTCCAAACTTTCGGCAATGGTATAAGATTGCTTTTCCAGATCGATGGGGGATAAAGCTTCGTCCACATGAAGTTGCTCAAGCTGATTTTTAAGATCGGGTATGATCTTTTTCAACAGTGAAGCGATGCTAGCTTTAACCAAAGCATCCATACTGGCATTCTCCATACCTCTCCCATAGCAAATAGCAGATGCCATTGATATGCTGAAAGTAACTCTTTTCGAGAGCCTTAAGTTCCAGACTTATCCCTATTTACAATTAGATGGCGGCGCTGCTAATCCCTGATTCTCCTTGTTAGCCATTGCTTTTTCCTAATTGGACTTATACTTGAACTATTTGTCGGCATAAAAACTATAAGCTTAACTAAGGAGCGAAATTTATAGCAAAAATCAATGCAAAGCCTTTTTGCAGCTAAGCACTTGCGTGATAAAGCGAGTTTATAATTTAATCTAAATCAGAGACTTTTGCCTCTGATTTAGATTAATATCTTTTTTCTTTTGAGTGGTTACCAGTGTTTCTGCCAGAAGCTGTGTTCGGGTGGATCAATTATCTAGTGCTGTCGACAAACTGAAAATAACTTTCTTCTAAGGCATCAAATTCTAGTGTTTGTCCACATTCACAAGTGAATTTTGGGGCTACCAATCGTTTAAGCTCGTTGATATGATCTTTGGTGATGATAAGTTTGTTTGTTTCTTTACCACATTCACAATAGTAGGGGGCAAAAAAACTTTCGACTTTGCCATTGCCGAGAGAATCAGGAATCATATTGATTTGATCGATGATCGCCACAGAACATTCCTGAAAAATCAATATTCCTCGTTTCTTCATATCCGATATAAAATGTATCCACTCTCTGATACCTACAGAGTTGAATTGATTGATGTCTTTGAGAATCAGCCTTATTTGGCAGTCTTTGACCCGTGGCACCTGATCATGTCTAAAGTTTTCGTCAACTTCACCAACAAAAGTGTAACACACCTCCTGCGGCGTCTTCTCAATGGTGATAACTAAGTTAGAAAACGTAATTGTTTCAGACATCACTTGTCCATAATAAGGCTTTTATATTTAAGCTTACTTATCGGAATATAAGCTATAAGCTTAAGGAAGAAAGCTATCTCCCTTGCGAGTTGCATTTAGACAACAAATCAAA